>JAKAYU010000001.1 GCA_021809525.1 Pseudomonadota bacterium | reverse complement strand
CACAGCGCAGTCGTGCTCGATGACCTGTGCGCCACCGGCGGCACGCTCATCCGCGCCGCCTCCGCGTGCCGCGAAGGCGGGGCCGCCGCGGTGCACGTCGCCGTGACGCACACGCCGCTCGACGCCGGCCTCGCCGCGCTCATCGCGGCTGAGCCGATCGACAGCATCACGACCACCGATAGTGTCGGGTTCGCCCTGCCCGCCGCGCACGCCCCCGGCGCAACGGACCGACTCGTCACCCTGCCGGTCGCACCGTTGTTCGCAGCAGCGCTGCGCCGCATGCTCGCCGGCGAGCCGGTGGCGCCGTTGCTCGAGCATTGGCCGGGCTGAGCGCGGGCGCACCGGACCACGAGCCATCCGGCATTTGCGCACACCGGCGACTTACGCCCCCCGGTCGGCCCGCCGAAGGTGCAGCAACGCATCGTCAAGATAGGAATACGCTCTCGCCCGCCACTGTCGTGCACGGCGCGCGAACGCCGGGTCGCGCAGGTGCCAAGCGGCGATCTGCGCGCGGACCACGGCTCGGCGGCTCATATAAAAGGCCGTCAGCGCCCGAGGCAGTGGATCGTGCATCGCATGGGCATACCGCTCGAGCAGATCGCGAGCCAACCGCGCCGCGCCGAGCCTCGTGCACTCCAATGCCAGGAACGCCATTTCCTCCGCCGGATCCATCCGGCGCAGACGCGAGTCGAATTCGAGACAATCAATCACACAGGCGCTCTGGCGCGCGGTACCGAGAAACACATGCTCGGGGCGCAGGTCACCATGCCCGTCGCGCAGCAATGCACCACGTCCCCGCAACAATTCCCCATGCCGCACCATCCAGCCGAGCTGCAGTCGAATCACACGATCCACACGTTCCGCCGCAAGCCCAAGATCGCGGGCATGGAGCGTCCGCGCGCTGGCGTGGATCTGTTCGCGCGTGTAGGTCCGGTAAGCGCGATCGGGCATCGGCAACGCCCTTGCGCGGCGGAAGAAGCTCACAAGACATCGCACCACCCGCTCGCGGTCCCCCGCAGCCACGTGGTGCGCACAGATGGCCCGGTCGAGCATGCGTTCCTGCGGGAGCCGGCGCATCTGCACCAACCAGTCCACTACGCCACCTGCGCCGGCACGAATCATCAAGTGTCCATCGCTGGCGCGGCGCAGCGGCACCAAGCGGCGGTAGACATGTGGCGCAAGTCGCCTGTTGAGGACGAGCTCCGCACGGCAAGCCCGCTCACGCAGCGCAACGGTGCGGTAATCCATCGACGCTTGGTGCAGCGGCTTCTTCAGTTTGTAGGCGCGCTCCCCGGCGATGAATATCCACGCGAAGTGCGTCTCGATAGTCTGCACTGAGCCCGGGCGGTGGGGATAATGGCGCGCATCGGCGAGAAAGGCGACTTTCTCGTCCAACTCGACGCCCGCAGCGCGAGTCCGCGACGCATTGCGTTTCATTCACGCAGCCTCCAGGCGCCGCTCGGGCTGCCGAGACCCTGCCGCCCCACGCCGGGGTCAAATTCTCAGACGGCGCCTCCCCCGCGCACGATCCGCATTTTCCGCAGCGCCCGGCGGATCCCCGCGCGGCCGATAGGCACAACTGCGGATTCACTGCCTCCCGCAGGCGCGTAGCGTTGTAGAGGAAAGAGCGGTAACGCGGCGGGTCGATTCGGCCGCGCCATTATTGCCTGCGGCTTGCAGCCAGAGAGGTGAGCATGTCTCCTGCGCCACGCTATATCCGGTTCTTCGACCAGATCTCGGCCGCCGACTTGAAGCTCGTCGGCGGCAAGACGGCCTCTCTCGGGGAAATGTACGGAGCACTGCGCCCGCAGGGGGTGCTGATTCCCAACGGCTTTGCGATCACCACCGATGCCTACCACTACGTACTCGAGCACGCTCAGGTCTGGCAGCCGTTGCACCAGCTGCTCGCGGATCTGCGCGTCGATGACCCTCGCGAGCTCGCCCGCTGCGGGCAAAAGGCGCGGGAGATGGTTTATGGCGCGGGTCTGCCCCCCGAGTTGCAGCAGGAGATTCTCACCGCCTACCGCAGCCTGCGCGAGGAGTCCGGGGCGCAAATGAGCGTGGCCGTACGCAGTTCCGCCACCGCGGAGGATCTGCCGACGATGAGCTTCGCCGGACAGCAGGACTCGTTCCTCAACATCCAGGGTGAGGCGCGGCTGCTGGAGGCGTGCCGGCGCTGTTTCGCGAGCCTCTTTACCGATCGCGCCATCCACTACCGCGCCGACAACGGCTTCGATCATTTCAAGGTTGCCCTGTCGATCGCTGTGCAGAAAATGGTCCGCGCCGACCGCGGCGCGAGCGGGGTGCTGTTTACGCTCGACACGGAAAGCGGCTTTCGCGACGTGGTGCTCATCACAGGCAGCTACGGTCTCGGGGAGAACATCGTGCAGGGCGCGGTCGAGCCGGATGAATTCATGGTGTTCAAGCCGACCTTCACCGCCGGCCATCGGGCAGTACTTCGCCATACTCTCGGCAGCAAGCAGATCAAGATGATCTACGCTGATGAACCGGCGCACGAGCCGACGCGCAACGTGCCGACCACGGCCGAGGAGCGGGCAGGCTACTGCATCAGCGACGAAGACGTGCTCGTGCTCGCCGATTACGCGCTCAAAATCGAACGCCACTACAGCAAGCAGGCCGGGCACGAGGTGCCCATGGACATTGAGTGGGCGAAGGACGGCCTCGACGGGCGCCTCTACGTGGTGCAGGCCCGACCGGAGACAAGCGCGTCGCGCCGCCACCCGACGATGCTCGAGGAGTATCGGCTGGGCGCAGCGCCCGAGCCGCTCGTGACCGGGCACGCCGTCGGAGCGAAGATCGCCGGCGGACCGGCACGCGTGATCAACAACGTCGGTGAAATCGCCTCGTTCCGTTCGGGCGAGGTGCTGGTCACCGACAGCACCACTCCGGACTGGGAGCCGATCATGCGGCGCGCGGCGGCGATCGTGACCAATCGCGGCGGGCGCACCTGCCATGCGGCGATCATCGCCCGCGAGTTCGGCATACCCGCGGTAGTCGGGGCCGCGAACGCCACTGAGCGGCTCTCGAGCGGGCAGCAGCTGACCGTCTCCTGCGCCGAGGGCGATATCGGCAAAGTGTATGCCGGCAGGATTCCGTTCGAGGTGCGGCGTACCGACCTCACGACGCTCGAGCGGCCGCGCACCAAGATGATGCTCATCATGGCCAACCCGGAGATCGCATTCCAGATGAGCTTCCTGCCGAATGACGGGGTGGCGCTGGCGCGCATGGAGTTCATCATCACCGAGTACATCAAGGCGCACCCGATGGCGCTGCTGCATCCGGAGCGCGTCGCCGATGAAGCCGAGCGCCGCACGCTTAGCGAGCTGACGCGTGGCTATGCCGCACCGAGTGAGTTCTTCATCCAACATCTGGCCGAAGGTCTCGGCACGATCGCCGCGGCGTTCTATCCGAAGCCAGTCATCGTGCGGATGTCCGACTTCAAGACGAACGAGTATGCCGGTCTGCTCGGCGGCCGCTGGTTCGAGCCGAAGGAGGAGAACCCGATGCTCGGCTTCCGGGGCGCCGCCCGCTACACCCACCCAGCCTATGCCGAGGGGTTCGCGCTCGAATGCGCCGCGCTGAAGCGGGCGCGGGATCTCATGGGGCTCGTGAACATCACGCCGATGATTCCGTTCTGCAGGCGGCTCGAGGAAGGCGCCGCAGTGGTGAAGCGCATGCGCGAGCTCGGGCTCGAGCGGGGTCAGAATGGCCTCGAGATCTATGTCATGTGTGAGATCCCGAACAACGTCCTGCTGATAGACGAGTTCAGCCGGATCTTCGACGGGTTTTCAATCGGCTCCAACGACCTCACGCAGCTCACGCTCGGGGTGGATCGGGACTCCTCAACCGTCGCGTTCGAGTTCGACGAGAGGGACCCCGGGGTACGCAAGCTGTTGAAGCTGGCGGTCGAAGGCTGCCGGCGCAATGGCCGACACTCCGGGATCTGCGGCCAGGCGCCATCGGACTATCCGCAGATCACGGCGGATCTGGTGCGCCTCGGCATCGATTCGATCGGGCTCAACCCCGATGCGCTGCTGCCGACGACGCTGCGCGTGCTGCAGCTGGAGAAAGAGCTGTCCGCGGCCGGCACGCAATCAGCCGCATAGCGCCGGCCAAGAACTCAACACGTCACTCCACCGGGATGGCACGGTCATGAACGTCGGAAGCATTTGCAGGCATCAGGTCGTTACCGTCAATCCGGGCACCGATCTGGTCACCGCCGCGCAGTTGATGCGCGAGCAGCATGTCGGGTTTCTTGTGGTCGTCGAACCGGAACCGAACACGACGTATGGGCGGCCGGTCGGGGTTCTGACCGACCGGGACATCGTCATCTCCGTCGTGGCGCGCGCGGCGGACCCCATGTCGCTCACCGTCGCTGATCTCATGAAGCAGTACCCGGCCATGGTCGATGAGACCGATCCGCTCGATCAGGCGCTGCACACCATGCGGCGCATGGGTGTGCGGCGACTCCCGGTGGTCGGGGCGGCCGGCATGCTGACGGGCATTCTCGCGCTCGACGATGTGATCGACGTACTGTCCGGCGAGATCAGCGACGTCTCCAGCACAGTGCGCAATGAGCAGCGCATCGAAAGCCGGCTGCGGTCGCCGGACGGCGCGCCGGCAGCTGGCGCGGGCGCCTCAAGGGATCCTGAGGCATGAAGCGCAGAATTGCGGTTCTGACCAGCGGCGGCGATGCGCCGGGCATGAATCCGGCGATCCGCGCCGTCGCGCGGACCGGCCTCGCGCGCGATCTCGAGATATTCGGCGTGCGCCACGGCTTTACGGGACTCATCGCCGGGGATTTCATCCACCTCGGAGCCCGCGAGGTCGGAGGCATCATCGACCGCGGCGGCACCATGCTCGGTACCAGCCGCTGTCCCGCCTTTCTCACCGACGAGGGCCAGCACAGCGCCGTGCGGCAGCTTGCCGGGCGCGGAATAACAGGACTGATCGTAATCGGGGGCAACGGCTCGCAGCATGGATCGCTCGCGCTTTCCGAGCGCGGCGTCGCGGTGGTCGGCATCGCCTCGACCATCGACAATGATCTGGCCGGCTCCGAGGTCACGCTGGGCGCGACCACGGCGCTCGATGTGGCGCTTGAGGCCATCAGCCGGCTGCGGGTGACGGCATCCGCGCACGGACGTGTCTTCCTGGTTGAAGTGATGGGGCGCGCCTGCGGCTACTTGGCGCTGATGGCAGGTATTGGCGGCGGCGCCGAGGCGATCGTCATACCGGAGGCCGAGGAGTCCCCCGAGGACGTCGCGATTGCGATCCAGGAGGCCTACCAGCGCGGCAAGAGTCACGCGATCGTAGTCGTGGCCGAAGGTGCCCGGCACAATGTGGACGCCCTCGCGCGCCATTTCACCGAGCATGCCGCGCGGCTGAACTTCGAATTGCGCGTCACGAAACTCGGCCACGTGCAGCGCGGCGGCAGCCCGGGGGCCTTTGACCGCCTGAGCGCGACGCTGCTCGGCGCCACGGCCGTCGAGCGGCTGTGCGGAGGCGAGCACGGAATCCTGCTCGGCCTTGCCGGCGGACAGATTACCACGAGCGCGCTCGGCGATGCGGTACGCGCCAACAAGCCCCTCGAACCGCAATGGCTCCATCTGGCGCATGTGCTCGCGCGTTGAGGAGCGGGCCGTGCCGCGGCGCGTGGACGGAAGTGTTCGCATCGATACTGAGGAGCCCAGATCATGAAATTGGAAGAGCTGTGCACACCGGATGTCATCTACTGCGCCGCCGATATCACCGCGCTGCATGCGGCCCGTCTCATGCGCGAGCTGCACGTAGGGGATCTGGTCGTGATCGACGACAGTAAGGAAGACCGAGCGCCGATCGGGATCGTCACCGACCGCGACATCGTGGTCGAAGTGCTGGCGAAGGATCTGGATCCGGCCAAGGTGACCGTACGGGAAATCATGCGTGTGCCGCTCGTGATCGCGCGCACCTGCGAAGAAGCCGAAGAGGCGATCGAGCGCATGCGAGCGCACGGTGTACGCCGCGTCCCGGTGCTCGACGATGCCGGCAAGCTGGCGGGCATTTTGTCCCTGGACGACCTGGTCCGGCGGCTGGCCGGCGACGCGGCGGCGCTCGCCGACATCATCGTCCGGGAGCAGGATCGCGAGCACCGCATGCGTCGCTGAACGGCCGGCAACGCTCGGCACCGCGGCAGACGGGCGAGGCTACCTCGCCCGGTCGTCAGGAGGCGCTCTCGCTGCTAAAATTCGTGCCATCCAGAGCTCAGTCCGACACTGAAGAATTCCGGCCGCAATGAACAAGCCCGCTCTCTTCACGCCGCTTCGCATTCGCAATCTCGATCTCGTCAACCGCATCGTGATCGCACCGATGTGCCAGTATTCTGCGGACAATGGCCGCATGAGCGACTGGCATCTCATTCACCTCGGCCATCTGGCGCTCTCCGGGGCCGCCCTGCTCACGATCGAGGCGACTGCCGTGCTGCCCGAGGGCCGCATCACCTACGGGGACGTCGGCCTCTGGGACGATGCGACGGAAGCGGCCATGGGAAACACGGTGGAGCGTATCCGCCGCTGGTCGGCCATGCCCATTGCGGTGCAGCTGGCCCACGCCGGCCGCAAGGCCTCGACCGAAGTGCCCTGGAAGGGCGGACAGCAGCTTGTGCCCGACGTTCCGCACGGCTGGCAGACGGTCGCACCGTCACCGATTCCCTTCGCCGATGGGCAGAGCACCCCGGCGGCGCTCGATCGCAGCGGCATGCGCGCGGTGCGCGATGCGTTCGCTGCGGCGGCGGTCCGCGCGGCCCGCATCGGCCTGGACGCCGTGCAGGTCCACGCCGCGCACGGGTATCTGCTGCACCAGTTTCTCTCTCCGCTCGCCAATCAGCGCACCGACGAGTACGGCGGCTCGCTCGAGAACCGTCTGCGCTTCCCGCTTGAGGTGTTCGATGCGGTGCGTGCCGCGTTTCCAGCCGGCAGAGCCGTCTCGGTGCGCGTGTCGGCGATGGATTGGTGCGATGGCGGCTGGGACGTGGAGCAGACGATCGCATTCGCACGCAAGCTGCAGGAGCACGGCTGCGACGCCATACACGTCTCGAGCGGCGGGCTGCACCCGGGACAGAAGATTCCGGTAGGACCCGGCTATCAGGTGCCGCTCGCGCGCGCCGTACGGGCTGCCGTGCGCATTCCCGTCATAGCGGTCGGATTGATCACCGGCTTCGAGCAGGCGGAAGCCATCGTCGCCACCGGGGATGCGGATCTCGTCGCGCTCGCCCGCACGGTGCTGTACGACGCGCGCTGGCCCTGGCACGCGGCCGCGGAGCTCGGTGGACAGGTACGCGCGCCGAAGCAGTATCTTCGCTGCGAGCCCGCACGGCTGCGCGGTCTGTTCGATCTCGCCTAGACGAAATCTCCCTCTCCACAGTGTTCCGGGCCCGCTCTCCCTTGTCGTCACGGCTCGGTTGTTGACGGGGGGTGATCGACGCACCAGCGGCGAATCGGAGCTCCTCCAGCACCGAACGCCTCGCAAGCGTATGCCCGAGATGGACTGTGCGACGTCATGTCGCAACCGAACTTGAGTGTTATGGCTCGCACCGGAGCCATTTTGGCGCCCGAGCGGTGCGGCGCACGTCACCGCCGCGCAAATGAGTCCGCTGCATTCGACGCTCGGATCGCCGAGTGGACCCGATGTTCCTAAACCGACACGTCCGGGTTATACCAACCCTCCGGCGGAGCCACGCGCGCAGCTTCCTGTGGACCCCAGGTGCCGGGCTCGTAGGGATATACGGGCGTACTCGCCTTCAGGACCGGGTCGACGATGCGCCAGGCCTCCTCCACGTAGTCCTCGCGGGCGAACAGCGTCCGGTCGCCCGCCATCGCGTCGGTGAGCACCCGCTCGTAGGCGTCCATTTCGTTGCAGCCGGCATGCCGGCTCGCCAGCAGCTCGTTGGTCTGGCCGATGCCGAGTTCCGCTTCGTCCATGACGTTCAGTCCGATGGCCATCTCGTTCTGCGGACTGATGCGGAAACGGAAGTAGTCGTGCTGCGGCGTGCACCCCGGATACATCGCTGGCGGCCGGCGCAGATGCGCGATCACCTCGGTGCAGGTCACGGGCAACGATTTCCCCGCTCGGATGTAGAACGGCACGCCCTGCCAGCGCCAGTTGTCGATCGCGAGCCGCAGGGCCGCGAAGGTCTCGGTCTTAGAACCCGGTGCGACGCCTTTCTCATCGAGATAGCCGCGGAACTGCCCGCGCACCAGATCGGCCGGCGTGATCGCGGGGATCGCTTTCAGCACTTTGACCTTCTCGTCGCGGATCGACTCGCTGTCGGTGCGCGCGGGCGGCTCCATGGCGAGAGTGGCCATGACCTGGAACAGATGGTTTTGCACGACGTCGCGCACCGTGCCGATCGGGTCGTAGAACGCGCCGCGACCCTGGATCCCGAAGTTCTCGGCCATCGTGATCTGCACGTTCTTGATGTAATCCCGGTTCCAGAACGCCTCCAGCAGCGCATTGGTGAAGCGGAAGAACACCAGGTTGTGCACCGGCCGTTTACCGAGGTAATGGTCGATGCGGAAAATGTGCTCCTCGTCGAAGGAGTGCAGCAGGATCTGATTGAGCGCGCGCGCGGACTGCAGATCGCGGCCGAAGGGCTTCTCCACCACCACGCGGGTGCCCTCCTGGGTACAGCCGGCCTGCGCGAGCTGCTCGACCACCTTGCCGAACAGCGACGGCGGAATGGCCAGATAATGCGCCGGACGGCGCGACTCGCCGAGCAGCTTGCGCAGCGTGCGGAACGTGGCCGGATCCGCATAGTCGCCGTCCACGTATGACAGCAGCGAAGTCAGCTTGGCAAACGCCTCCGGATCGACGCCGCCGCCGTGCTTCTCCAGACTGTCGCGCGCACGCTCCCTCAACTGCTCGATGCCCCAGCCGGCCTTGGCGACGCCGATCACCGGCACCGCGAGCGTGCCGCGCTTGATCATCGCCTGCAGCGCGGGAAAGATCTTCTTGTGCGCCAGATCGCCGGTTGCCCCGAAGAACACCAGCGCGTCACTGTGGGTATCGTTCATGTGAACCTCGTCTGGCTGGGACTCATTTCGCCGGCTTTTCGAGGTGCCCGCCGAACCCGTAGCGCATCGCCGAGAGGAGCTTCGCCTGGAAGTCCGCCTCGCCGCGGGAACTGAAACGCTCGTAGAGCGCGGTGGTGAGCACCGGAGCCGGCTGGCCTTCGTCGATCGCCGCCTTGATGGTCCAACGCCCCTCGCCGGAGTCGGACACGTGGCCGGCGAATTTGGCGAGTCCGGGGTCACCACACAGCGCCGCGGCGGTGAGGTCTAGCAGCCAGGAGGCGATCACGCTGCCGCGCCGCCACACCTCGGCGATGTCCGGGAGATTCAGGTCGTACTGGTAGTTCTGTGGATCGCGCAGCGGGGTGGTCTCGGCGTCGACTTCGCCGGCCCGCTTACCGACGTTCGCCGCGCGCAGGATCCCAAGCCCTTCGGCGTAAGCGGCCATGATGCCGTATTCGATTCCATTGTGAACCATCTTGACGAAATGCCCGGCGCCGTTCGGCCCGCAATGCAGATATCCGTGCTCGGCGGTGCCCGAGGTATTCTCGCGGCCCGGGGTGCGCGGGATGGCGCCGATACCGGGCGCAAGTTGCGCGAAAATCGGATCGAGGCGCTGCACCGCAGCGACGTCTCCGCCGATCATCATGCAGTAGCCGCGCTCGAGACCCCACACACCCCCGCTGGTGCCGACATCGACGTAATGGAGACCTTTGCCGGAGAGCTGCTGTGCGCGACGAATGTCATCGACATAGTAGGAGTTTCCGCCGTCGATGACGATGTCCCCCTTGCCGAGCAGCGGAACCAGAGCCGCGAGCGTATCGTCGACCGCGGCAGCCGGAACCATCAGCCACACGGCGCGCGGCGTCTGCAGCTTCCGCACGAACTCGGCCAGGGATGCCGCTCCGGTGGCCTTTTCCTTGACCAGCTCGGCGACTGCCGCCGCCGATCGATCGAACACTACGCAATCGTGGCCGCCCCGCAGGAGCCGGCGCACCATGTTGGCTCCCATGCGCCCTAGGCCGATCATTCCGAGTTGCATGAATCGCTCCTTTGTCTGTTGCCGACGGATTGCCGGCGCCGCCAGCTCCTGCGGGGCGGAACGCCGGCGCGGGCGCGTACGCTCACGGCGCGCCTTTCATCTTGCGATAGCGACGGATCAGGTTGTTCGTCGAGCTGTCGTGCTGCAGCGCCAGGGCGCTCTTCGCCTCAAGCTCCGGGATGATCGCCTGCGCCAGAGCCTTGCCGAGCTCGACGCCCCACTGATCGAACGAGTTTATGTTCCAGATGACGCCCTGCGTGAACACGCTGTGCTCGTACAGAGCGACCAGCCTGCCAAGCGTCTCGGGAGTGAGGCGCTCGGCGAGAATGGTGTTCGAGGGGCGATTGCCTTCGAACACCCGGTGCGGTACGAGCCATTCCGGTACACCGGCGGCGCGCACCTGCTCGGGCGTCCTGCCGAAAGCAAGCGCCTCGCCCTGCGCAAACACGTTTGCCAACAGCATGTCGTGGTGGCGGCCGAGTGGCGTCAGCGCATGCGCAAAAGCGATGAAGTCGCAGGGAATGAGCCGCGTTCCCTGGTGGATCAGCTGATAGAAGGAGTGCTGCCCGTTCGTGCCGGGCTCGCCCCAGTAGATCGGACCGGTATCGGCCCCGACCGGCGCGCCCTCGAGCGTCACGTGCTTGCCGTTGCTCTCCATCGTCAGCTGCTGCAGATATGCCGGGAAGCGCTTCAGGTACTGCTCGTAAGGCAGCACCGCGACGGTCTGCGCCCCGAAGAAATCCGCGTACCACACCCCGAGCAGCCCGAGCAGCACCGGCAGGTTGCGCTCGAACGGCGTCGTGCGGAAATGCTCGTCCATCTGATGAAAGCCCGCGAGCATGGCGCGGAAATTCTCCGCGCCCACAGCGAGCATGGTAGACAACCCGATGGCCGAGTCCATCGAATAACGCCCGCCTACCCAGTCCCAGAAGCCGAACATATTGGCCGTATCGATGCCGAACTCGGCGACCTTCTCGGCGTTGGTCGATACGGCGACGAAATGCTTCGCCACTGCCTTGGCATCGCCGCCGAGACCATTGAGGAGCCACTCGCGCGCGGTGTGCGCGTTGGTCATGGTCTCGAGCGTCGTGAAAGTCTTCGAGGAAACGATGAACAGCGTTTCGGCCGGATCCAGATCGCGTGTTGCCTCGAGGAAATCGGCACCATCGACGTTCGATACGAACCGGAAGCACATCGCGCGCTCACTGTAGTGGCGCAGCGCCTCGTAGGCCATCACCGGCCCGAGGTCCGAGCCGCCGATGCCGATGTTGATGACGTTCCTGATGCGCTGGCCGGTGTGGCCGCGCCACTGTCCACTGCGCACGCGCGCGCTGAAGGCAGCCATCTTATCGAGGACCGCATGCACCTCCGGCACGACGTTCTTGCCGTCGACCAGAATGCTCGCATCACGCGGCGCGCGCAGCGCCACGTGCAGCACGGCCCGATCTTCCGTCACGTTGATCTTGCGCCCGCTGAACATCGCTTCGATGCGCTCCGGCAGACCGGATTCGGTGGCGAGCTGCACCAGCAGGCGCAGCGTCTCGTCGGTCAGCCGGTTCTTCGAGTAATCCAGAAAGATACCGGCGCCTTCGGCGGTCAGGCGCTCACCGCGCCGCGCATCGTCGGCAAAGAGCTGGCGCAGATGCCTCTCGGCAACCGAGCGGTGGTGGGCGGCGAGCGCCTGCCACGCGGGTCGGGCGGTGAGCGCGGGGGTCGGGGGACTCATGCGCCAGATCCCCTCTTCTTCCGGCGAGCTCGTGCCGGCGGCGCGCGCCGCCTGCCGGCCGCGCCGGCCTTCTCCCAGAGCTTGAAGCCGCCAGCGAAGGCGTTGGCGTTCTCGCCGGCGCGGCAGCGCGGCGGCAACTCCTTCAGGTGCCTGACGTTGCCGCCGCCGATCACCACGTCATCTGGCTCGAGCGCGCTCATCAGCCGTTTGACGACGTCGGCAACGTGCTTGCGCCACTTCTTCTTGCCCATGCGCTTGAGCGCCTGATCGCTGACGTAGTCCTCGTACGTGTGCTTCAGGTACGGCAGATGTCCGATCTCCATCGGCTCGACGAGCCCGTCGACGATGAGCGCGGTGCCGAGCCCCGTGCCGAGGCCGAGGAAGAGCATCTTGCCGCCCTTGTAGCTCCCCAGCGCCTGCATGGCCGCGTCATTGATGACGCGCACCGGACAGCCAAAGGCGCGCCTGAAATCGAACCCGACCCAGCCGGAGCCGAGATTGTGCGGCTCGGCGACCACCCGATCGTGCATCACAGGGCCCGGATAGCCGATGGCGACCACATCGTAACGCCAGCCGCGCGCCAGACGTTTGACCTTCGCGACCATCTGGCGTGCGGTGAGCGTCGGACCGGAGGCGAACTCGCGCTTCTCGGTCTGCCCCGTGGCGAGGATCTTCACATGGGTCCCGCCGACATCGACGACGAGTACGTCCATGCCTCAGGCCGCCGCGCCGAGTGCCGAGCTTTTTGCGCCGATCACTCCGAGCAGTTCCTGCCAGGACTTCACGAACGACTTGGCGCCCTCATCCTGCAGTTGCGCGGCAAGCGCATCGACGTCGACGCCCGCCTTGGCGAAGTGCGCGAGCACCCGCTCGCAGTCACCGCCATCGGCGGGCATCCCGGCACCGATCTCGCTGCGCTGGGCCAGAGCCTTGAGCGTTGCCTCTGGCATGGTGTTGACCGTGAACGGCGCGGCGAGAGCCTTGACGTACAGCACCTCGTCGGCCTTCGGATCCTTCGTGCCGGTGCTCGCCCAGAGCAGCCGCTGCGGACGGGCGCCGGCGTTGTAAATGCGCTGCCAGCGCGGGGAAAGGAGCAGCTGCTGCGCTGCGCGGTAGGTACGCCCGGCAATGGCGATGCCGAGACGATTGGTGAGCTCAGCCGGCACCTTGCCGGCGATGGCGACGTCCCAGCGGCTGATGAACACGGAGGCCACCGAGCCGACATCGGGATTCAGACCGGCGGCGATGCGTCGCTCGATGCCGCGCAGATACGCCTCGGCGGCCGCCATGTACTGCTCGCGGGAGAACAGCAGAGTCACGTTGACCGGGATGCCCGCGAAGATCGCCTCTTCGATCGCCGGCAGGCCCGCGCGCGTGCCGGGGATCTTGATGAACAGATTCGGCCGCTTCGCCCGCTCATGCAGCTCCTTCGCGGCCGCGAGCGTGCGCTCGGGGTCATAGGCAAGCTGCGGGGAGACCTCAAGAGACACCCAGCCGTCGACGCCGTTGGTGCGATCGAACGTCGCAAGGAATTCATCCGCAGCGCGGGTGATGTCCTCGAGCGCCAGATCGAAGAACAGCGTCTCACCGCCGCGCCCCTGCTTAAGGCCGGTGCGGATGGAGGCATCGTAGGCGGCGCTTTTCTTCAGCGCCTGATCGAAGATCGTGGGATTCGAGGTAAGGCCGGTAACCGCCAGCTCGGCGATGTACTGCCGGAGTGTTCCGCTGTCGAGCAGGTCGCGTGTGATGTTGTCGAGCCAGATACTCTGTCCGAACTCGTGCAAAAGCTGAGTCGCCTTCATGATCTAACCTCCATCGCAAACCGGATCGAGCGCCATCGCAGCGGGCGAAGCGTACTGGCGCTGGGAATCGATTCGCTCGATCGGGACGATCGCCGCGCGGAACCGCGCAGGTCCCGCTCTGCCGCTGTGGCGGCAGTGAGCGAACGTCATCGGGCGCTGCTCCGTATGTCATTTAGCTTACCACACCCGCGCCGCGTGCGTCAGCACGACGCGGCGCGAGGCACGCTCATTCGGCGAGATGGCGCGTATCGTTCCAGAGCCGCACGACCGGCTCGAGCGCGTTGTGCTCGTAGCCGAGCGCACTGACGCTGGTGGTACCGAGCAGCAGCAGCCGGCCCGCCTCCGGCGGCAGCCCGAGCCAGCGCGCTGTCAACACGCGCAGCACGTGTCCACTGGAGAACAGCAGCACGTTGCCGCCGGCCGCCCGCGCGCGCGCGATGATCCGGTCGGCCCGCCGAGCAACCTCGTCGGCCGACTCTCCGCCCGGACAGCCGTCGCGGAACAGTTCCCACTGCGGCCGCTCGGCGCGGATTTCCACCGTGCGCCGCCCCTCGTACGCCCCGTAGTTCCACTCGCACAGGTCGGTGTCCACCTGCGCCAGATCGGCAAATCCCGCGAGCTCGCATGTGCGTCGGGCGCGCTGCAGCGGGCTGGTCAGCACCAGCGTGAACTGCGGCTCGCGCAGCCGCGGCACCAGCGCGCGCGCAGCCCGCTCGCCACGCTCGGTGAGCGGCAGGTCGGTCAATCCGGTGTGCTGTCCGGTAAGACTCCAGGCGGTCTCGCCGTGCCGGACGAGACAGATGATCGGCAGTTCGGTGCTCACGATGTTGGTTCCTCGGGGACGCAGCGTGGGGCACGCCGATCGTACGCACGATGCGCGCGCGAGTGAAGCACCTCGCAGCGCCGCAACCTCACCCGGGAGGTCATCTGTGCGCGGCTGAGCGCGTGCCGGATCGTGCAGCGGCGCTGCTCATCGATGCAGGCACGGCATGATCGATCGGCATTACTGGCCGACGCCGAACGGACGCAAGATCACGATATTCCTCGGGGAGATTGGACTACCCTACCGCATCGTGGCGATGAACCTCACCGCGGGCGAGCAGTTCCGGCAGGAGTTCGGCGCCATCTCGCCGAGCAATCGCATGGGTGCGATCGTCGATCACGAGCCGGCCGACGGCGGTGCGCCCCTGCCGGGGGTTCGAATCCGGCGCGATTCTCTGGTATCTCGGCAAGAAGACGAGTCAGTTCGCTCCCGCCGACCTGCGCGGGCAGACGCAGACCCTGCAGTGGCTGTTCTGGCAGGTGGCCGGGCGCGGGCCGATGGCCGGCCGCAATCAGCATTGCGCGCAGTATGCGCCGGAGAGGCTACCGTACGCGATCGAGCGCTACAGCAAGGAGACTCATCGCTCTCTATGCGGTGCCCGAGCAGCGTCTCGCCGAGCAGCCGTACGTCGCCGCAGAGCGCCACACGGTGGCCGACATCACCTGCTATCCCTGGATCGCGCCCCACGAACGGCTGCGCCAGAACCTCGAGGACTTCCCGCACTTGAAGCGCTGGCTCACACAGATTGGGGCGCGGCCGGCGACGGTGCGCGCCTATGGGCGCGCACCGCAGTTCGGCGCCCAGTCGGTCGGCGCCGTGCAGACGCCTCAGACCCCAACCGATCAAACCGCGGCATGCGGCGGCCCACAGCCTGGAGAGCCTGTGCGCTGAAGCGCGTGGCGGCCGTGCGCTACGTGGACCACTTCATCAGCAGCGCCAGCATGCGCCGCACGCGCGCGCCGTACGGCGGGAAGAACGCGCCCGCCAGCTGCACTTTGGCCTCGAGGACCGCGCGCTCGTGCGAGAACGCTCGGATGCCCCACTCGCCGTGATAACTGCCGATGCCCGAGTGGTTGACGCCACCGAAGGGCAGATTGTGGTGCAGGAACTGCAGGGCCACTTGATTGATGCAGGTGCCGCCGGCGCTGGTGTGTTGAATGATGCGGCGGGCAACCTGCCGCTCGCGGCTCCAGATGTACAGCGCGAGCGGCTTCGGCGCCGCGTTGATGCGCTCGATCACGTCCTGCTCGCTCTGGTACACGATGAGCGGCAGCAGCGGCCCGAAGATCTCCTCCTGCATGATGTGCGCATCCTCGGGAATCTCCCCGAGGAGCGTCGGTGCGACGAAACGCTGTTCGAGATCGACATCGCCCCCGTGCAGTACCGCCGCCCCGCGCGCGCGGGCGTCCGCCAGCAGTCCGGCCAGACGTCGCGCATGGCGCTCATTGACGATGCGACCCAGATCCGGCGTGCGGGCCGCATCCTCCCCGTACCAGCGCGTCAGGCGCCGTCTGAAGCGCTCCACGACCTGCTCGTAGACTGCGGCATGCACATAGACGTGATCGGGCGCGACGCAGGTCTGTCCGGCGTTCAGGCACTTGGCCCACGCGATGGTATCGACCGCGCGGTCGAGATCCGCACTCGCATCGATGATCACGGGCGACTTGCCGCCGAGTTCGAGCGTGACGCTCGCCAGATGCCGTGCGGCGGCAGCCATCACGATCTGCCCCACGGCCGGGGCGCCCGTAAAGAAAATGTGATCGAACGGCAACTCGAGCAACGCACCACCGACCGCTGCATCGCCCTCGAACACCGCCACTTCGCTTTCATCAAACGCGTCGCGGATGATGGTCGCGAGCACGCGCGAGCTGTGCGGGGCGAGCTCGGAGGTCTTGATCATCGCGGTATTGCCGCAGGCCACCGCCGGGATGAGCGGGCCCAAGGTGAGCACTATCGGGTAGTTCCACGGCGATTGGATGAGAGTCCGTCCGCGCGGCTCGCGCTGGATCCAGGCGCGCGTGCCGAGCGTCGGGACGGTGGGACGCACGCGCCGTGGCCGCCACCAGCGGGCCAGGTGCCGGCGGTAATCCGCCAGATCGCTCAACACGGGCAGCAGCTCCGCCAGTTCGGTCTCCACCGGCGGGCGGCTCAGATCAGCGGTAACCGCTGCGATGATCGTCGCCCGATGCGCGAGGATTGCGGCCCGGAGCCGTTCGAGCTTGGCAAGGCGCTCAGCCAGCGTCGACTCGCGCAGCCGCAGCGCAACCGCTCGCTGCGCATCGAACACGCGGCGGATCCGGGCGGCAAGTTCGGCATCGAGCGTGGCCGGTGCGGCGGTCACGGTGCAGTGGCTCATGAGTGGCCCCGGGGGCGCGCAGCGCAGATCGCACGATCATACTCGAACACGCTGCGGGCTACTGTCCGCGCCGCGCCGGCCGCGCAGCGGCCTCGCCGGTGGCGGCGACGAAATTGCGCACCGCGCTCGAGCGCTCCTCGTCACGATAGGCAATACCGAGCAGCGCATGCAGGGGCTCGCCCTCGAGCGGCAGGTAGACGACCAGTCTGGGCTGCAGCGAGCGCATGCTCGCCGGCACGATGGAAATGCCGAGTGAGGCGGCCACCAGATTGATGGTCGAGGAGAGCTGCGGGGCGTACTGACCGACCCGGGGGGTGAAGCCTGCCGCTTCGCAGCCGCTCACCACCTCATCAGCCAGCCCCGGGCGCACCGCGCGGGGGTAGAGAACGAAGGTGTCCCGCGCCAGCTCGCGCAGCGCGATCCGCCGGCGCCGTGCCAAAGGATGTCCGAGCGGCAAGGCGGCCACCAGCGGCTCGCGCTCGAGCAGATCGAACACCAAGCCGCGACCCTCACGCAGCGGCGGACGCACGAACGCGACGTCGATCCGCCCCTCGCGCAGTTCCGCGGCAAGCTCGATCGAGGGATGCTCCTCGAGCGAGACCTCGACGCCCGGGTACGCGGCTCGGAAGACCCGCAGTGCCGAGGTGAGCAGCGGATTGAACGACGCCGATTCAGTGAATCCCACCCGCACTCGACCGGAAGCACCGCTTGCGGCTGCGCGCGCCATCTGCGCGGCGCGCCGCACCTCTTCCAGGATGCGTCCGGCCTCGAGCGCGAACAGCCGTCCGGCGTCGGTGAGACGAATGCGGTAGCCGGCCCGGTCGATGAGCGCGACGCCGAGCTCGGCCTCGAGCGCCTTGATCTGCTGCGTGAGCGGTGGCTGCGACATGTTCAGCCGGCGCGCCGCACGGGTGATATTGAGCTCCTCGGCAACCGCCAGGAAATACCGTAGATGGCGCAGTTCCATGACGATACTTTTTACATATCAAGTCTGCATTTTCAATATATTTTCGTCTCATCTTCGACGGGGCTAGAGTGCGCTCATGAACCAGAGCGAACAGCCGGCCTCCGCGCCGAAGCCAAAGAAGTCCGTCGCGCTCTCGGGCGTGCCGGCGGGCAACACCGCGCTGTGCACCGTCGGGCGCAGCGGCAACGATCTGCACTACCGGGGCTACGACATCCTCGAGATCGCCGAGGCGTGCGAATACGAGGAAATCGCCTACCTGCTGATTCACGGCAAGCTGCCGAACCGTACGGAGCTTGCCGCCTACAAGGCCAAGCTGCGCTCACTGCGCAGCCTGCCGGCGGCGGTGCGCGCGGTGCTCGATAGCCTGCCCGCAGCGGCCCATCCCATGGATGTGCTGCGCACCGGTGTCTCGGCGCTCGGCTGCGCATTGCCGGAAAAAGACGACCATGGCGCCGCCGGCGCGCGCGAGATCGCCGACCGGCTCATTGCCTCGCTCGGCTCGATGCTCGCCTATTGGTATCACGCGAGCCACGGCGGGCACCGGCTGGTCGTCGAGACCGAGGACGAGTCGATCGGCGGGCACTTCCTGCATTTGCTGCACCGACGGCCGCCGCCGCCGTCCTGGGTGCGCGCCATGCACACCTCGCTCATTCTGTACGCAGAGCACGAGTTCAATGCCTCGACCTTCACCGCGCGGGTCATCGCCGGCACCGGCTCTGACCTGTACTCGTGCATTGCCGGGGCAATCGGCGCGCTGCGCGGCCCGAAGCACGGCGGGGCGAACGAGGTGGCATGCGAGATCCAGCAACGCTACGCCGATCCCGGCAGCGCCGAAGCCGACATCCTTACGCGCCTCGCCAACAAGGAAGTGATCATCGGCTTCGGCCATCCGGTCTACACCGTGGCCGATCCGCGCCACCAGGTGATCAAGCGCCTCGCGCGCGAGCTCGCCGAGCAGACCGGGGACCTCAACATGTGGGCGATCGCCGATCGGATCGAGGCGGTGATGATGCGCGAGAAGCGCATGTTCCCCAATCTCGACTGGTTCTCGGCCGTCTCCTATCACCTGATGGGGGTCCCGACCGAGATGTTCACGCCGCTGTTCGTCATCGCGCGCACCGCCGGCTGGGCCGCACATGTGCTCGAGCAGCGCGCCGACGGCAAAATCATCCGCCCCACCGCCAATTACGTCGGTCCTGAACCGCGGCGCTTCGAGCCCATCGAGCAGCGCACCTGAGACCGCGACGGATATCCGCACCATGTCCAGCCACCTCCCCTCCACCGCCCGGCCCGCGCCGGATCAAGTCCTCACCGACATCGCCGATTACGTACTCGGGGCCGATCCGGGCGGCGAGCTCGCATATCAAACCGCCCACTACTGCCTGCTCGATACGCTCGGCTGCGGGCTCGAGGCGCTCGAGTACCCGGCCTGCACGAAGCTGCTCGGCCCGATCGTGCCCGGCACCTGGGTGCCGAACGGCGCGCGCGTTCCGGGCACGCAGTTGCAGCTCGACCCGGTCCAGGCCGCCTTCAACATCGGCGCGATGATCCGCTGGCTGGACTTCAACGACACCTGGCTCGCCGCCGAGTGGGGGCATCCGTCGGACAACCTCGGCGGCATCCTCGCGACGGCAGATTGGCTCTCGCGCGAGGCGCTCGCCCGCGGACGCTCGCCGCTCACCATGCGCGAGGTGCTCACCGCCATGATCCGCGCGCACGAGATCCAGGGAGTGATCGCACTCGAGAACAGCTTCAACCGCGTCGGACTCGATCACGTGGTGCTGGTGAAGGTGGCCTCGACTGCCGTGGTGGGCCGGCTGCTCGGGCTGACCCGCGAGGAAATCATCAACGCCGTCTCGCTCGCCTGGATCGACGGGCAGAGCCTGCGCACCTACCGGCACGCGCCCAACACCGGCTCGCGCAAGAGCTGGGCGGCCGGCGATGCCACCAGCCGCGCGGTACGCCTGGCGCTGATGGTGCGCACCGGGGAGATGGGCTACCCGACGGCGCTTACCGCGAAGACCTGGGGGTTCTACGACGTGCTCTTCAAGGGGCAACCGCTGAAGTTCCAGCGCAGCTATGGCTCGTACGTGATGGAGAACGTGCTGTTCAAGATCTCCTACCCGGCGGAATTTCACGCGCAGACCGCGGTGGAGGCGGCGATGCAGATCCACCGGCGCCTCGATGAGCTCGGGCTTACTGCCGAGGCGATCGATGCGATCACCGTGCGCACGCACGAGGCGTGCGTGCGCATCATCGACAAGCGCGGCCCGCTCGCCAATCCGGCCGACCGCGACCATTGCATCCAGTACATGATGGCCGTGCCGCTCATCTTCGGCCGCCTCACGGCCGCCGATTACGAGGACGGGATTGCAGCCGATCCGCGCATCGATGCGCTACGCGAGCGGATCCGCTGCGTGGAGGATCCGCAGTTCACGCGCGATTACCACGACCCGGAGAAGCGCTCCATCGCCAACGCCGTGACCGTGCGCCTGAAGGACGGCCGCACGCTGCCGGAGGTGGTGGTGGAGTACCCGATCGGTCACAAGCGCCGCCGCGCTGAGGGGATCCCGCTGCTCATCGAGAAGTTCCGCCGCAATCTCGCGCGCCGCTTCCCCGAGAAGCAGCAGCGCGCGATCGCCGAGCTGTCGCTCGATCAGGCGCGGCTCGAGCGCACGCCGGTGAACGAGTACCTCGACCTGTTCGCGATTTGAGGGGCAAGCCCGTGAGCACGTATCTGATTGGCGCGGATCTGCCTGTTGAACCGGCCGGCGCGCGCTTCGCACAACTGGTGCGCCGCGGGCCGATCCTGCCCATCCCCGGAGCGTACAACGGACTCGCGGCGCTACAGGCCAAGCGCGCCGGCTTCGAGGCGCTGTACCTGTCCGGTGCGGCGATGAGCGCCTCGATGGGACTGCCCGACCTCGGCATTCTCACCGTGGAGGACGTGTGCGTGTTCATCCGCCAGGTGAGCCGCGCCTCGGGGCTGCCGGTGCTCGTCGATGGCGATACCGGCTACGGAGAGGCGCTGAACGTGATGCACATGGTGCGCGCGTTCGAGGATGCGGGCGCCGCGGCTGTGCACATCGAAGATCAGGTGCTGCCGAAAAAATGCGGCCATCTGAACGACAAGAAGCTGATCCCGGTCGGGGACATGGCGGCCAAGATCGCCGCGGCGGCGCGCGCCCGGCGGCACCTGTACATCATCGCGCGCACGGATGCGGCGGCGAGCGAGGGACTCGACGGGGCGGTGGAGCGCGCGCGGCGCTATCTGGATGCCGGAGCCGACGCCATATTCCCCGAGGCGCTCACCACTGCGGACATGTTCCGTGAGTTTGCCCGGCGCATCGAGGCGCCGCTGCTCGCGAACATGACCGAATTCGGCCGCACGCCCTACTTCACGGCCGAGGAATTCCGCGCGCTCGGCTATCGGATGGTGATCTGGCCGGTGAGCGCCCTGCGCATCGCCGCCCAGGCGCACGAGCGGCTGTACGCCGCAATCGCGCGCGAGGGCGGGCCGCGCAGCCTCATCGGCGAGATGCAGACTCGCCAGGAGCTCTACGAGACGATCGCGTACGGGGAGTACGAGGCGCTCGATGCCTCGATCGTCAAGAGCGTGGTCCCGCAGCAGTGAACGGGTGAGCGCGCGCCCGCGCGCGCAGTGGTTCCGATCAGCCCCGCCGCGAGAGGATGGTCTCGATCGAGAAGCCAACGAGCAGTGCGAGGGCGAGGACGAGCTGGGAAACGGCGATAACCATGATGTTCTTCCTTTGGGTCAACCAACGCGCGCAAGTCTAGGGATGTGCTGGTGCTGCGACATGTCCATGGCGAGGTGACGACACATAACCTGCGCGGGGGCAGCGCGGGTATTCCTTTCGGGAGAGCGCCCCGGCGCGGCGTGACGGGCATCACAGGCCCGGGTACAATCCCGGCCGCATCGGCGCAGATGCCCTCCCTCAGCCCCCACCCGACCCCCTGGAGCCCTTGATGGCCATTGGCACAGATTCCGTCGTCACGATCCACTACACGCTCACGGACGACGCCGGCACGGTGCTCGATCGCTCCGAGCCGGGTGAGCCGCTCGCCTACCTGCACGGCCACGGCAACATCATCCCGGGACTCGAGAAGGAGCTCACCGGCAAGAGCGCCGGGGAGACGCTCAGCGTCACGGTGCCGCCGGCCGAGGCCTACGGCGAGTACGAAGAGCAGCTTCTGCAGAGCGTGCCGCGGCGCGCCCTGCGCGGCATCAAGGACATCAAGACGGGAATGCGCCTGCATGCGCAGACCCCGCAGGGCACCCGTGCGGTCACGGTGACCAAGGTCATCGGCGACATGGTGACCTTGGACGGGAACCATCCGCTGGCCGGCAAGAGCCTGCACTTCGACGTGCGTATCGAGGAGGTGCGGCCGGCGACCGAAGAGGAGCTGGCGCACGGGCACGTGCACGGGCCCGACGGACATCACCATCACTGACGCGCAGGGGCGCTCGCAGGTCGCGCCCCGCGCTACTCAAAACCAGCCGTAGTTGAAGCTGATGCTGATGCGCTCCCCGGCGGGGTTCGCGGGGACCTCGTGGCGCAGCCAGCTCTCGAACAGCACGATGCTGCCGGCAGTGGCGCGAATCTCGACCCACGGCCGGTTGGCGCGGCTCGCCCCGCGCCGGCGCGGCGGTGAGGCCATCATGCGATCGAGCCGCGGGTCCTCCAGTTTCAGTGCCGCGCAGCCGCGCGGCGTCTTCAGATAAAAGGTGCCGCTGATCGTGGCGAGCGGATGCAGATGCAGACCGTGCACCGTGCCCCGCGGCATGATGTTCACCCAGCAATCGGTCATGGCGAGCGCACGTCCGGTGAGGTCAAGCTCGAGCGCGCGGGCGAACGCGGCCACGTGCGGATCGATTGCGCGCTCGAGCGCCGCGAAGGTCGGGGACAGCCGGTGCATGCGGCACGCCGAGCCGTACGAGGTGTACCCGCCCGGATAGTTCTTCGCCGACCAGCGCCGTCCGGCGGCATCATCGAGGCGCAACTGGCGGCACTCACGCAGCAGCCGCGGCCCGAGCCGGGCCGCGGCTGCTGGCCGCCGTGAATAGATCAGCGTCGGAAACAGCCGCTCAACACTCATTGCGGAAGTATATCGGCACGCCGCTCACGCCGTCGCGAACTGCTGCACCTCCGTGCTGCCCTCCAGCGCTCCGAGCGAGGACGTACCGCCGGTGATCGCCTGCGTCAGCTCATCGAAGTACCCCGCGCCCACTTCGCGCTGATGACGCGTGGCGCTGTAGCCGTACTGCTCGGCATCGAACTCGGCCTGCTGCAGCTCGACGTAGGCGGCCATCTGCCGCTCCCGGTAGCCGCGGGCCAGCTGGAACATCGAGAAGTTCAGCGCGTGGAAGCCTGCCAGGGTAATGAACTGGAAGCGATAGCCCATGGCCCCGAGCTCGCGCTGGAAACGCTCGATGGTCGCATCGTCGAGCTTGCGCCGCCAATTGAACGACGGCGAGCAGTTGTACGCGAGCAGCTTGTCCGGATAGCGCCGGTGCACAGCCTCGGCGAACTGGCGCGCTTCCTCAAGATCGGGCTTGGCGGTCTCGCACCACAGCAGGTCGGCGTACGGCGCGTACGCGCAGGCGCGCGCAATCGCCTGCGCCAACCCGGCGTGCACGTGAAAGAAGCCCTCGGCGGTGCGCCCGCGCTCGGCGTCTATGAACGGCCGGTCGCGCTCATCGACGTCCGAAGTGAGCAGACTCGAGGCTTCCGCATCGGTGCGCGCGATGATCACCGTCGGAACGTTGCACACGTCGGCCGCCAGACGTGCGGCCAGAAGCTTGTTGATCGCCTCCTGCGTCGGCACGAGCACCTTGCCGCCCATGTGGCCGCATTTCTTGGCCGAGGAGAGCTGGTCCTCGAAATGCGCCCCGGCTGCGCCCGCCTCGATCAGCTGCTTCATCAGCTCGAAGGCGTTGAGCACCCCGCCGAAACCCGCCTCGGCGTCCGCGACGATGGGTTTGAGCCAGTCGATGCTGTCGTCCCCCTCGGCATGGTGGATCTGATCGGCTCGGCGCAGAGTCGCGTTGATCCGCCGCACCACCGCCGGCACGGAATCGGCCGGATAGAGCGACTGGTCCGGATACATCTGCCCGGAGAGATTCGCATCGGCCGCCACCTGCCAGCCGGACAGGTAGATCGCCTCGAGCCCGGCCTTCACCTGCTGCATGGCCTGGTTGCCGGTGAGCGCCCCGAGGGCGTTGACGAACGGCCGCTCGTTGAGCATGCGCCAAAGCTTCGTGGCGGTCAGGCGCGCCAGCGAGTGCTCGACGGCGATGGTGCCGCGCAGCCGCACAACCTCCTCAGGCTGGTAGGCACGCTCGATGCCTCGCCAGCGAGGAGAGTCTTGCCACGACCGGCGCAGCTCTTGCGCGCTCGGTAACAGTTCATTCGGTTTCATGGTGGAGTTCTCCAGCCGTCAGTCGATCAGTTCATAGGCGGGTAAGGTCAGAAACTCGTCGAACACGTCCTGTTTGATCATTCTCTCCATCAGTCGCGCGGCGCTCGGGAACACGCCACCGAGCAGGCGCGTGGAGCCGACCTCATCGTGGATACGGTCGAGCTCCTCGGTGAAGAGGCGGTCGATGCGAGCGGGCGTCACCTGTTCGCCGTCGCTGCTGCAGGCTCCGTGATGCAGCCATTGCCACAGCTGCGCCCGGCAGATCTCGGCGGTGGCCGCGTCCTCCATCAGGTTGTAGAGCGGCACGCAGCCACTGCCGCGCAGCCATGCCTCGAGGTACTGCACGCCCACGCGGATATTGCTGCGGATCCCCTCCTCGGTGATGCCTCCGCCGGGAACGCGCAACAGATCCTCGCGCCGCACTGCGACGTCGGCGCGCTGCACGTGCAGCTGATTCGGACCGCTCATCACCGAATCGAACGCTGCGCGCGCCACCGGCGCCAGGGCCGGGTGCGCGATCCAGGTGCCATCGTGGCCCGCGCGGGCCTCACGCAGCTTGTCGGCGCGCACCCGCTCCATCGCCACGGCATTGGCGGCGCTGTCACGCACCGGAATCTGTGCGGCCATGCCACCCATGGCGTACGCGCCGCGGCGGTGGCAGGTCTGGATGAGCAGGTCCACGTAGGACTTCAGGAAGTGCCGCTCCATGGTCACCTGGGCGCGGTCCGGCAGCACGAACTCGCTGCGGTTGCGCAGCTTCTTGATGAAGCTGAAGATGTAATCCCAGCGGCCGCAGTTCAGGCCCGTGACGTAGGGGCGCAGCTCGAAGAGGATCTCGTCCATCTCGAACGCCGCCGGGAGCGTCTCGATGAGCACCGTCACCCGGACGGTGCCGCGCTTCAGCCCGAGCGCGTCCTCGGCGGCGGCGAACACCTCGCTCCACAGCCGCGCCTCCAGATGGCTCTCGAGCTTCGGCAGATAGAAGTACGGTCCGGTGCCGGCGCGCGCGAGCGCCTCGTGGTTGCGTGCCAGGTACAGCGCGACGTCGAACAACGCCCCCGAAACCGGCTCCCCGTCCACGCGCACGTGCTTCTCCGGCAGATGCCAGCCGCGCGGCCGCACGATCAGGGTCGCGCGCCGGGGCCCGAGGCGATAGAGCTTCCCGCTCGCCGGATCGACATGGGTGATGGTGCCGTCGATCGCATCGGCCAGGTTGATCTGCCCCTGCACCAGGTTCTGCCAAGTGGGGCTGCAGGAGTCCTCGAAGTCGGCCATGAATGCGCACACCGGCGCGTTCAGCGCATTGATGATCATCTTGCGGTCGACAGGACCGGTGATCTCGACACGCCGGTCAAGGAGATCCGCGGGCACCGGCGCGACGCGCCAGTCCCCGCGGCGCACCTCGGCGGTCTGCGGCAGGAAGTCCGGCAGCACGCCGCTGTCGAACTCCCGTTGGCGCCGCGCCCGCGCGGCGAGCAGCTCGAGCCGCCGCGGATTGAACCGCCGGTGCAGCCGCGCGAGCAGCTCCAGAGCGCTCGGCGTGAGCACCTCGGCGGAGCGTTCGATGGCGGCGGGGGCGAGGAGGACCGCGGGCGTGACCGTGGGGGTGGCCGCACGCGCGGCGGACGGGGCGAGGGTTGCGCTGTTGGTGTTCATGGGACCGAGCATAAACCCGGTCGCGTGAATAATTTGACTATGGAAACTTCACATTGTTAATTTCACAGCGAGCCGGAACCGTCCCATCGTGCCAAGGTGCCCCCATGCCGCCACTTCTGCGCAAAGGCCATTTCCTCGGAGCAAAGCTGCGCGAGCTGCGCAAGCGCAACGGTCTGACGCTCGAGGAGCTTTCCACGCGCTGCATCCAGCGCGACGCGGCGCGGGCGCCCTCGGTGTCCTATCTGAGCATGATCGAGAGCGGCAAGCGCGTCCCATCGAGCGAGCTGCTCGAGCTGCTGGCGCAGGTCTTTCAGCGCGACCCGAGTTGGTTTCTGGACGAAAGCGGCGGCACCGAGCTCGGCGCGGTGTCGGCGCCCGCCGGAGGCGCAGCGAAGGTGCCGCTCGAACCGGCGTTTCTCTTCTCCAAGGAAGTGCTGCAGGCGGCGATCCCCGAGCTGCTGCAGCAGACCGGCACCAGCGGCCGGCAGTTCGCGCACCTGCTGATCCGCACGCACCAGGAATTCTCGCGCAACGACTTTCCCGACCTCGAGCGCGCCGCCGAAGAGGTGGGCGAACGGAAGTTTCCGCTCGGGGTGGAGGATCTGCTGCGCCTGACGCGGCGGCACGGCCTGGAGATCCGCTGGTTCGAGCGCAAGCCGCTGCTAGCACACGACAAGGACCGCGAAGTACGCAGCATGGTGCGCTCGTTTTTCGAGCCCCCGCGCCACATCTACGCCAACCGCGCGCTGCAGTCGGACCCGGCGCGTCTGAAGTTCGATCTCGCCGCGCACATCGCCCACAAGGTGCTGCACGGCGGTGATGGCCTGAAGTCCGCGCACGCCACCGGCGGGGAGATGGGCGGCAGCCCCGAGGGCGTCTCGGCGGCGGGCATGAACGCCGAGGACGTGCTGCACGCGTGGCGGGATTTCGAGTGCAGCTTCTTCGCCGGCGCGCTGCTCGCACCCAGAGTGCCGTTTCGCCGCTTCCTGGCACGCGAGCGCTACCGGGTCGAGTCCGGCGCCCGGCTCGAGCTCACCCCGGCGGTGATCATGCGCCGCATGACCAAGGTGTCCCCGTACCCGTACTGGCACTTCTTCGATGCCTATCCGCCCGGCTATCTGCGCGCCGTGTACCGCGGCAACGGGATTCCGCTGCCCTGGGGCAACCTCGCGCAGGTGAGCGACCCGTGCCCGAACTGGGCGGTGTTTCGCATGCTGGGCAGCGACCGCGACAGCGGCTCGCAGATCTCGGTGCTGCGCGATGGCGAGCGCTCGCTGCTGTATTGCTGCCACTCGCGCCGGGTGCGCGACATGGCGGGCAATCCGCACGTGCTGTCGGTGGGCGTCGATCTTGCACCGGCGCTCGATGCGAACGGGGCATCGAGCGGCGCGCTCAGCGCCGCGATTCTGGCCGAATGCGTGCGCGGCGGCGGCGAGGCGCGACCGCCGAAGGCCGCAAAGGCGGCCCTGCAGGCCATCGCCAACGTACTGAATATCGCGTGGATCGATTCGGCGCTCGAGCGGCCGGCGCGCATCATCTGCCCGCGCAGCTCGCGCTGTCCGCGGCCCGAGCGCTGCGCGGGCGCCAAGGCCCGCCCTTCGCGGGCTCGGGAGATCGACGAGGTGCGGTCCGAGATCCTCGGGACGGCGCGCTGATCAGTCTGGCTCGCGCAGGAAGATCATGGCCGGATGCTCGATGCGCTCCTTCATGGCCTGGATCATCGCGGCCGCATCGTAACCGTCGACGAAGCGGTGATCGAACGATGAGGACAGGTTCATCATGCGCCGCACCATCACCGCTCCTTCCACCACGACTGGCCGCTCGAGCGCGCGGTTGACTCCGATGATGGCCACCTCGGGGGCATTGATGATCGGCGTGCTGACGATGCCGCCGAGCTTGCCGAGACTGGTCAGAGTGATGGTCGAGCCGGAGAGCTCCTCGCGGGTCGCCTTGTTGAGCCGCGCCGCTTCGGTCACGCGGCGCATCTCGGCGGCGATCTCCCACAGCGAGAGCTGCTGCGCCTCGCGCACCACCGGCACCTTCAGGCCATCGGGCGTCTGCGTTGCGACGCCCACGTGCACCGAGCGGTGGCGGATGATCACGCCGCGCTCGGCGTCGTAGTGCGCGTTGCACTGGGGGAAATCCTCGAGCACGCGCACCAGCGCGAGCACCAGAAACGGCAGATAGGTCAGGGCCGGTTCACCGGCGCCGAGGCGGCTGTTCAGGTGCCGGCGCAGCGCCTCGAGCTCCGTGACATCCACCTCCTCGACGTAGGAGAAGTGCGGGATGTTGCGCTTGCTCTCGCTCAAGCGCTGCGCGATCAGCCGGCGCAGGCCGATGACCTTGATCTCCTCACGCTGCGGCCCCTGCGGCGCAGCAGCGGCGGGACGAGCGCGGGACGCAGCCGCTGCGCCCCGCCGCTCGCCGCGCAGATACGCCTCCAGATCCTCGCGCAGGATCCGCCCCTGGGGACCGCTGCCGTGCACCTGTGCGAGGTCAACTCCGGCCTCGTGGGCGCGGCGGCGGTTCGCGGGCGAAGTCATCACCCGGCCACGCGCAGCGACGGGCGGCGCTTCAGCCGCGTCGCCGCGGGGCGATTCGGCGGGCGGGCGCGGGGTCTTGCCGGCCTGTGGCGCCTCGGCTGCCTCGTGGGCCTTGCCGGAGCCGGTCTCGAACACGATCAGCTCGGCGCCGACGGCCACCATGTCGCCCGGCTCTCCGGTGGTGGAGAGCACCGTTCCGCCCACCGGCGAGGGAACCTCGACCGCGGCCTTCTCGGTCATGACCTCGACCAGCACTTGCTCTTCCTCGACCGTATCGCCGGGCTTGACGTGCCAGCCGACGATCTCGGCCGAGACCGTCCCTTCGCCCAGATCGGGGAGCTTGAAGACGTAGCGGCTCATCGCGCCTCCATCACACCGCGCAACGCCGCGACGATGCGCGCCGGTCCCGGGAAATAATCCCATTCGAACGCATGCGGGTACGGGGTATCCCAGCCGGTTACGCGCTGGATCGGCGCCTCCAGGTGCCAGAAGCACTCCTCCTGCACGGTCGCCGACAACTCCGCGCCGAAGCCGCTGAAGCGCGTCGCTTCGTGAACGATGACGCACCGGCCGGTCTTGCACACCGACGTGCACAGCGTATCGACGTCGAGCGGTACCATGGTGCGCACGTCGACGATCTCCGCATCGACGCCGGCAAGCTGCACGGCCGCCTCGGCCACGTGCACCATCGTGCCGTACGTGAGGATGGTGACGTCCTTGCCGGGGCGGACGATTTCCGCCTTGCCGATGGGAATGGCGTAGTGGCCCTCGGGAACCTCGCCCTTCGGATGAGTGCTCCAGGGCACGGCCGGCTTGTGCGGGTCGCCGTCAAACGGGCCGTTGTAGATGCGCTTCGGCTCGAAGAACACCACCGGGTCCTCATCCTCGATGGAGCTGATCAGCAACCCCTTGGCATCGTACGGATTGGAGGGCATGACGACCTTGATGCCGCAGACGTGCGTGAAGACACCCTCGGGGCTCTGCGAATGGGTCTGCCCGCCGCGGATACCCCCGCCGCAGGGAGTGCGGATGGTGACGGGCGCGCTGTAGTCGCCGGCCGTGCGGTAACGCAAGCGCGCCAGCTCACTGACGATCTGGTCGAACGCCGGATAGATGTAATCGGCGAACTGGATCTCGGCCACCGGACGCAGTCCGTTGACGCCCATGCCGATCGCCGTGGCGACGATGCCGCCTTCGGCAATCGGCGTGTCGAGCACACGGTGCTCGCCGTACTTGCGCTGCAGGCCGTCGGTGCAGCGGAACACACCGCCGAAATAGCCGACGTCCTCGCCGAACACCACCACGCGCGGATCGCGCCCGAGCATGACATCGAGCGCGGAGTTGATCGCCTGCACCATGTTCATCTGCGCCATCGCTCAGCCCTCCGCGTCCGGGACCTGGGCTGCGGCAGCGGCATGCTGCGCGGCGAGCAGACGGCGCAATTCCTCGCGCTGGCGCTTCAGATGCGGCGGCATATCGTGGAACACGTCCTCGAACATGCTCACCGGATCGAGCGTCGGTCCCTCGGTGAGCGTCCCGTAGGTAACCGCTTCCTTCCAACAGGCGGTCACGTGCGCCTCGAGCTCTTTCTCGAGCGCGGCGTGGCGCTCCTCGGACCACTCCCCGAGGGCGATCAGATGATTCTTCAGGCGCGTGATCGGGTCGCCGAGCGGCCAGGCCTGCCATTCCTCCTTGGGACGGTAGCGAGACGGATCGTCGCTCGTCGAGTGCGCGGCGGCCCGATAGGTGACGTGCTCGATCAGCGTCGGCCCGCCGCTCGCCCGCGCGCGCTCCGCGGCCCAGCGGGTCACCGCGTACACGGCCAGAAAATCGTTGCCGTCGACGCGCACGCCCGGGATCCCGTAGCCCGGCCCGCGCTGGGCGAACGTGCGCCGCTCGCCACCGGCAAACCCCTGAAAGCTCGAGATCGCCCACTGATTGTTGACGACGTTCAAAATGACCGGCGCCTGGTACACCGCCGCGAAGGTCATCGCGTGATGGAAATCGGCCTCGGCGCTCGAGCCCTCGCCGATCCAGGTCGCCGCGATCCGGTCCTCACCCTTGATGGCCGCGGCCATCGCCCAGCCGACCGCCTGCGGGAACTGGGTGGCCAGATTGCCGGAAATCGAGAATATGTTGCCTTCCGCCCAGTGGTACATGATCGGCATCTGCCGCCCGCGGCACATGTCGCGCGTATTGGAAAGGCACTGGCACATGAGGTCAACGAGGCTCTTGCCCCGCACGATGAACAGCCCCTGCGTGCGGTACGAGGGGAAGAGCATGTCGCCGGGCTCGAGCGCCATCGCCTGGGCCACCGCCACGGCCTCCTCGCCCGTCGACTTCATGTAGAACGAGATGCGCCCCTGGCGCTGCATGCGCTGCATGCGCTCATCGAAGTGCCGCGTGAGCAGCATGTGGCGCAGCGCCACCTGCAGATCCTCGGGCTCGAGGTGCGGGTTCCAGGCCCCCACGGCGTGGCCCTGCTCATCGAGCACGCGCACCATGCCGGTGCCGAGCCGCTCGATCTCGAGCGCCGGGGTGAGCGTGTCCGGGCGCGGCTCATGCCCGGCGGGCGGGATCTCCAGATAGCTGAAGTCCGGCTTTTCCCCCGGGCGGGCCGGAGGATGAGGGACGTGCAGGCGCGACTGCGTCATCGATTCGGATCCTCGTCACCGCCGTTTTCTGTCGGCTGAATGGAAAGTTTACCGCCCTAAAAGTGCAATGCATCTTCCAATTCGTTCGTGAATCGAGCGACGCACGCAATGAACATCTCATCGCCGTCGGCGCAGCACATTGGCGGGGACTGGCCCGGACGGCCATAATGCCCGCCGTGAAATCCTACCCCACCGCCCGCGGCGTCGTACTGCGCAAGGCGCCGGCCCCCTCGCAGCGCCCTGCGGTTGCGCCCGCCCGCCCCGGCGGCGCCGCGCCCGTGCGAGTGGCGCGCGAAGTCGCCGGGCGCGGCGGCAAGGCCGTCTCGGTCATCCTCGGGCTGCCGCTCGCGCCGGCGGACCTCGAGACCCTCGCCCGCGACCTGAAGAGACTCTGCGGGGCCGGCGGGGCGGTCCGCGACGGGCGCATCGAGATCCAGGGCGAGCACCGCGACCGGCTGGTCGAGGCGCTGCGCCAACGCGGTTACGACGCCAAGCGCTCCGGCGGCTAGGGCCTCAACACCGCGAGCAGCACGATCGCAATCAGCAACAGCCCCGGCACTTCGTTGAACATGCGAAACCAGCGCTGCGAGCGGCGGTTGCGCCCCTCGATCAGCGCGCGCATCAGCCCGTAGCACCACAGGTGGTAGCCGATGAGCGCGGCCACCAGCACGAGCTTCACGCGCAGCCAGGTGAACTGCAGAAACGCCGGCGCGACGGCCACCATGGACAACCCGAACGCGATCGCGAGCGCGCCGGCGAGACTCATCAGCGCAAACAGCCGCCGCTCCATCACCGCAAAGCGCGCCAGCCCCGGCGCATCGGTGGTTTCACAGTGATAGACGAACAGGCGCGGCAGGTAGAACAGCCCCGCGAACCACGTCACCACGAAGACGATATGGAATGCCTTGAGCCAGAGCATGCAGTATCGTACTCGGCTTCGGCACGCTTGACCAAAAAGCGGGCGGCAAGATGGAGGAAGATCATCATGAGCGAGTCCGGCTTAGGAGAAGCCCCGGGCGCCCCGGGACTCTCGCCCACCTGGTGCAGCAGCGCCAAAGACGTCGTGGGCTGTGCGCTCGGCAATTCACGCCTGTGGTTCACGATCGGCGGCGGCATCGTCAACGAAGTCTACTATCCGCGTGTCGACATTCCGCAGATCCGCGACCTGGGTTTCATTGTGGCGGACGGCCGGGGATTCTGGGTCGAGGTCAAGCGCCTCGGCAATCCGACCGTCACGCTGGCCGGCCCGGGCATCCCGGCAGTTCTCGTGGTGCACCGTCACGAGCGCTTCGAGCTGCGGCTGCGCATCGTGCCGGCGGCCGATCGCGACGTGCTGCTGGTCGAGGTCGAACTCGTCGGCGACGAGACGCTGCGGCCGTATGCGCTGCTCGCCCCGCACGTCGGTGGCACCGGACACGACAACCTCGCAAGCGTAGCGGGGCACCGCGGACATCGGCTGCTGCTCGCCGAGCAGGGCCCCTTCGCGCTCGCCCTCGCGGCGGTCGACGCCGATCAGCGCGATGCGTGGGGGCACGCGAGCTGCGGCTACGTCGGCACGAGCGACGGCTGGCAGGATTTCGCCTGCAACGGCGCGATGAGTTGGGAATACGACCGCGCCGGGCCGGGCAACGTCGCGCTGATGGGCGAGCTGCCCCGCCGGGCAGTGCTCGGGCTCGGCATCAGCAGCGGCACAGAATCGGCCGCGACCTTGGCGCTCTCAGCGCTGTTCGCGCCGTTCGAGAACAGCTGGCAGCGGCAGATCGCCGACTGGACGGCCTGGCAGAAAGGATGCGCCGCACGCGCCCCGCTCACCGTTTCTCTGCCGCAGGCCTGCCGCACCCAGTTCAGCCTCTCGACCATGGTGCTGCGCACGCACAAGGACAAGACCTTTCCGGGGGCGATGGTGGCCAGTCTGAGCGTCCCGTGGGGCAACACCAAGGACGAGCGCGCCGGCTATCACCTGGTCTGGCCGCGCGACCTGTGCGAGTGCGCCGGCGCGCTGCTCGCCTTCGGCGCCACGGGCGAGGCGCTTGACACGGTGCGCTACCTGCGCGCCACGCAGCTGCTCGACGGCCACTGGACTCAGAACCAGTGGCTCGGCGGTTCGCCCTACTGGACCGCCGTGCAGCTCGATGAGACCGCCTTCCCCGTGCTGCTCGCCTGCGCACTGCACGAGCGCAGGGCGCTCGATGGGGTGCACGTGACGGACATGATCCACCGCGCGCTCTCGTTCATCGTGCGCAACGGGCCGGCTTCGGACCAGGACCGCTGGGAAGAGGATGCCGGGATCAACACCTTCACCCTCTCGGCGTGCATCGCGGCGCTGGTGTGCGGCGCATCGCACCTGCCGCCGCAGGCGCGCGACCTGGCGCTTGCGATCGCCGATTACTGGAACGCGAGCCTGGAGAACTGGACGGCGGTGTACGACAGCCCGCTCGCCCGCGAGCACGGCATCCCCGGGTATTATGTGCGCGTGGCGCCGGCCGATGCGCTGCACGATCGCAGCGCGCTGCAAGACATGCTGCCGATCCGCAACCAAGTGATCGATCCGGGACTACCGGCTGCCGCGCAGGTCGGGGTCGACTTCCTGCAGCTGGTGCGCTTCGGCCTACGCGCCCCCGATGACCCGCTCATCGCCGGCACGGTCAGGCTCATCGATGCGCTGCTGAAGGTCGATACGCCGAACGGTCCGAGCTGGCACCGCTACAACAACGATGGCTACGGGGAGCACGATGACGGCTCAGCGTTCAACGGCACCGGGCGCGGACGCGCTTGGCCGCTGCTCACCGGGGAGCGCGGACATTACGAGCTCGCCGCGGGCCGCGACCCTCTACCGCTGCTCGAGACCATGGTGCGCATGGCTTCCGGGGGCGGCATGCTGCCCGAGCAGGTCTGGGACAGCGCACCCGTTCCCGAGCGGTTTCTCGAGCCCGGCCGGCCGACCGGCGGGGCGATGCCGCTCGTCTGGGCGCACGCGGAATTCATCAAGCTGGTCGTCTCGCGTTCGCTCGGCCGGCCATTCGACCGCCCCGAGCCACTGTGGCAGCGCTACGGCGGCAAGCGTCCGGCGCTGAAGCGAGTCATCTGGACGCCGCATGCTCCGGTGGGACGGCTGCCGCAGGGGGCAGCGCTGACGCTGGCCCTGACCGAACCGGGCATGTTCCGCTGGGGGCACGACGGCTGGCAGGACATCGAGGAGCGCGCGACCGAAGCGAACCCGCTCGGCCTGCACCTCGTCGAGATCGACACCCGCGGCTTCAGCGCCGGGCGCCGGATCGACCTGACCTACCGCCGCCAGTCCGATGGGCAGTGGGCGGGACAGGACTACTGCATCACGGTAGGTTCGGCCGCCTGAGCGGGGCCAGAGCTGTTCGCGGCACGGGCGCGGCCGTATAGTGACGCTGCGGCTGAGCGGCCGGGGACGAGCTCGTGCCCCGGCAGCCCCGCAGGGTGTCGGCGATCGGAGTCAACCGCGGGAACTCCCGAGCGTTTCAAGAGTCAGTACATAGTGGAGGTGGTGACAATGGGCGCAATGTCCTTCGGGCGGGTACTCAAGACGGGCGGGATCCTGGCGGCCGCTGCGGCGTCGTTGTTGCTCGCCGCATGTGCCACCGCACCGGTGATTCATACGCGCATTGCCGCAGGCGCCAACCTGGCGGGAGCGCATACCTTCGCGTTCGTGCGCCATCCGAGCACCGATCACGGACCGTACAAATCACTCACGACGCAGCGTCTGGAGCGCGACGTCACGCAGCAGATGCAGGCGCGGGGCTACACGCTGGTCGCGGCCGATGCCGACCCGGATCTGCTGGTGAACTTCAGGATGCGCACGCGTGAACGCGTCGAGGGCGGCATGGGACCGGCGTTCGTCGGCGGCTACTGGGGCGGCTGGGGCCCGTATGGCTGGGGCGGCTGGGGCGGCTGGCCCTACGGCTGGGGCGGCTATTACAGTGACGTGCGCACTGTGACGACCGCGGCGCTAACCATCTCGGTCATCAACCGCGCGAGCCGCTCGGTCATCTGGAGCGGAACGGCCTCCTCGGACATCTCGCAGCACACGCTCTACCACCCCGGGAGGTCCATCGACGAGGCGGTGAGCCAGATTTTCGTCCACTACCCGGTGCCGGCGGCACATTGAGCCGCCTTGATCGGCGGGCGGGGCGCAATGCCGCCCCGCCCGCACGGCTTCACTCGGCCCAGTAGGTCACCCGATCACGCCAATCGGCCCGCGCCGGCTGATCCGTCGCGCCGGTCAGCTCGGTGCCGATGTACAGAAAGCCCACCAGCGCATCGGCGCTCTTGAGTCCGAGTGCGCGTTTGACCTCATCGTCGTAAGCGGCGCCGCCGGTCTTCCACACGCCGTTGAACCCGAGCGCGCACGCCGCGAGCAGGATGTTCTCGGCCGCGGCGCCTGCGCTCAGCACCTGCTCGATCATGGGCACCGCCGCGCGCGGATCCTGCACCGCCGCCACCGCGATGACGAGCGGCGCGCGAAATGCCTTGAGCCGCTCCCGCTCGAGCGCCTCGGGGCCGGAGTCCGGGCGCGCGCGGCGCAGCTGCGCGGCGAGCAGATCCCCGAGGCGCGCGCGGGCCACGCCGCGAATGACGATGAATCGCCAGGGGCGCAGCCGTCCGTGATCGGGCGCGCGCGCGCCACTCGCGAGCAGCAGCTCCACAGCCGCCGCATCGGGGCCGGGCTCGCCGAGGGTTTTTGCCGAATGTCGCTGTAACAACAGATCGATGGCTTGCATCGGGCAATCTTGGCACAACTGCGGCGCAAACCGTGTACAGTCGCAATCATGGACTCGCGTGACCTTGAGGCGCTCAAAGACGCCATTCGCAGCATTCCTGATTATCCGAAGCCCGGAATCGTCTTCCGGGACATCACCACACTCCTGCGCGATGCGCCGATGTTCCAGCTGGCCGTGGCGGAGTTGGCGCGGCCATGGCGCGAGGCGAGCATCGGCCACGTAGCCGGCATCGAGGCGCGCGGCTTCATTCTCGGGGGAGCGGTGGCGCACCGCGTCGGCGCGGGCTTCGTGCCGATCCGCAAGAAAGGCAAACTCCCGCACGAGACGGTGCGCGTGAGCTACTCGCTCGAGTACGGCATCGATGAGATCGAGATGCACCGCGACGCGCTGCACCCGGGAGAGCGCGTGCTGCTCGTCGATGACCTCATTGCCACGGGCGGAACGGCCGAGGCTGCGGTCAGGCTATTGCGTTCCCTGGGCGCCGAGATCCAGGCGGCCTGCTTCGTCATCGACCTGCCCGAGCTCGGCGGCGCCCGCCGTCTGGAGGCCCTCGGCGTGCCGGTCCACAGCCTTGTCGCTTTTCAGGGACACTGAGCTCTCTTCAACATTACGTTCCGGTCATCCACGGTTGGGGCGCGGATCTTCCTGCAATAATCCGGCCCGTTCCGGCGCCGAGCGCTCGGGGCAATTCTCAACCGCTCAAACTCTCTATTTGTGGAGATGTCGATGTTCAAGAAGCTCGTCCCTGTACTCGGTGCGCTGCTGGTTGCCGGCTCGCTGGCTGCCGCCCCCATTGCCGCCGTCGCGGCCCCGGCCCCTGCCGTCACGCACCATGTCGTGCACAAGAAGATGGTGCACAAGAAGTGGACCCGCAAGGCCGCCCACAAGAAGTGGACCAAGAAGGCCATGCACAAGAAGTGGACCAAGAAGGCTATGCACAAGAAGTGGCACAAGAAGCCCGTGAAGCACATGGCTATGAAGCACATGGCCAAGAAGAAGGCCTGAGCCCGACCGGCTGATGCCCGAAGAGCCCCGCCCCGAGCGGGGCTCTTTCGTTTCGGCCCGGCGTAACGCGCCGGTGCCGCCCCTGCCCCTACAATAGACCCGATGCAGCCGCTCACCCAGATGCTGGTTCTGCTGGCCGCAGCGGTACTGCTGGTGACCATCGCTCGCCGGCTCGCCCTGCCGACTGCGCTCCCGTACCTGGCCGTCGGTCTGGCCTGCGGCCCGCATGCCCTCGGAGTGGTGAGCGGCTCGGCGACGGTGGCGCTGCTCGCCGAGCTGGGTGTCGCCTTCCTGCTGTTCACGCTGGGACTGGACGTCTCCCTGCCGCGCATGATCGCCATGCGGCGCGAGGTGTTCGGCCTCGGAGCGGCGCAGGTCGGCGCCACGAGCCTGGTGTTCGCCCTGCTCGGACGCATCGCCGGCCTCGCCTGGCCGGCCGCGGTGGTCGCCGGCGGCGCCATCGCGATGAGCTCGACCGCCATCCTGCTGCACCAGCTGACCGAACGGGCCGAACTGAACCGCACGCACGGCCGGCTCGCCTTCAGCATGCTGCTGTTCCAGGACCTGGCGTTCGTGCCGCTGCTGGCGCTCGCTTCGGCGCTCGGTCCGGGCACGAACCACCACTTCGACCTGCGTGCCGCGTTGCTCGCCGCGGCCGGCGGCGCGCTCGCCATCGGCGCGGTGCTGGCCGCGGGCCGCTGGCTGCTGCGCCCGCTGTTTCACGAGATCGCCCACAGCCGGCTGCGCGAACTGTTCACCCTCGCGGCGCTGCTCGTGGTCATCGGCGCGGCCTGGGTGTCCCGCCTCGCCGACCTCTCGGCGGGCCTCGGAGCGTTTCTCGCCGGCATGATGCTCGCCGAGACCGAGTACCGCCATCAGCTCGAGTCGGTGCTGCGGCCGTTCCGCGACATTCTGCTCGGCGTGTTCTTCGTGTCGGTCGGCATGCTGCTCGATGTTCATCGGCTGGCCGGCCAGGCCGGCGTCGTACTCGCCCTGCTCGCCCTCATCGTGCTGCTGAAGGCGGCGATCGCCGCGCTGGTGACGCGTCCGTTCGCCGGCTCGCGCTTCAAGGCGCTGCGCACGGGCATCGTGATCGCGAGCGGCGGGGAGTTCGGCGTCGCTTTGGGCAGCGTCGCGCTCGCCGATGGCGTGCTGCCCGCGCGCTTCGGTCAGCCGCTGCTGCTCGCGCTGGTGCTCTCGATGGTGTTGAGCCCGTTGCTGCTGAATCACAACAAGCGGATCGCCCGGCTGCTGCTGCGCGAGCGCGGTCCGCCGCAGCACACCGCATACGAGCGCGAGAGCGCGGCAACCGGCGCCATCGGCCAGCGCGCGCACGTCATTCTCTGCGGTTTCGGGCGCGTCGGACAGAACGTGGCACGCGTGCTTGAAGCACAGGGATTCGAATACATCGCGCTCGATCTGGACCCGGCGCGCATTGGTGCGGCGCGCCAGGCGGGCGATCCGGTCATCTACGGTGACTCCTCCGACGAGCAGATTCTCGAGCTTGCAGGGCTCGCCACTGCCACGGCGGTAGTGATCACCTTCGCCGATCCGGCCACGGCGCTCGGCATCCTGCGCACGGTGCGCGCCCAGCGGCCGGATGTGCCAGTTCTGGTGCGCACGCAGGACGACTCGCGCCTGCTCGAACTGCAGGCGGCGGGCGCGACCGAGGTGGTGCCGGAGACCTTCGAGGCGAGCCTGATGCTGGTCTCGCACGTGCTGATGCTGCTGCAGGTGCCGGTCTCGCGCGTGGTGCGGCTGATCGGCGAGATCCGCGGTGACCGCTACAGCGTGCTGCGCACGATCGTGCGGCGCACCGGTGCGCTGCCGCTCGATGAGTCGCACGAATTCCGCGAGGAGGTCAAATCCGTGGTGGTGCCGCCGGGGGCCTGGGCGGTCGGACGCATGCTGGGGGACCTGCGGGCACGCGGCGTACAGGTCACGGTCACGGGGGTCCGCCGCCACGGCATCCTCGGCCGCAACCCAGCCGAGAGCACGATCCTGCGCGATGGTGACGTCGTGGTGCTCTACGGGACGCCCGAGGAGCTCGAACGGGCCGAGGCGGTCCTGCTCGCCGGCTGAGGGGCGCGCTAGGCTACAATCGGGCGCCGGTGAACCGAAGCGACATCCAATTCCCGCCCGAACACGAGGCGCTGCGCAAAGACGTGCACGCGCTCGGGGAGCTGATTGGGCAGATCCTGCGCGAACAGGGCGGGCAGCCGTTGTTCGAGCTCGTCGAGCTCGACCGGCGCGCGGCGATCGCCCGCCGCGAAGGCAGTGCCGAGGCAGCCGCCGAGCTCGGCGCCTCGGTCCATGACCGCCCCCCGGCGCTCGCCCGCGAGCTGGTGCGCGCCTTCTCGATGTGGTTCCGCACCGTGAACCTCGCCGAGAACGTGCACCGGATCCGCCGCCGGCGCGAATACTTCCGCCGCACCGATCACCCGCAGCCCGGAGGCGTCGAGAGCGCCATCGCCGAGCTCGCCGGCAAGGGCATGTCGCTCGAGCAGGTCTTGCAGCTGATCGGCCGGCTACGCATCGAGCCGGTCTTCTCGGCTCACTCCCTGCAGGCGACCCGGCGCACGCTGCTGCGCAAGCAGCAGCGCGTGGCGCAGCGGCTGCTCGCCAGCCTCGACCCGACGCTCACCCCGCAGGAGGTGCGCAGCCAATGGAACGGCATCCGTTTCGAGCTGACCACCGCCTGGCAGACCGAGGAGCTGCCGCGCAAGCAGTTGACCGTAGGCGATGAGCGCGAGCAGGCGGTGTTCTACCTGGTCGAGATCCTCTACCGTGTGGTGCCGGCGTTCTACGAGGAAATCGCGCTCGCACTCGGCAAGGTATTCGGCGTGCCGGCCGATTCGATCGAGCTGCCGTGCATCCTGCGCTTCGGCTCGTGGGTGGGCGGGGATATGGACGGTCATCCCGAGGTGCATGCGCGCACCATCCGTGAAACGCTGGTGCGCCACCAGCACATCCTGCTCGGCGCCTACATCGCCGAGTGTCAGAAGCTCGCCGAGCGGCTCTCGCAGGGCGAGCGGCGAACCAATGTCTCGGCCAAGCTCACGCAGCGTATCGAGGAGTACGCGCGGCTCACCCCTGGGGCGCGCCCGGCGATGCTCGGCCGCCGCGACCGCATGCCGTACCGGCTGTTCCTCTCGCAGCTCGCGCTGCGCCTACGCGAAACGCAGGACGGCCGGGGCAAGGGGTACGACAATGCGCAGCACTTCCGCGACGACGTGCAGCTCATCGCCGAGAGCCTGCAGGCCAACAAGGGCGCCACCGCGGGGCTGTTCCAGATCCGCCGCCTCCTGCGGCGCATCGACACCTTCGGCTTTCATCTGGCGAGCCTCGATGTGCGCCAGCACGCCAGCGTGCTGCATCAGATCATCGCCCAGGGCGGCAACGATCCGGCCTGGCCGGACCGCTCGAGCGGCGAGCGCGCTCGGCTGCTGGCCGAGGCGCTGGAGAAGGACACCGGTCCGCGCGTGGAGCTTGACGCGCTCGCGCGGCGCAACCTCGCGGTGTTCGAGACTTTTGCGCAGATCCGCCACCGCTACGGCCCGCAGGCGATCGGCTCGTTCGTGGTGAGCGGCGCGCAGGGCGTGGATGATGTGCTCGCCGCCCTGCTGCTCGCGCGCTGGGCGTCGGTGTTCGACAAGAGCACTGGTGAGGTCACTCTCGACATCGCACCGCAGTTCGAGTCGATCACCGCGCTCGAGCAATGCGGCTCGATCATGCAGCAGCTGCTGTCCGAGCCGGCCTACGCGCGCCACCTGGAGGGCCGCGGCGGGCGGCAGAACGTACTGCTCGGCTATTCCGACAGCAACATGGAGGCAGGCCCGTGCGCCTCGCGCTTCGCGATTCATCAGGCCGAGCGCACGCTCACGGCGGACCTCCGCTCGGCCGTGCAGAATCTCGCGATCATGCACGTGCGCGGCGCGAGTCTGGCGCGCGGCGGAGCGCGCATCGACCGGCTGGTTAAATCCGCCCCGCCGGGCTCGGCGAACGGCGTGCTGCGCCTGCGCGAGCAGGGTGAAACGATCAAGCAGGGCTACGGATTGCGCCCGATCGCGATGCGCACGCTGGAGAGGGCCTTCAATGCCCTCAGCCTCGCGACCGCCGAGCACGCCCCGCGCGCGACGCCGCCGGCACATATCGACTGCGCCGCGACACTCGCAGCGGTCAGCCGCGATGCGTATCGGGCGCTGGTGTACGAGGCGCGCGAGTTCAACGAGTTCTTCCGCGCGGCAACCCCGATCGATGTCATCGAGCGCATGCAGGTCGGCTCCCGCTCTGTGCACCGGCACGCCGGGCAGGGTATCGAAGGGCTCCTGCCGGTGCCGTGGGTGTTCGCCTGGACTCAGACCCGCCACATGCTGCCGGCATGGTTCGGCGCCGGCTCGGGTCTGAAGGCCGCCGCCGAGCGGCACGGCGCGCAGACACTGCGCGCGATGTACGCCGAGTGGAATTTCCTGGGCAATCTGATCGACGACATCGAGTCGATGCTCGCGCGCGCCGACCTCGAGATCGCCGCAGCCTATCACTCGCTCGTGCCCGAGCCGTTGCGTCACTTTGCCGAGGTGATCCGCTGCGAGTACGAGCTGACGCGCGATCAGGTGCTGATGCTGAAGGATGCCAGGGAGCTGCTCGATGGCGACCCGCTGCTGCAGCGGGCCATCCGTCTGCGCAATCCATACATCGACCCGATGAATCTCATGCAGGTCGACCTGCTGGCGCGCTGGCGCGCCGGGGGGCGCGCCGACCGCGATCTGTTCGAGGCGCTGTTGGTCAGCACCACCGGCATCGCTCAGGGCCTGCAGAGCACCGGATGAGCACCGCCATGATCGAGATTCGTCCGGCGGTCGCGGCCGATGTCGAGCAGATCCTCCAGTTCATCCGCGAACTTGCCCGCTACGAGCGCCTCGAGCACGAGGTGGTCGCAACCACTGCGGACCTGCGCGAGTCGCTGTTCGGCGCACACCCCTTCGCGGAAGTGGTGTTCGCGTGCCGGCAGGGCGAACCGGTGGGCTTTGCGCTCTTCTTTCACAATTTCTCGACGTTCAAGGGCCAGCCGGGGATTTACCTCGAGGACCTGTACGTCAAGCCGCACATGCGCGGGCAGGGCATCGGCCGGCAGCTGCTACGGCATCTGGCCCGGCTGGCCGTCGAGCGGCGCTGCGCCCGGCTGGAGTGGGCGGTGCTCGAGTGGAATGCCCCGTCGATCGCCTTCTACCGCAGCCTCGGCGCGCAGCCGCTGCAGGACTGGCGGATCTTCCGGCTGACCGGCGAGCCGCTCGAACAACTCGCCACCCGAGAGGCAACCGCACCGCTATCGCTGAACGAGCGCTGAACCGTTGCCCCGCCCGCACAGCCAACTCCCATCGCCACCCGGTCTGCGGTAAGCTTCACGCAGCGGGATGGGTTAGGGTGAGCGCGCGCAGCGCGCCGCTTCAGGCGCACCCGCCCCGCCCGAGCCCCGAGCACTGGAGTAAACCTGACATGCGCATTCGTTCCCGCTTGCTCTCGGCGCTGGCCGGCGTGCTGTTCGCATTGGCGACGGTCGCCGCACACGCGCAGGCCCTGGAGGAAGGCCGGCTGCTGCTCGCCACCCAGGTTCTGAACGATCTGAAAGGCACTCGCGATCAAGGCATCCCCCAGTGGCTGCTGCAGCGCGCCTACGGCATCGCGGTGATTCCGGGGCTCACCAAGGTCGCTTTCTTCTTCGGCGCGCGCCGCGGGCACGGCGTGCTGGTCGTGCGCAAGCCCGACGGGCGCTTCTCCAGTCCCGTGTTCATCACCATCACTGGGGGCAGTTTCGGCTTTCAGTGGGGCGTGCAGAAGACCGACCTGGTGCTGGTGTTCACCTCGCGCAAGGGCGTCGCGGGCTTGAGCGGTGGCAAGGTGACACTCGGTGCGTCCGCCTCCGTGGCGGCCGGGCCGGTCGGCCGGCAGGCCTCCGCGGCCACCGTGCAGACCTTCAACGCCGCCGTGTACTCCTACTCGCACAACAAAGGGCTGTTCGCGGGCGTGGCGATCGACGGCTCGGAACTCACTGTCGACAACGGCGCGGACGCGGATTTCTATCGCCAGCCGCACGTGCGCGCCTCGCAGATCATGTCCGGGGCGGTCGTGAGCAGCAATTACGCGGCGAGCCGCTTCCTGAACGCGATCGATACCGCCGCCGGGCTGCCCGGCGAATCATCCTCCGCGGCGGCGCCGGCGGCTGCCGCCACGCCTGCGGCACCGTCTTCCTCGGCCGCCCAGGCGTATCCGCTTGAGCAGCAAAGCCCCCCGAGCACCCCGTCGAGCACTCCGCCGAACTGATCCGTTCACCCCGGAGGCCGCCGGCAAGGCGCCCCCGGGGCATTGGCTCGCGCAGCTTCCGTTCATCGAATGAGAGAGGCGCACCTGGGGCGGATGCGGCACAGTAGCCGCCTCCGCCGGAGCCGCCCTTGAACGACACCCTCGCCCGCACACGCGCCGCGCAGGCCGCCAGCCAGACCGCCTTCGCGGTGCTCGCTGCCATCAGCTTCAGCCATCTGCTGAACGACATGATGCAGTCGCTGCTGCCGGCGCTGTATCCGATGCTCAAGGCGCACTACGATCTGTCGTTCGGACAGATCGGCGCGCTGACCTTCACCTATCAGATCACCGCCTCGATCCTGCAGCCGCTCGTCGGACGCTACACGGACGGACGTCCGCGCCCCTACTCGCTCTCAATGGGGATGGGCTTCACGCTCTGCGGCCTGGCCCTGCTCGCCTATGCGCACACCTATGCGCTGCTGCTCGGGGCAGCCGCCCTGATCGGCACCGGCTCATCGGTGTTTCACCCGGAATCCTCGCGCGTGGCGCGCATGGCTTCCGGCGGTCGGCACGGGCTCGCGCAATCGGTGTTTCAGGTCGGCGGCAACCTCGGCTCCTCGGTCGGGCCGCTGCTCGCTGCGTTCATCGTCCTGCCGTACGGCCAATCGAGCGTGGTCTGGTTTTCGGGCGCGGCGCTGGTGGGAATGTTCGTGCTGTTCCAGGTCGGACACTGGTACCGCACGCATGGGTTGCAACGGCTCAAGCCGCGCAGCGTGGGCGCCCCCGCGCCCGAGGCGGCCCCGACACGCAAACACGTCACGATGGCCATCAGCGTGCTGCTGGCGCTCATCTTCTCCAAGTATTTCTATCTGGCCAGTCTCACCAGCTACTACACGCTGTACCTGATCAGCCGCTTCCATGTCTCGATCCAGAGCGCGCAGATTCATCTGTTCGTGTTTCTCGGCTCGGTCGCGGCCGGCACCCTCATCGGCGGGCCGATCGGCGACCGAATCGGCCGCAAGTACGTGATCTGGGGCTCGATCGTCGGGGTGTTGCCGTTCACGCTGCTGCTGCCGCATGCCAACCTCTTCTGGACCGGCGTGCTGACGGTGCCGATCGGCATGATTCTCGCTTCGGCCTTCCCCGCGATCATCGTCTATGCGCAGGAATTGCTTCCGGGGCGCACCGGCACCGTGGCCGGATTGTTCTTCGGCTTTGCCTTCGGCATGGGAGGCATCGGCGCGGCGGTGCTCGGTCGGCTCGCCGACTCGGCCGGCATCGACCTGGTCTACCGCTTGTGCGCGTGGTTGCCGGTGATCGGTCTGCTCGCCGGCTTGCTGCCCGATGTCGAGCGGCCGCGCCGCGAAGCGATGCAGTAACAAGCCGCTCCAAGGATCGCCCCGGGCCCGCTGTTGCACCGGTGCGGCGAGAACCCCTCCCGCCCCCTCGACGCTGCGTTCAGGTCACGTAGGGCGCGAGCACCATACACACCACCGTGCCGGACAGGAGCACCGCGGCGATGCGCTGAGCCCGCACCGGCGTGCGGCGCATCGCGCCCTGCACTCCGGCAGCGATCACCGCGAGTGCCGCCCCGAGCGCGAGCATATGGGCCATGGGATCCTGCGCCCCGCGGATAACGATGCCCCAGAGCGCCAGTCCCGCCACGACCGCGATCGCCGCCGCACCCATCTGGGCGCGGAACAACTTCGGCGTCACCTCGAAACGCGAATGCGTCAGGGCGAGCGTCGAGCCGGCCCAGAACACCCCCGCCAGCGCGTGCACCGACAACAGAATCATCACCACAATGTGCATGCTCATGAGCCTCCCGTGCGAATTGACCCCATGACCGGCCTGGTCCCGGCCCGCGTGCATCAGCGCAGCGGCACCGCGGCCCGCTCACTCATTGTAGGCGCGTTCGCCGTGCTGCGAGAGATCGAGTCCCTCGCGCTCCTGATCCTCGGTGACGCGCAGTCCGATGGTGGCCTGCAGCACTTTGAGGATCACGTACGTGAGGCCCGCGCACCACAGCCCGACGCTCACGACCCCAAGGATCTGCACGCCGACCTGACGGAGCAGGTCCATCCCCGCCGCGTAACCCACTCCGCCGAGGGGCGCCGCGACGAACACGCCGGTGAGGGTCGTGCCGAGCACACCGCCCACGCCGTGCACCGGCGAGACATCGAGCGAATCGTCGATGAGCAGCTTGCGCTTGAGGACCTGCGTGGCGGAGAAACACACCAGACCGGCGGTCGCGCCGATGATCACCCCCCCGAGCGGCCCGACGAACCCGGAGGCCGGCGTGATGGTGCCGAGCCCCGCGACCATGCCCGTGACCAGGCCGAGCACGCTCGGCTTGCCGAACTTGCGCCACTCGGCGCTCATCCACGCCAGAGCGCCGGCCGAGGCGCCGAGGTGCGTCACCAGAATGGCCATGGCGGCCGTTCCGTTCGCCGCGAGCGCGCTGCCGCCGTTGAACCCGAACCAGCCCACCCAGAGCATGCCGGCGCCGAGAATGGTGAGCGTCATGTTGTGCGGCGGCATGGCGAGGTGCGGGAAGCCCTTGCGCTCGCGCAGCACGAGCGCGCTCACCAGCGCACCGACGCCTGCGGTGACGTGCACGACGATGCCGCCGGCAAAATCGAGCACCCCGAGCCGCGCCAGCCAGCCCCCGCCCCAGACCCAGTGACAGACCGGCAGATAGACCAGCAGCAGCCACAGCCCCGAGAACCACAGCACCGCGCTGAACTTGATCCGCTCGGCGAACCCGCCGATCACCAGCGCCGGGGTGATGATCGCGAAGGTCAGCTGAAACATCGCGAAGGCGGCCACGGGCGTCGTGCCGTGCAGCGCGTTGCGGCCGATGCTGCCCAGCCACCCGGCCGCAGGCGAACCGATGAGCTCCTGCAGCGTGCCGCCGCGGCCAAAGGCCAGCCCATAGCCGCCCGCCACCCACAGAATGCTCACCAGGCAGGCGATCGCGAAACACTGCATCGCCACCGACAGCACGTTCTTGCTGCGCACGAGGCCGGAGTAGAACGCCACCAGGCCGGGCAGCGTCATCGACAGCACGAGTGCGGTGGAAGTCAGCAGCCAGGCGGTATTGCCGGAATTGACCGCGTGCGTCGCGGCCAATGCCAGTCCCGCCGCGCGGGCCGCGGGGGGCGCAAGAGCAACGACGCACACGAACCCCGCCGCGCCTGCGGCAGTGGAAAGACGACGTGACATGAGGCCCCTCGAAGCCGGCGCGCTTGCCAATAGCCCGCCCACTGGGTCGCGGGCGCTCGAGAGAGATTCTCGGTGGGAACCGGGCGGGAAATCAAGCACCCCTCGGCATGAGTTGATGCCGGGGTGCGGCTCGGCGCGACACCGGATTCACTGCGGGCTCAGACCGCCTTGGAGTACGCCACGCCGCAGCCGCCGAGGCCGCAGTAGCCGTCGGAATTCTTCGCCAAGTACTGCTAGCGGTAGTCGGCGCTGAGCATGGAAATCCCACAAACGCCCGGCAGTCACATCTGCTCGCAGCACTGCCAGGTCGACTTCCGGTAGCGCTCAGCGCCGTTGTACCGGTAGACCAGCGTGGACCTCAGACGGGCTGCAAACTGCCGTTTGCGCCGTGAGGATGAGGGCTGATCCGGGCGGCCTGCTTGCCGACCTTGTCCTTGGCCATTTCCAGGTCGAAGTGCCCCTGCAAATTGATCCAATAATCGTCGGACGTGCCGAAATACGCCGAGAGCAGCACGGCCATTTCCGGCGAGATCGAGCGCTTCTCGCGCACGATGTCGTTTACACGAGGCAGCGGAACGTCCAGGGCCTTGGCCAGCGCATACGCGCTTAGGCCTACTGGCTCCATGAACTCCTCCCGGAGGATCTTGCCCGGGTGAGTAAGCTTGATCTTTCGCGCTGCCATAACCCTATTCCCGCCTAGTGATAGTCGACGATCTCGACGTCGAAAGCATGCCCGTCACGCCACTTGAAACAGATCCGCCACTGCTTGTTGATCCGAATGCTGTACTCGCCCTTTCGATCACCCTTCAGAGACTCGAGCGGATTCGAGCTCGGAATCGAAAGGTCTTTCAGGACTCCGGCCGCATTCAGCTGCTGCAGCTTCATCAATTCCCGCTCTTGGATGTCGCGCGGAATACGCTTGGAGTACTCGCGGCTCCACACCTTGCCGGCTTCCTTGCCACGAGAGGATTTGATCACGCCTGAATATTAACGTTTTCCGTTAGTAACGTCAAGCGTTACTAAAAAGCAAATGGCCGGCGGATCTACTGGTACTTGCGTCGCTTGAAGGCCGCGACGTCGCCAGAGTCGAGCTCGAAAAACTCCGTATCCCGAACGCGCTTCGACGCGAACCGGCGATGCCAATAACCCTCTATGCCTGCAGGACCGTCCGTCTCGATCGTATGAACTATGTGCGTTGGATCCGGGAGTTCGATTCGAACTTCGCGGAATCGCCGGTTCGGGGAGTTGGTGAAGCCAATTTTGTAGCGCCTGCCGGAACGCATCCTGCACACGAAGCCCTGAACGGGTGCACGATTGCCCAAGTCGTTGCCAGTGTCGAGCTGAGGCAACTGACCCACCAGGTCCCGTACCGAAGCAAATTCCTCACGGCCCGCACAATGGGCGAGCAGCTTCCCTGGACGTTTCACGCTCGAAGCATTCGTCGGAATACACCAAGGCTTGGGAACGCGCGGTTGCGACGACGCTCGAAGGAGAGCTGGTTCTCTGTTGGCCACTTGCCGAGGCGAACAACGAACTGACTAAGGGCCTCCAGTACGGTCTCCTCTGGAGTTCGAGGCTTTGCGAAACTTGCAGTCTTGACTCCCGCCTCGGAAAGGGCTTCATTCCAAGTCGCCCTGTGCTTGCCAAGAATCTGTTTCTCGGGGATCCCGGTTTCCTCCAGAGAGGCAGCCAAGCCGATTCTCCCGCCCCGCTCTGCTGCAGCACGCTCAATCGCCGCGAGAATGCCTTCCTTTGTCACCGCCATTGCTATCCCATCAGGCTCTTGTGAATCGCTCCGCTCCCATAGATTTCGCCAGACCGTCCGATCCCGTTCGCCGCGGATTATCCAAGATCTCGGGAGACGGTAGACTTCCGGTAGACGTCGGCGCCGAAACCAACCGGCCTTTTTCTGCCGAAATACGTGGTGCATTCTGGCAAGCCGATGCTAACCACGCGACTTCCTGTTGAAACCCACAGCGTAGCGAATACTACGCCTTCTCCCTCACTTGCAACTCCGCGAGTTTGAAGGGAACTCCGCATCCCCCTATCCCGCAGTAGCCATCCGGATTCTTCGCGAGGTACTGCTGGTGGTAGTCCTCGGCGTAGTAGAAGGTCGGCCAGGGTGCGATCTGCGTCGTAATCGTCCCGAGGCCGGCAGGCGTGAGCCGCGCCTGATAGGCGTCGCGCGATGCCTCGGCCGCCTCACGCTGCGCGGCATCCGCGGTGAAAATCATCGAGCGGTACTGCGTGCCCTCATCACCGCCCTGGCGCATCCCCTGAGTGGGATCGTGCGACTCCCAGAACGCCTTCAGCAGTGCCTCGTAGCCGATGCGCGCCGGATCGTAGATCACGCGCACCACCTCGGCATGAGCGGTCAGGCCCGTGCACACTTCCCGATAGGTCGGATTGGGCGTCAGGCCCCCGGCATAACCGACCGCCGTGGCGTACACGCCGGGCAGCTCCCAGAAGAGTCGCTCGGCGCCCCAGAAGCAGCCCATCGCGAACAGCGCCTCGCGCAGGCCCGCCGGAAACGGCGGCACGATGCGATGGCCGCTGACGAAATGCAGATCGGGCACCTTAAGCGGGGTGCTGCGCCCGGGCAGCGCCTCGGGCGCCTCCGGCAGGGTCATTCTCTTGTGCGATGAGGCCATGATGGGCTCCTCCGGGGCATATGATACCGTGTTCCGGGCGTGCCCTTGCGCCTGCGGCGGCTGGCACCGTAAGCTTCGCGCCCCATGGGAATCAGCCAGCCACAAAATCTCAAAGCACCCTACGCGCAGCGTCCGCAGCCTTACGGGGTCCGTGTGAGCCTCATGCCCGGGGATCCGTTCAGCAAGCTGGTCGGTCCCGAGTGGCACCGGCTGCACTGGTACGCCACCGCCGCCGAGCGCGATGCGGCGCTGGCCGAGATGAGCCGTCGACACCTGTACTCGCGCTCCGGGGACAAGCCGGCGCTGGTATTCCAGAAGGTCGAGAACCTGGTCGAGAGCCGCCGCATCTAGCCGAGCGGACCGCCTCCCCCAGCGCGGATCGGGCTCAAAACGTGCGGCCGAGGAACAGGTAGTAGGCCTGGTTGCCGTGATCGTCGAACCCGCTGCCGAGATAAACCGGTCCGAGGAACGTGTCGAGCCCGAGGAAGATGCTCGCGTCCTTGTGCAGGGTGCTCAACTTCGCCTGACTCATGTGCTGCCACACGTTGCCCGCCTCGAGCGACATGCCAAGGTAGATCGGCACTCCGAGATAGCCGGGGCCGCCGCGGTCGATCTCGCGGTACACCAGCAGCCGCGCGATGCCGTAGTGCGGTCCGTACAGTGAGTAAGGCTTCAGGCCCGAGAGGTTCAGGAACCCGCCGAGCGGAAACTCCATGCGCAGGTCGGTGGCGCGGTTGAGCAGGCTGCCGCCGGAGAGCGAGAAGGCCACCGTATTGCGGTCATGCCAGGTGTGCGCCGCAATGAAATGGAACGTCACGCGGTTGTAGCTCGACACCGCGCCGATGGCCTGGTGCGCGCTGCTCCACTGCAGCGCCGCCTGCTCGCCGGAGTGCGGGAAATTGATGTTGTCGAGGGTGTCGTAGCTGAAACGCAGGAAGTAGGTGAGCGAGCCGAAGTTCTGCAGCGGCGGAAACGGCAGGGCCGGATCGTTCGGATCGCCGATGCTCAGGCGCGAATGCCCCGCCTCGCGGTAGACCCCGGCGCGGATCTCGCCCCAGTCGCTGAACTGCTTGCCGATGTCCAGGCCGTATCTGAACGTGTGCACGCGGTACTGCGCGCGCACGCTCTGCCCGATGAGAAACGGCAGGTCGCTCGCCCCGATCGACACCCGCGGCAGAACAAACCAACCGGAGAACTTCGAAAACGGCAGATACACCTCGGTGGCGAGCCGTGAGGTCTGCCCGATCTCCCCGTCCGTCACCCACTCCCCGCCCGAGCGGGTGATCTCGGACATGACGTAGCGGGCGGCCGCCTCGTACGTCGCATCGCCGGAGAAGTCATCCTGCAGGCTCACCCCGAAGCGCAGGTAATTCGGGCCGATCGAAGCGCGCCGCGCGTCGATCAGCAGGCCGTAGCGCCCGCCGCGGCGCACCAGCTGGTAATCGAGCGTATCGAGACCACCCTGGCCGTACAGCGTCGTGATGCGCCGGGCGATGGCATCGGGATTGAGGCGCTTGCCGACCATGTCCCCGAAAAGCTTCTCGATCGGCGCGGAGAAGGAGCGCGAGCCGGTCTGCACCTCGACGAAGGCGATCCGCGGGGGCACCCTGCGCAGACTTGCCCGCCGCTGCTCGTAGCGGCGGTAGGCGGCCGGACTCACCGAGAACGCCTCCAGGCGCTTGCGCATCTTCCAGGCGGCCGCCTCGCCGATGGCGAGCAGGCGGTTGACGTTGCCGAAATCGAACGAGGAGATGCCCTGCAGGTCCGGCCGGATGAGCACGTCCCGGGGGGTCAGGGTGGCCAGCTCCTCGTCGGACTTGCGCTGCATGAGGATCGCGAGCGTCTGGGCGCTGATGCCCGCCACGCCGTTCAGGCGCGCCGGCGGCTGCAGCGGATAGCTCACATCGACGACGATGAGCACATCGACGCCCATCTCGCGCGCGACGTCGATCGGCACGTTGTCGGAGACACCGCCATCGATCAGCAGCCGTCCGTCGCGGGCAACCGGCGCAAACACCCCCGGGGCCGACATGCTCGCACGCATCGCGCTGGTGAGGTCCCCGGAGCTCATCACCACTTCCTTGCCGGTCGCCAGATCGGTGGCGACCGCGCGGAAGGGCGTCGGCAGATCGTTGAAATTGGTGATGCGCGCGACCGGGAGCGTCAGGCGGCGCAGCATCTCGGTGAGACTCTGCCCCTCGATCAGCCCCTGGGGCAGCACCAGGTGGCCGTCGCGCACTCCGATGCGGAAGTCGACCAGGAAATTCTCATCTTCTTCCTTGCGCCGCAGCGACAGATCCTGACGCGGCGGTTGATCGCGGAACGCCTCCTGCCAGTTGAGCGAGCGGACCACCGCCTCGATCTGCCCGGCGGTAAGTCCGCTGGCGTACAGCCCCCCCACCACCGCCCCCATGCTCGTGCCGGCGATCGCGTCGATCGGCACGCGCAGTTTCTGCAGCACCTTGAGCACACCGATGTGCGCCAGCCCGCGCGCCCCGCCTCCTGAGAGCACCAGTCCGATGCGCGGGCGATGCGTTGCGCCCGGGCGCAGCGCGTGCGGATTGGCGACGTATACCCCCGGTCGCAAGCGCGGGGCAGCAGCCGCAGGCGCTGCGGTGGCAACGCCGATACGCACGCCGAGCAGTGCCGCGAGGCCGAACACGCCGAGGCGCACAGCGGCCGCCCTGAGGGATTTCATGGCCGGCAGAATATCAGCATCGGCAATGCGGAACGATCTCCCGGCCGGGCGGGCGGTACGCCGGATGCGGTAGGATACCGCGCCCATGCTGTACCTGATTCTGCCGTACATCCTGTCCCTTGCCCTGATCGTCCACTGCATCAAGACCGGACGGAACTGGATCTGGGTCTGGGTGATGTTGTTCCTGCCGCTGCTCGGCGCGCTGGCGTACACGGCAGTGGAGATCCTCCCGGAACTGTTCCGCAGCCAGTCGGCCCACCGCACCGCGCGCGGGCTGAAGAAGGCCATGGACCCATTCGGGGATCTGCGCCGCTTGGAGCGCGAGGCCCAGATCACCGGCAACGTCGCGAGCCGGCAGCGCTATGCCGAGGAGCTCACGCGCCACGGCCGCTTCGGCGAGGCGATCGCCCAGTACCGCCAGACCCTGACGGGCCTGTACGAGCACGATCCGAATCTCATGCTCGGGCTCGCCCGCGCGCAGTTCGGCCAGGGCGATGCGGCTGGCGCGCGCGTCACACTCGAGGCGCTGATGCAGCACAACCCGGGATTCAACTCCCCCGAGCGGCACCTGCTCTACGCGCGCGCGCTCGAGCAGGAAGGCAACCTCGCGCGGGCCCTCGAGGAGTACCGGGCGCTCGCGCCCGCCTATCCGGGCGCAGAGGGCTCCGTGCGCTACGCACAGCTGCTCGAGCGGCAGGGCGAGCACGAAGAGGCGCGCAAGGTGGCCCGCGAGCTGCTCGAGCAGGCGCGCATCGCCCCGGCGCACTACCGGCGGGCGCAGCGCACCTGGCTCGATGCGGCGGCACGGCTCCTTTAGCGCCCGGCGCGGCGCATCGCCGAGCGCCCGAGCACCGCGCCGAACTCCTTCTCGCCCTCCCCGTGCGCGAGCGCCTCGAGCATCGAATCGCGCACCAGGCTGCCAAACGGCATCGGCGCGTTGACCGCCTCGGCAGCGCCGAGCGCGAGGCGCACGTCCTTCAGACCGAGCCGCGCCTTGAACCCGGCCGGCTCGAAGCGCGACTCGGCGATCACCCGGCCGTAGCCCTGATAGACCGGGCCGGGGAAAATCGTCTGACTGACGAGCTCGAACAGCGCCGCCGGCTCGATGCCGTAGCCGCCGGCGAGCGCGGCTGCCTCGCCCATCGACTCGATTGCGGCCGCGAGCATGAAGTTCACGGCGAGCTTGACGACGTTGGCCTGTGCGGCGCGCTCGCCGAACCGCCAGGTCTTCTGGCCGATGACCTGCAAAAGCCCCTGCACCCGCTCGATGTCGGCGACTGGACCGGCCGCGAGGATGTTGAGCTTGCCGGCCGCGGCGACATCCGGCCGGCCGAGCACCGGCGCGGCAACGTACCCGCAGCCCGCGGCGCGCAGGCGCGCGGCGAGCTCATCGCTCAGCTGCGGCGAAATGGTTGCCATGTTGACGTGCACGGTGCCGGGGGCTGCCGGCAGCGCCGCATCCAGCAGCACCTCGCGCACCGCGCGGTCATCGCTCAGAATGGAAAAGACCACCTCGGCGGCGCACGCTTCGCGCGCCGTGGCCACGGCCTCGGCGCCCTGTGCGGCCAGCCGCCGCGCCGGTTCCGGGTTGCGGTTCCAGACCCGCAGCATGTGCCCCGCGGCAAGCAGCCGCGCGGCGATGGCGCTGCCCATATTGCCGAGTCCGATGAATCCGATGTTCATGACGACCTCCGTCTTTCACGGTGAATGGCCGCTGGCACGGCCGCCGGGGGCGCTCAGCGCGCGCCCCCGGGCCGCCGATGCTAGCATCGCCACATCGAGAGGCCTGCGGGAGAATCCAGCATGAGCGCACTGCCCACCGCCGAGCCGGCCCGCGCCGGCAGTCCGGCAGCGCCAGAGCTCGCGGCCGTCATCGACGCGCAGCCGCGCGATATCGGCGAGATGATGGTCGGCCGCGTGCTGCCCTCCGTCGCACGCCGCATGGTCGGCCCGTTCATCTTCTTCGACCACATGGGCCCGGCGGACCTGCCGCCGGGACGCGGGCTTGACGTACGGCCGCACCCGCACATCGGGCTCGCCACGGTCACCTATCTGTTCGAGGGCGAGATCGTCCACCGCGACAGCCTCGGCTCGCATCAGACCATCCTTCCCGGGGACATCAACTGGATGACTGCCGGCCGCGGTATCGTGCACTCCGAGCGCACCGCTGCCGAGCGGCGGCGCAATCGATCGCGGCTAAACGGCCTGCAGCTGTGGGTCGCACTGCCGGCGGCTGACGAGGAGTCCGCGCCGCAGTTTCATCATCACCCCGGGGATACGCTGCCCAGCATCGAACTCGAGGGCGCCCAGGTGCGCATCCTCGCCGGCGAGGTCTACGGACGGCGCTCGCCCGTGGCGACCTTCTCGCCGCTGTTCTACGCCGACGTGTCGCTGCCGCCGGGCTGCGAGTTCCCGCTGACGGATGCCTACGCCGAACGCGCCGCGTACGTGAGCGACGGACAGCTCAGCTGCGCGCGCGAGCCGGCCGGCCCGGGACGCATGCTGGTGTTCGCCGAGGGCGCCAAGGCCATGCTGCGCACGGAGCGGGGCGCGCGGGTCGCGCTGATCGGCGGGGAGCCGCTCGGCGAGCGGCACATCTACTGGAACTTCGTGTCGAGCTCCCGCGAGCGCATCGAGCAGGCCAAGCGCGACTGGCGCGCGGGCCGCTTCCCGAGGGTGCCCGGCGATGAGCGGGAGTTCATTCCGCTGCCCGACCCGGCCTGAGGCGCCCTCAGAGCGGCGCCTCGGCGAGCTGCCGCTCGAGCGCGCCCAGCACCCGGTAGCACGGCAGCACCTGCGCAACGCTCGCGTTCGGTTCGCGTCCGGCGCGGATTGCGGCGAGGAACTCCCGATCCTGCAGCTCGATGCCGTTCATCGACACATCCACCTTCGAGACGTCGATCTTGTTGTCCTTGCCGTCGATGAGATCGTCATAGCGGGCGATGTAGGTGCCGTTGTCGCAGATGTAGCGGAAGAAGGTGCCAAGCGGCCCGTCGTTGTTGAACGACAGCGAGAGCGTGCAGATCGCGCCCGTGCGGCTCTTGAGCTGGATGGACATGTCCATGGCGATGCCGAGCTCGGGGTGGATCGGACCCTGCAGGGCGTTCGCCGCCACGATCTGCCCGCTCTGGTACGCGAACAGATCGACGGTATGAGCCGCGTGGTGCCACAGCAGGTGATCGGTCCAGGAGCGCGGCTGCCCGAGCGCGTTGATGTTCTTGCGGCGGAAGAAATAGGTCTGCACGTCCAGCTGCTGCACGTTGAGCTCTCCGGCAACAATCCGCCGGTGCAGCCATTGATGGCTGGGGTTGAAACGGCGCGTATGCCCGACCATCGCCACCTTGCCGGCCGCCTGCTGCGCCCGCACGACCTGCTCGGCGTCCGCCAGACTGTCGGCGAGCGGAATCTCCACCTGCACGTGCTTGCCGGCCTGCAGAGACGCGATGGCCTGCGAGGCGTGCAGCTGAGTCGGGGTACACAGGATCACCGCATCGACATCGGAGCGGGCGAGCGCATCATGCAGATCCGTGCTCGCATGCTCAATCCCGTAGCGGGCCGCCACCTCCTTCGTCGGCTCCAGAGTGCGGCCGACCAGCGAGACGACTCGCACATCGGGGATGTTCTTCAGCGCATCGAGATGCTTGATGCCGAAGGCGCCGGCACCGGCGAGCGCAAGATGAATCGTCTGGGCCATGTGTCCTCCTTCAGGATTGCCTCGGCGGCGCTCAGCGGCTTTCAAGAATGATATGCCCCACCGCCGTCGAGGATGCCGGGATGTGATAGAAGCGGTAGACCTCCTCGACCTTCGGGCCGAGCGCCCCGCGCATCATCAGCCACATCACCAGCTCGATGGCCTCGGCGCCGGCTTCGCGCAGGTACTCGATCGGCGGGATGCGCGTGAGCCGCTCCGGGTCGCGCGACAGATCGTCGAGAAACGCCTTGTCGAACGCCGGATTGGTCAGGCCGGCCCGCGGCCCCTGGATCTGGTGCGACATGCCGCCGGTGCCGAAGATCACGACCTTAAGATCCTCCTGCCAGCTCTGCACGGCCCGGCGGATGGCCTGGCCCAGCTGGTAGCAGCGCCGGCCGGTCGGCGCCGGGTACTGCACCACGTTCACCGCGAGCGGAATGACGCGGCAGGGCCACTGCCGCGGCGAGCCGAACAAGAGCGTAAGCGGCACCGTGAGACCGTGATCGACCTGCATCTCATTGACGATGGTCATGTCGAACTCGTCAAGCACGAGCGACTGGATGAGGTGCGCGGCGAGCTCAGGGTATCCCTTCACGGCGGGCACCGGCCGGGGGCCCCACCCTTCGTCGGCGATCGGGAACTCCTCCGCGCAGCCGAGCGCGAAGGTCGGAATCATCTTGAAGTCAAACGCGTTGACGTGGTCGTTGTAGACCATGATGAGCACGTCGGGCGCGCTCTTCGCCATCCACTGTTTCGCCGGCTCGTAGCCCTTGAACAGCGGCTGCCAATACGGCTGGTCGGCCTTGCCGTTGTCGACCGCGGCGCCGATCGCCGGCGTGTGCGAGGTGCCGACTCCTGCGACGATGCGCGCCATCACTGTCTCCCCCGCTGTGACTTCGAGCGCCAGCCCTCCGGCGAGCGCCCCCCGTTCAACATCATGTCCACGTATTCCTTCTCGCTCATGCCGGTCATCTGCGAGGCCATGTACTGATAGGATCTGCCGTCGGTGAAGGCGAGCTTGGCGAGCGCATAGACCACCGCGCCGAGCTCGAGCAGGCGGTTCCAGTCGCGCCTGAGCACCGCCTCGCGCTGCGGCTCGCTGATCTTGAATTTTGCGAGGTACGCGCGCTCATCAGCGAGGAAGGCCTTGCGGTTCTCCTCCTTCATGAGCGTGTAGAGGAACTGGTTCAGGTGATAGCCGGCGCGCGCGCGCGCGGCATCGAATATCCAGGTGCCTGGAATGTCCTCATAGGGCTTGTCCGCCACCATACTCTCCCCTTCGGTCAGATTTCTTCCGGCCAGTACAGCCGCATGGGATTGCTGACGAGGAGCCTACGCTGCGCCTCGGCACTCACCGCGATATGCGGGATGAAATCGACCAGCAGCCCGTCATCGGGCATGTGGTCCTTGAGGTTCGGATGCGGCCAGTCGGTGCCCCAGAGCACCCGGTCCGGGAACGTCTCGACCAGATAGCGCGCGAAGGGCACGACGTCGCGGTAGGCATTGCGCTCGCCGTTCAGCGCCGGCGGGCCGCTGAGGCTGAGCCGCTCGGGACAGGAGACCTTCGACCAGACGTTTGGATGCTCACGCATCAGGCGCACGAAACGCTGAAACTGCGGCCCGTCCACCGCTTCGCGCACGTCCGGCCGCCCCATGTGATCGACCACCACCGCAGTGGGCAGGGCGGTGAAGAAATCCCACAGCTCCGGCAGGTCGGCCGCCTCGAAATACACCACCACGTGCCAGCCGAGCGGCGCGATGCGTCCGGCGATCTCCAGGAGCTCTTCGCGCGGAGTGAACTCGACCAGCCGCTTGAGGAAGTTGAAGCGCACACCGCGCACCCCCGCCGCATGCAGGCTCTCGAGCTCCCCATCGGAGACATTGCGGCGCACGGTGGCCACGCCCCGGGCACGACCGCCCGAATGCACCAGGGCGTCGAGCATCGCCCGGTTGTCCGCCCCGTGGCAGGTGGCCTGCACCACCACGTTGCGGGCAAAGCCGAGGTGCTCGCGCAATGCGTAGAGCTGGCGCTTGCCCGCATCGCACGGGGTGTACTTGCGCTCCGGGGCGTACGGAAACTCCGCCCCCGGCCCGAACACGTGACAATGGGCATCGACCGCGCCCGGCGGCACGGCGAAGCGGGGCTTGGAGGGATTGGGGTACCAATCGAGCCAGCCCGGGCTCTTGGTGAAGACTTCAGCGCGCGGGGTGTTCGTCATGGGTCATCCGCCAGAGTCGCCTTGGGACGCGCGAATGCGCTCGAGAATGCGGTCGGCCTCGACACGCCAGTCCGCGCTGCGCGCGAATTGCGCCTCACC
>JAKAYU010000306.1 GCA_021809525.1 Pseudomonadota bacterium | reverse complement strand
CCGCCGCCAGGCGCGCCAGATCATCATGGCGCCCCCGCATGCTCGGCGCGACCCGCACATCGAGGTTGCCGGCGGCCGCGGCGCGCGCCGCCTGGCGCAGCCGCTCGATGGGGCCGACGAGGTAGCGCGCCAGCAGAAAGCACGTGAGCGTGCTCACCACCAGCGCGAGCGCGATGGTGGTGCCGGGCACACCGGGCAGTCCGAGCGCTCCGAAGAACAGCAACGGATGGTGCCGCAGGTCGGTCACGATCACCTGATACATCTGTCCCTGGGGCGTGGTCAGCACCAGCGCCCCGCCGAACGGCGGCGGCTGGCGGTGGCTCGGACCGCTCGGGCCGGGCACCAGGAAATCGCGCATCACCGGCGGCAGCGGCCGGCCGAGCACGTCGCGCTCGTTGGGACCGATGACGAACGTGTGCCAGTAGTACGGCCCCCCTTTGAGGTGCTCGGTCCAGCGCTTCAGCCCCGGCGGGCCGCCGTGCTCGAAGGCGAGCGCGGCCTGCTGAAACAACTGCCCGCGCTGCACCCAGGGCATCTGGTCGCGCAGATGAAATGCCTCGTCCACGGCCACAGTCACGGTGCCCGCGAGGATCACCGCGGTGGCGAGCCAGAAGGACCAGAAAATCCGCCAGAACAAGGAATGCACGGCGCGCGCTCAGCGCTGACCCAACGCGTATCCGGCGCCGCGTACGCCCCGGATGCTGACGCTGTCGGTGTAGCGCGCCAGCTTGCGGCGCAGATTGCTCACGTGGGTATCGAGGCTGCGGTCCGTGGGCAACAGCCGCCGGCCGAGGGCCTGCAGCATCAGCTCCTCGCGGCTGACGGTGCGCGTGTCGGCCTGGATCAGCAGCTCGAGGATGCGCAACTCCGCGCTCGTGAGCGTCAAGTCCCGGCCATCGACCGTGGCCCGGTGCGCGCGCGGATCGAGGGTCAGCGGTCCGAAGCTGAGCACGCCGGACCCGGGATTCTCGGCCATGCGGCGCAGGATCGCGCGGATGCGCGCCACGAGCTCGCGCGGGCTGAAGGGCTTGGCGAGATAGTCATCGGCGCCCATCTCCAGCCCCACCACCCGATCGACCTCCTCCCCGCGCGCGGTCAACATCAACACCGGCACGCGGCTGACGGCGCGGATCCTGCGCAGCACCTCGAAACCCGACAGCCCCGGCAGCATCACATCGAGCACCACCAGATCGAGGCCGCCGCGCCCGAGCCGCTCCAGGGCGTGCGGCGCGCTGCCGGCGGTGTCGACCGCGAACCCCTCCGGCTCGAGGTACTCCGCCAGCATCGTGCACAGCTCCACGTCGTCATCGACGATGAGCAGCTGGGTCGCCGCGCCCGCCTCGGCCGCGCTCACGCCGGGTTCTCCAGGCTGAAGAGCTGGCGCTGATCGTCATAGGCGAAGATCTCGGCGTAGCGGCCCCAGCTGATCAGCGCCCGTAGCGTCTGCTCGGCGCTCTGCTCGGTCATGTAGTCCTCGAGCTCATCGAGAAAGCGGCTCTTGGGCGCGAGGTGGGTGCTGCGCTCATCGAGCACGTGCCGCACGTGCGCCGCGAGCGGCACGTGCGCCAGCAGCTGATGCGCGAACAGGTTCTTGCGCTCGTCGGTCTCGGAGCGCGCGAACGCCAGGCCCGCCTCGGTCAGGCGGATGTCCCCGCCCTCGAGTTCCGCCAGGCGCAGCGTCTGCAGCGCCTCGGCCACCGGAAACAGGTCATCGGCCTCCATGTGCAGCGCCTGGGCGATCGCCGGCAGATCCGCGCGGCCCTCGTAGGGCGGCGCGCTCAGCGCCTCGATCAGACCGGACAGCAGGTTGGTCGAGACATGCTCGAGCGGCATGTCGATGCGCGCGGCGGCCACCGGCTCGGCGCGCGCATCGGCGTGCGCGATGCGCGGCCGGGCGGTCATCTCGACGTACACCCGATCGACCAGGGCCCGCACCGCCGGATCGAGCGCCCCGCGCGGCTGGGGCAGATCCACCGGAATCTCGCTCGCCACCCGCCCGGGGTGGGTGGAGAAGATCAGGAGCCGGTCGCACATCTGCACCGCCTCCTCGATGTTGTGCGTCACCAGCAGCACCGACCCGATCGGCAGCTCCCCCTGGTTCCACAGCTCCAGAAAGTCGGTCCGCAGCGTCTCGGCGGTGAGCACATCGAGCGCCGAGAACGGCTCGTCCATCAGCAGGATGTTCGGATGCACCACCAGCGCCCGCGCGAAACCGACGCGCTGGCGCATGCCGCCGGAGAGCTCGCGCGGATAGGCCGACTCGTAGCCGTCGAGTCCGATCAGGTCGATGGCCTCGAGGGAGCGCTTGCGCATCTCGGCCTCGGGCATGCGCATCGCCTCGAGGCCGAGTTGTACGTTGCCGAGCACCGTCAGCCATGGAAACAGCGCGAACCCCTGGAACACCATCGCGATGCCGGCCGCCGGTCCCCGCACCGGCGCGCCGAGGTAGCGCACCGCGCCCTGCGTGGGCACATCGAGCCCCGCGATCAGCCGCAACAGCGTCGATTTGCCCGAGCCGGAGCGCCCGAGCAGGCCGACGATCTCGCCGCGGCGCAGGGTCAGGCTGACATCCTGCAGCACCACCACTTCGTCGCCGTCGGGCTTCCAGAAGCTCTTGCCGACACTCTGCACCTGCAGCAGCGGCTCGGCCTGGATCTGCGGATTGGCGTTCATGCGCTTTCGAGCGGTTCAGCTGATGCGGTATTTGCGTTCGGCCCGCGCGTACAGCGGCCGCCAGAGCACACGGTTGAGCGTCACCACGATCGCGCTCATCACCGCGATCCCGAGCACCGTACGCGCAAAGCTTCCCGCGGCTGTCGCCTGGGCAATGTACGCGCCCAGGCCCTCGGCCACCAGATGGTGATGACCCCAGTTGGCCACCTCCGCCACGATGCTCGCGTTCCACGAGCCGCCGGCGGCGGTGATCGCGCCGGTCACGTAGAAGGGGAAAATGGCCGGCAGCGCGATCCGCCGCCACCACAGCCAGCCGCGCACCCTGAAGTTGCTGCCCACCTCCTTCAGCTCGCTCG
>JAKAYU010000070.1 GCA_021809525.1 Pseudomonadota bacterium | reverse complement strand
AAAAATGGCCTCGGCAAGAGCGGGTGGATTCCGACCGACCGGCGCCGGCTTAACATGGAAGGCCGGGACAATGTCTTTGTGCTGGGCGATACCACGAACCTCCCGATCAGCAAGGCGGGCTCGACGGCGCACTTCGAGGCCGATGCGCTCGCGGAGAACCTCACGGCGATGATCAGGATCGGCGCGCCGGTGCGCGACTACGATGGCAAGGTGTTCTGCTTCATCGAGGCCGGCAAGGACAGAGCGACTTACGCGATGTTCAACTACCAGAATCCGCCGAACCCCAAGCCACCGACGAGAGCGGTGCACTGGTTCAAGACCGCGTACAACAGACTCTATTGGGCCTCGGCCCGCGGCTTGCTGTGAGGTGGCGCATCATGAGCGAGACACAAGCCGCAGAGGCGGCTGGCGAGACCGAAGAGATAGGACGCCTGGTGGCCAGCGCGCGTGATGCGCTGACCGATGATATGGTCGCCCGTCTGGCGGGAACCGCCGGCGAGACGCTCGATCTGCTGGATCAGATCAATCGCAGCCGCCTCGTCGATGTGCTTCCCGTCATCAAACAGCTTGCGGACAATGGCGATCTGGAGCGCATCGTGCACCTGGCCCGGCTGCTCGGCGCGGCGGAGGATGCGCTGAACGACGACATGGTCGCCCGGCTGGCGGGTGTCGCGAGCGACGCGCTATCGCTGCTGGAACAGTTGACCCGCAACAATGCGCTTGGCCAGATTCTGACGTTCCTGCTCCGTCCCGAAGTGCAGAACGTGCTCGTACGGTTCGGAGAGGCGCTGCTGACGGCAAACAACGAGTATCAGCAGTTGCCGCCGGCAAAGGGCGGAATCGGCGGCTGGTGGCGGCTGCTGCAGGAGCCCAATAACCAGCAGGCGGTGCAGTTCTTCGGACTGTTCGGCAAGCATCTGCAGGGCCAGCCGCAGTAATGGGTGCATCCCCCCGCTGCCATGGCCAGGGCATGGCGGCGGGCGGTGTCCGATATCCGAGGACCTCGCGGGTCGAGTGGCTTCGACGGCGGGGCCTTACTGAGCGGGGTGCAGAGGACCCGCGGGGAGCGCGCTGCAGCCCCGGGGTGAGTGGGCCGCTCTCCTCGCTACGCCGCAGGCCGGCACCGGCGCTGTGACGTGCCGAGTTGGCTGTCACGGACTTGAAGCGGTCGCATCGGCAGGTTCCGCGCCGGGTGCGATCAGCCTAGGGGATCTGCGCGCCGGCGCACGTCAGGATCATGCTTGGCGGGAGTCGGGCGGCTCGGCGCGCAAGGGAGGCTACCTGGTGCGCTGCGAGGTCTCCGCCGCCGCTGTTGCGCTCCTGCCGGTGAGGTGCTCCACCAGAGCATTCTGCGCGGGCGTTGCGTGGCGGTCCCGGTGACGGACCAGCGCATATTCGCGTTGCGGCAAGTTGATCGGAATCTCAGCCAGGGTGCCGGCCGCGATCGCGGAGGCTACGACGTGGCGCGAGATGATCGTTGCGCCTGCACCGGCTTCTACCGCTTCGCGTACCGCCTCGTTTCCGGGCAGAACCAGGAAGATGTTCAGATCATCGAGCGACAGATCCTCCTGCGCCGCCAAGTCTTCCAGTCCCCGGCGGGTTCCGGAGCCGGGCTCGCGAATCACCCAGTTGAGCGCACGCAGGTCGATTCTTCCAGAGGGCTGCAGCGGCAGCGGTGCACGATCAGCGGCGACGACCAGGACCATCTGATCATGGTCGAGGTGCATGCGCAGCAGCGCCGTGTGCTGCGTTGGGCCCTCGACCAGGCCGATGCTCACCTCACCGTCTGCAACGGCGCGCTCCACCTCATGCGTGTTGCGAATCATCACATTCAGGCGTACGCGCGGATTGGCGCGATGGAAGGCCGCGAGCCGCCGGGGCAGCCAGTAAGTTGCGATGGTCTGGCTGGCGGCGAGTGCAATCGGCCCTGCCGGGCAGCCTGCGAGATCCTGCAGCACGGAGCGTGCCATGGCGGCGCGATCGAGTACTGCGCGCGCCTCGCGCAGAAATATCAGGCCCGGCTCCGTCAGCTGGATCCCGCGGCCCACCCTGTCGAACAGCTTGATTTGATGGACTTCTTCCAATGCCGCGACGGCCGCCGAGACGGCCGACTGGCTCATCCGCAATGCTTCGGCTGCGCGCGTGACATGCCGACGTTCGGCGACCTCCACAAAGATGCGCAACTGATCCAGTGTCATGATCAATCACTTTAGCATATTAGAATCATCTATTTTATTGATGAAAACGATTATTGCGGTCGAAACTCCGCAGGGATAGAGTCCAGCGCTGTCGTGGCCCGCAGACGCCCGGCGGGCATTCCGGGCGAGGCACTCAAGTTCGACACCGTCGGGGGGACCGCCAGTGTTTACGCTCAATCCATTCGCAGCGCTTCCTGCGTCCATAACGCCTGCAGCGATGCAGACGTATGTCGTGGTGATGTTCGTGCTGGTGTTATTCGGCACGCTCATCGACATGATTCACAAGGGCAGCGCCAAGTACTTCTTTCAGCATCGCCGGACCGTCAAGTCCCGAGCGACCCGCCGCGTCGGTGGCGGCGAAGTGGTCGCGGCCGCAGCCCATACCGTCGTCGTGACGGGCCTGGCTGCCGGCGAGTTCTGCAATCCGTGGCGCAGGCTCAGCCATCTTCTGACGATGTACGGCTTTCTGCTGTACGTCATCACGACGGCCATCATGGTCTTCGCCTACCCGACGGCCGCCACTGCCACGCCGGTCATAGTGCCCGGTCTCTGGCACCTCGGGGCGCTGATGGTGTGTCTCGGGGGCTACTGGTTCTGGTTTCTGCTCCGGGTCGACGTCGCTGCGGAAGGCAACTCCCGCTTTCGGCTCGTCCGCGCCGATCTGTTCATCCTCTCGCTGCTCGGCAGCGCGACGTTTGCCTTGATATGGTCCGGTTTCGAGCAGTCCGGAAATCAGCTCTGGGCAAACATCTTTTTTGCCTTGTATCTGCTTGCAAGCACGGTACTGTTCGGCTCGGTGCCGTGGTCCAAGTTTGCCCACATGTTCTACAAGCCGGCCGCGGCGTTTCAAAAGCGCATCGAACAGGCAAACGGCTACCGCCGCAACCTGCCCGCACCAGCTGACCGCCCTGCGACGTTCGGCAGTGCCCGTCGCGCGCCGCGCCATTACTGAGGAGCATCGTCCATGCCCACGTTTGTCTACATGACGAACTGCGACGGCTGCGGGTACTGCGTCGATATCTGCCCGTCCGACATCATGCACATCGATCCGACGTACCGGCGCGCCCTGAACGTCGAGCCCAACATGTGCTGGGAGTGCTTCTCATGCGTCAAGGCATGCCCGCAGCACGCCATCGACGTGCGCGGCTACGCGGACTTCGCACCACTCGGCCACAGCGTGCGGGTGCTCCGTGAGGACGAGAAGGGCACCATCTCCTGGCGGATCAAATTCCGCGACGGTCGCGAGAAGAATTTCGTCTCGCCGATTCGAACGACGCCGTGGGGGTCGATCAAGGGTCCGTCCGAGTACTCGGCACCCACTGCCTCGGCAATGCACTCGCAGGCGCTCGCGCACGAGCCCGAGGCGCTGAAGGTCGAGGCTTTGCCGACGCTCGCGCGAACGCGCTTCAAGAAAGGGGTGGTGTGATGAGCCCGAAAACCATATTCGTCGACTCGGACATTCTCATCGTCGGCGGTGGAATGGGCGGCTGCGGCGCCGCCTACGAGTCCAGATACTGGGGGCGCGATCTGAAGATCGTCTGCGTCGAGAAGGCAAACATCGAGCGCAGCGGTGCGGTGGCGCAGGGTCTGTACGCGATCAACTGCTACATGGGCATGCATTGGAACGAGAATCAGCCCGAGGACCACGTGCGCTACGCGCGTAACGACCTCATGGGGCTGGTGAGGGAGGATCTCGGCTACGACATCGCCCGGCATGTCGACGCCACGGTGCACAAGTTCGAGGAGTGGGGTCTGCCGATCATGAAGGACCCCAAGACCGGCCGGTACCAGCGCGAAGGCAAGTGGCAGATCATGATTCACGGCGAGAGCTACAAGCCCATCGTCGCGGAGGCTGCGCGCAAGGCGGCGAGCGCCGTTTACAACCGCATCATGGTCACGCACCTGCTCATGGACAGCAAGCATCCCAACCGGGTCGCAGGCGCGGTGGGGTTCAACGTCCGCAACGGGGATTTCTACGTTTTCCGCGCCAAGGCGGTGATCGTGGCCGCCGGTGGCGCCTCGCACATCTTCAAACCGCGCGCGGTCGGTGAAGGCATGGGCCGGACGTGGTATGCGCCGTGGAGCAGCGCTTCCGCCTATGCATTGCCGATCCTGGCAGGCGCAAAGATGACGCAGATGGAAAACCGTATCGTCCTCACGCGCTTCAAGGACGGCTACGGCCCTGTGGGCGCCTATTTCCTGCATTTGAAGACCTATACGCAGAATGCCTACGGGCAGGATTACGAGGCGTTCTGGCGTGACTCGATCGAGAAAATGGTCGGCGATTACGTCAACCACCATCCCGTACCGACCTGCCTGCGCAATCACGCGCTGCTCGAGGAGCTCAAGGCGGGCCGCGGCCCCATCCGCATGGTGACCAAGGAGGCGTTCAAGGATCCGCACAAGGAGACGGTGGGCTGGGAGAACTTCCTCGGCATGACCGTCGGTCAGGCGGTCGTCTGGGCGTCGCAGAACATCGATCCGAAGGAAATCAATCCTGAGCTCACCACCTCCGAGCCGTACGTCATGGGGTCCCACGCCACGTGCTCCGGCGCCTGGGCGAGCGGACCGGAGGACTACGCGCCAGCGGATTACCAGTGGGGCTACAACCGGATGATGACCGTCGAGGGCCTGTTCGGCGCAGGTGACACCATCGGCGGGACCGCCCACAAGTTCTCCTCCGGCTCCTTCACCGAGGGGCGGATTGCGGCCAAGGCGGCCGTCAAATACGTCATGGACCACGGCACGGACAGCCCGCAAGTCAGCGAGGCGGAATACACGGAGCTGAAGAAGACCATCTACCAGCCCCTCGAGAATTACCGCATCGGCCGCAACGAGATCGTGGGCGGCACGGTCTCTCCGAGCTATATCCTGCCGCTGCACGGTCTGCAGCGTCTGGAGAAGATCATGGACGAATATGTCGGGGGCATCAGCTCCCATTACACGACCAACGAGCCGCTGCTCACCCGTGGGCTCGAGCTGCTCGGAATGCTCAAGGAGGATCTGGCTCACATCGGCGCGCCGGACCTGCACCAGCTGCAGCGGGCGTGGGAACTGCAGCACCGGGTGCTGGCCTCGGAGTGCGTCACCCAACATACTCTGTTCCGCCAGGAGACGCGCTGGCCGGGCTACTACTACCGGGCCGACCATCCGAAGCTCGATGACAAGGACTGGCACTGCTTTACGCTCTCACGCTACGACAAGAGCACCGGCCACTGGGAGATGGAAAAAGCTCCCGTGTACCACATCATCGACTGATCCGACCGTCGGAGACAGGGCGCCGCATGTCACAACTCGTAGCCCCACACGGATCGGACGCGGTCAGGCCGCTGTTGGCGCCCGAGGTGGAGCGGGCCGACGAGCTTCAGCGGGCGCGGCACCTGAAGAAGGTCCCGCTCGACTCGCGGGCTGTGTCGGACGTGCTCATGCTGGCCATGGGCGCGTATACGCCTCTCAATGGCTTCATGGGGCACGAGGACTGGCGCGGCTCGTGCGTGGACATGAGGCTCTCGGACGGCTTATTCTGGCCCATTCCGATCACCCTTTCCGTGCCCAAAGACCTCGCCGAGGGCATACACGCGCACGAGGAGGTGGCGCTCATCGAGGGTGAGAGCGCAGAGATTCTGGCGATCATGGAAGTACGCGAGAAGTATCGCATCGACAGGATGGTCGAGGCAGAGCACGTCTATCGCACCACCGATGTGAAGCATCCGGGCGTCGCCAAGGTCATGAGCCAGGGGGAGATCAACCTCGCCGGCCGCGTGATGGTGCTCAGCGAAGGCCAATACCCGCGGCGATATCCGGAGCTGTACATCCGACCCGCCGAGTCGCGGGCCCTCTTCCTCGAGAAGGGATGGTCGCGCGTTGCGGCGTTCCAGACGCGCAATCCCATGCACCGTAGCCACGAATATCTGGTGAAGATTGCGCTTGAGGTGCTCGATGGAGTCTTTATTCATCAAGTACTGGGCAAGCTCAAGGCGGGCGATATTCCGGCGGAGGTGCGCACCCGGGCGGTGCAGGCCATGGTCGATCACTACTTCCGGCCGGAAACGGTGATCCAAGCGGGCTATCCCATCGAGATGCGCTATGCGGGGCCGCGCGAGGCGCTGCTGCATGCCCTCATCCGCCAGAATTTCGGATGCTCGCACCTGATCGTCGGACGCGATCACGCCGGCGTCGGTGACTATTACGGGCCGTTCGACGCGCATCGGATTTTCGATCAGCTGTGGGCGGGTGCGCTCGAAACGCAGGCACTGAAGCTCGATGTGACCTTCTACTGCCGAAAGTGCGCCGGCATGGCGACCGCGCGGACCTGCCCGCACGATCCGCATCAGCACATTGCGATCTCCGGCACACGGCAGCGCGAGATGCTCTCCACCGGGGTGGAGATACCCCCGGAATTCAGCCGTCCCGAGGTGGTGGCGATCTTGAGGGAGTATTATGCGAGCCTGCGGTCCGCGCCGACCGGTTCCGCCTCATGATCATTGCCCAGATATCCGACACACACGTCTTTCGCGATGCACCCGATGCCGATCTGAGGGCATCGGATCTCGAGCGCACTATCGCGGACATCAACGCTCTGAAGCCCGCTCCCGATGTGCTCATCCACACGGGGGACATGGCCCACGGCGGGCGCCGCGAGGACTACGCGCTGGCGGCGTCCCTGCTGCGCAAGTCCCATGCCCCGCTCTACGTGGCGCCCGGCAACCGGGACGACAAGGAAAATCTGCGCCATGCGTTCTCGCCATGGGCATGTCGCGCCTCCGGCGGGGAATTTCTCGATTATGCGATCGAGGATTTTCCGCTACGGCTGATTGCGATCGATACGGTGAGCCGAGGCACCAACAAGGGTGATTTCTCCGAAGAGCACGCTCGACGCCTGATCGAGCTGATCGATGCGGAGACCACCAAGCCGATCGTGGCGTTCATGCATCACCCGCCGTACATCGTCACCGTCGGACCGGATCCGCTCAATTTCGTCACGCCGGAGGCCATGGCGAGGCTGCAGCGCACGCTACAGCACTCGGGGCGCGTGATCGCAGTTTTCTGTGGACATGTTCACCGCTCGACGGGGGGGCGCATCGGTGCGATTCCGGTGGTCGTGATGCCGTGCACCGCGACCTCCCTGCGCAAGGGCGATTACCCGCCACAGATGCGCGACCGCCCCGTCTATCACCTTCACCGGATCGATGCGGCCAACGGATTGTGCACCCAGGCGAGGATAGTAGAGGCCGCCGCGGCGGATGCCGATGGCTGCCAGAGGAGAAGTGCATGAAAGTCGGCGATTTTCTGAAGCACACCGGTCAGCGGACGGTGACCTGTGGGCCGGATGTCAGCCTCGAGGAAGCAGCCCGCCTCCTGCACCGGCACGTGATCGGCGCGATGCCCGTGTGCGAATCCGGCCCCGAATCGCCAATGCTCGGGATCGTCTCGGAACGCGATCTTGTCAGAGCTTTGGCCACCGACGCTCGGCGTCTGCCCAGCATGTGCGTGCGCGACGTCATGACGTCGCAGGTGGTGACCTGCGGGCCGGAAGATCCGATGCAGGCTGCCCAGGCACTGATGCGAAAAAACGGGTTCCGTCACCTGCCGGTCGTCGAAGGTGGGCGCCTGCTCGGCATTCTGTCCATTCGCGACACGCTGGCGACCCGCATCGAGGAATCGCGGATCGAGATCGATACTCTGCGCGAGTTCGCCATCGCTGCCCGGTGCCTTGCGGAATGAGCGCGGCGGCTGAGCCGCGCGAACTGCGGACCCCCACAGTGCAGATCCGCTGCCCCCGGCCGATTTTCCGTCGCGCCAAGATAAGCCTGGCTAAATGGGGAATCGGACGGCGAGGATCGAAACCGTGCGCTGCGATCGTGAAGACTCCCTCATCCTGTGTGGCTTGGAAGCGGGCATTGCGTTCCTTCGCGCCTCCAGCGCGCCTTGGCGAGGCTGGGCGAGGTCGCAGCGCGGTCAACCAGAGCGCGCTGCCTCTCGGCAGCCTCCGAACATGCGTTAGAGGAAGCCCCTCCTGGACTCCGCACGGGTGTCTCAGCGGCAGGTCCTGTGCGAACGGCGGCGCGATCGCATCATCGTATGCGAACGAGGCATCGTTCTCGTCGTCGCGGATCACCGGGATGCCGGTGTTCTAGGCGGCGCGCCTGTCGGGGTGCTGCGGCACGACCTCGATCACATTGAGACCGAGGGTCCCCTGCACATCGGCGACCCCCATCATTTCCCCGTTTGCGACCCTCCAGGGGCTGTAGCGTGGCAGCAAGAGGTGTTGCCTCACGGCACCGTTATCGTTCCGCGGGCGGTGCGTCCTGCTCGCGAGCAGACCGAGGATGAGATTCGAGTCGCGCATGGAGGAGAACTCCGAGGGTGACCACGAACATCGCCCGCTTGGCGAGATGTCTCGGGAGGTGTATCCGCTTCTTGATGTCCGCCGAGCATTCGCACGGGATGCAGTCGAGTCCCTCGCCGCCGGGTTCAGGGGGTCCCCGCCGTACCTCGTCCTCGACTTGCGTGCCCCCGCCGGATGTCCGAAAGCGCGAGCACGAGCGGCAAATCGATGTGCTTGTCCTTGATGAGGGCATGAGGGAGCGCACAGTCACCCTGGATGACGTGCACGAATTATGCTAGCGTCGGCTCCCGGCGGATTGGGGTGCCCCGAAGGTACCCGATGGGCGAGCTGACAGAACTGGAACTCGCCGAACGGCAACTGGCTTTCATCGGGGGCGTCGTACGTATGCGCCCGGCAACGGGGAAGAGCCTGCGCAAGGCATTGCGCGCTACCTATCAGGGCGTCGAACCGCCGATCCCAAGTGCGGCCTGGGCCTCCAGGCAGACGAGGCACTACCCGGACGGCGTGCCATGCCTGCGCTTCGGTCGGGTGCGCCATGCCCCTCGCGCGCATGCTATCGGTGTTTCGCGAGCACGTGCCGCGAGGTCAGACGGTGATGATTACAGTCACGGGTCCGATTCCGCATCCGGCGAGAACGAGGGCACTGACCGCGCAGGTGGTGCCGATGCGCTGCTCACGCCATCCATACGAATGCAAATTACTGACGTGATGCACGGCAATCTGGCCCGGCTCATGCTGGAGCCCGGAGCGCCTGAACGGTCGCCGAGGGTACTCGCGATTGCGTACTTCTCGGATCGCGCCGGGGACATTCCCGCAAATCTCCTGCATCTGACGAAGGCGCCGCTCGAGCATAACGATGCTGCACGCCGCGAGCGCAGACCTAAGTGGTCCGCCGCGATGTCGCAGCCGCCCGCGCAGTCGCACCAGAGGTGCTCAGGACTGTTGGGAGGAACGAGATGACTGAAAGACGTTGCGAATCCAATCTGTTGGGCGCATCCAAGGACTGGGTGCGTCGTCCGGCTGGCATCATCTTCTGGTGGGTTCTGCCGCTTGGCCTGGGTGTGGCGAGTGAGGTCCTGCATCTGCCGCTTGCGCACAGCGCGCTGCTGTGGGCAGTTGCGCTGGCCTGGATGGGGACGGGGTGCGCGGTCAATGCACTACGCTGCCGCCGCCGCCATTGCTTCATATCCGGTCCGGTTCTGTGGCTTGGCGCCATCGTCGCCGGACTGGTGGCGCTCGGGCTCATCCGGGAACAGCGCTCACTTGCCGAGACGGTCAATGCCACGCTCGTCATAACGGGACTTTCTTTCCTGGCGGACTGCCTCTGGGGCCCCTACGTGGGGACAAAGTAGATCGTGTCGCGAAGGTAGTGGAAATCCGCCGATGCCGTAGTCTGCGAGATTGAATTCCAAATCCATCACGGTGTTCCCCGGTAATCCACAGGCCGCAGCCGACCGACGGCCCGGCGCCTGCCGGCAGCCGAGTCATGCGGTCGGGCGAGCGCAGCGAGCGCCGGCGTATTGCCTCACGTCATTTTGTTACCGCTTGCCGCGCAAGCCATCTTACCGCTGCGCTTTCCCCGATTCGTTCCGAAGATCGTCCGCTCCACGGCTGCTGCGGTCGTGTGGCAGCTCGGCCGTATAGCTGTGGCCCGCTCCCCCGGGCCGTGCGCGTTATATTGGTGCCCACGGACGCCTGCTCAGATCATGGAGGTCTCCATGGTACAGCTCATGTTGTCGATAACATTTTGTGCGAGCCGACGACCCAAGCCGGTAACATTCTCTGTGACGCAATGTGCGGGGCTGTCAAGCGAAGCACCCCGATGGCATGGAGCAGACCGTGGCAAATGCCCCGAATCTGCTGGCGAAGCTCGGATCGGTCAATGGTCCTGCTCCCGGAGCTGATCGAGCGGATCGCTGCCGAGCGCACCGAGAGGATCGATCTGCGCCAGCGCATCAGCTTTTCCATCGCGCAACGCGCCGTGCGCCTGCACACGTCGCTCTCGACGCTGAATTCGGTGCTTGCGCGCGTCTCGCAGGATGTTGCACGCGCGACCCGGGTACAGGTTACGGTCCGCCGCGCGCGTGGGTCGTCGGCGGATCGAACGATCCAACCTGGAATCTCGCCAGGGCATCCTGCAGCGGCCCTAGCCAGGGCTCAAAGCGGCGCCATTGATCGAGTCCGGCGCGATCGATCGGCCGGCGAACCTGCTCGGCGCTGAGCGTGTGGACGGCACGCTCGGTGGTGTGAAACTGCAAACAGGCGGGCTGCGGCTCCAGATTGCAGAATTTGAGTATGCGCTGCACGGTCGCCGGGAAATCCGTGACCAGCTGCTCGTACTGTACCCGCAGTATCTTCCCCGGCAGCACGGCGTCCCAATGACGCATCAGCTCGACATACATGCGGTAGTACCGGGCGAGGTCCGCGAAGTCGTACACGAACTGCGGCCCGGCTCCGGGCAGAAAGATCTGTTTGAAGTTGCTGAAGCAGCAGGCGATCGGGTCCCGACGCGCGTCTATGACACGGGAATTGGGCAGAATGAGGTGAATGAACCCGAGATCCTGGAAATTGCTCGGGCACTTGTCGATGAAGAATGGCCTGTCACGGCGATACACGCGCGTATCTTGGATGTACTGCTCGCCGAGCCGGCGGCACTCTTCTCTGCCGAGCTTGGCGAGCGCGCCGGGATAACGCGGCTCTTCGCCCGGCCGGCTGCGACCCTGCAGATCGGCGACCAGCTGCGCGATGTTGGGCAGCTCCAGTGTTCCATCAACCGCGGAATGCGAGGCAAGGATCTGCTCGATCAGCGTCGAGCCGGAACGAGGTAGGCCGACGATGAAAATCGGTGCCGCATCCGGACATCCCCAGTCCCGGCGAGCGGCAAAGAATTCCGGCGTGCACGTGGTGACCTGCCGTCGTGCGATGTTCTCGAGAATCTCGGGCCGGAAGCGGCATTCGGGTTTCTTCAGCGCATTGCCTCGCTCGTAGTACCGGAAGGATCGCTCGTATTCACCCCGCTCCTCGAACGCCTTGCCAAGCGCGAAGCACAGATGGTAGCGGTCCACGCGATTCGTCCGGGCATCCGCCTCCTCGCGCACCATCCGCTCGAGCTCATCATCCGCGAAGCGGAACGTGGCGAGTGTCGCGAGGTGCCAACACGCTGTGGCGTAACCGGCGCGCAGCGCGGCCGCCGCGCGGTACGACTGGGCCGCCTCGCTGGCTCGGCCCAGACTCTTCAGTGCGTGGCCGATGGCCAGATGCAGCTCGGCGCTCTCGGGTGTTCGGCTCGCCAACGTCCGGTACTCGGACAGCGCCTGCTCGATGGCCCCGAGGCGCGCGCACGCGGTGGCGTGCGTCAAGCGGTAGGAGGGGTTGTCGGGGTCGCTCGCCAGCAGTGCCGCCAATTCCTCCCGCGCGCGCAGATGCTTCTGACCGCGCAACAAGGCGCGGGCGTACTCGTAACGGGCGGCATGGTATTCCGGTGCCGTTTTGAGCACTTTTTCCAGAAGAATCTCCGCCTCACGGGGCGCATCGTGCGCCATGGCGATGCGGGCCAGCAGACGTAAGCCTTCGATATGCTCGCCGTGGGTCTGGAGGTGGCGGCGCACCAGTTGCTCGGCGGCGCCGCTGTCGCCGTCTGCGAACAGGCCGTGCGCCGTTCTGATCTCGGTAGGCAGCTGTTCGAGCGCCGCGCGGGACTGGGCAGCCCATTCGGCCTCGCGCAGCTGCCCGCAGCTGTGATACAGGCGCTGCAGGGCGGTCCAGCTCACCGCCAGCCACGGATTTAGCCTCACGGCTGTGGAGAAGGCCGTGATCGCCGGCTGGGTGGCCTGCCGCGCGAGGTGGCACAGCCCGCGCTCCTCGAACAGCCGGCCATAGGCCGGATGGTGACGCTCGAGTTCCTCGAGCGCGTCGAGGGCGTCCGCGAAGCGCTCGAGGTGGCGCAAACTCACGGCGAGAAGAAATAGAACGTGCCGATTGCCCGGATAAGTCGCGCGCAGTGCGCATGCCGCCTCATACGCGGCCGCTATCTTCCCCTGCTGTAGCAGCGACCACGCGCTGTCCATCCGGACTGCGAGATCGGATCGTTCCGATCCGGCAGGCAGCGCAGGCGCCGAGCCGCTCACGGCCGGTGACCCGTGCCGAGCCGGGGAGCGAGGGCCTTCGGCGTGCTCACGGGCCGCATGAGGGGTGATCTGCGGTCGGGACGTCCAATCGCTGGAGGGCCGCCCGCAAGGGTTCGAGCCACGGCTCGAAGCGGCGCCATTGGTCGAGCCCCGCGCGGTTGATCGGCTGGCGCACCTGCTCGGCACTCGGGGTGTGGATGGCACGCTCGGTTTTGTGGAACTCGAAACAAGCCGGCTCCGGCGCTAGTCCGCAGAATTCGACGATGCGCCGCACGTTCGTCGCGAAGTCCGTAACCAGATCCTCGTGCTGGACGCGCAATATCTTTCCCGGCAGCACGGCCTCCCAATGGCGCATCAGATCCAGGTACATGCGGTAATAGCCCGCGATGTCCTCGAAGCTGTAGACAAACTCCGGTCCGGCTCCGGGAGGGTAGAGCTGCTTGAAATTGCTGAAACAGCAGGCCATCGCGTCCCGGCGCGCATCGATGATGCGGGCATTGGGCAGGATGAGGTGAATGAAGCCGAGGTCGCGGAAATTGCTCGGCCACTTGTCGATGAAGAACGGCTTGCCGTGCCGGTAGGCGAGCGTAGCGCGGATGTATCTTTCGCCGAGGCGCGCGCAATCTTCCCTGCTCAGCGCTGCGAGCACGGCCGGGTAGCGCGGGTCCTCGACCGGGCGGTTGCGATCGTGCAACTCGAACACGAGGTGCGCGATGTCCGGCAGCTCCATGGTTCCTTCCACCGCCGAATGCGAGGCGAGGATCTGCTCGATCAGGGTCGAGCCGGCGCGGGGTAGTCCGACGATGAAAATCGGCGCTGCATCCGCACATCCCCAGCCCCGGCGAGCGGCGAAGAACTCCGGCGTGCAGGTGGCGAGCTGCAGTCGCGCGAGGTTTGCGAGGAACTCGGGCCGGTAGCGGCATTCCCGTTTCTTCAGCGCATTGCCTCGCTCGTAGTACCGGAAGGATCGCTCGTATTCATCCCGGTCCTCGTAGGCCTTGCCGAGCGCGAAGCACAGGTGGTAGCGATCCACGGCAGTCGTTTCGGCAGCCGCCTCGTAGCGGCTCATCTGCTCGAGTTCGGCATCCTCGAAACGGTAGGTCTTCAGATTGGCGAGGTTCCAATACGCACTGCCGCAGCCGCGGCGGACGGCCGCCGCTGCACGATAGGACTGGATCGCCTCGGCGGTGCGGCCCAGAGTCTTCAGTGTGTAGCCGATGGCCAGATGCAGCTCCGCGTCCTTGGGGTCCTCGCTCGCCAGCTTCCGGTACGCGGGCAGAGCCTGTTCGAAGTCCCCCAGGCGCGAGCAGACCGTCGCATGTGTAAACCGATAGGCGCGATTTCCGGGAGCGATCGCCAGCAGCTTCTCCAGTTCCTCCCGGGCGCGCTGGTGCTTGAAGCGGCTCAAGAGTGCGATGGCGTACTCGTAACGGGCGGCATGATAGTTCGGCGCGACTGCGAGCACCTTCTCGAGCAGTGCTTGCGCGTCATCGGGCGCATCGTGCGCCATGGCGATACGTGCCAGGAGACGTAAGCCTTCGATATGCTCGCCATGGGCCAGCAGGTAGCGACGGACCATCTGCTCGGCGGCGCCGATGTCCCGGTCTTCCAACAGGCCATACGCCGCAACGATCTCCCCCGGGATCCGCTCGATCACCGCCAGGGACTGGGCGGCAGCTTCCGCCTCCTTCGGGCGCCCGCACTTGCGATACAGGCCGTTCAGGGCGCGCCAGCTCAACGGCAGCCAGGTGTTGAGCGAAACGGCCTTGGCAAAGGCGGCAATCGCGGGCGCCGTTGCACCCTGGGCCAGGTGGCACAGTCCGCGCTCCTCGTACAGGCGCGCATACGCCGGGTGGTGACGCTCCAGCTCATCGAGCGCGCCGAGGGCTTCGGCAATGCGACCGAGATGGCGGGAGCTGACGGCAAGAAGATACAGAACGTCTCGATTCCCCGGATGCCGCGCGTGCAGCACAGCCGCCGTCGCATGCGCCGCGGCATACTGGCGCCGCGTCAGCTGATCCCAGGCGCCGTCGATGGCCGATGCCGGGTCGGCCGCTGGCGAGGATCCGGCGCTGGATGGATATGCCGAATCGCTCAATGGGCGTGACCCGCGGGGAAACTCAGGTCGATGGGCTTCGGGGCCGTCAGGAGGCCCAGGACGAGCCGGTCGAGCTTCGCGACGTTGACGGCGAATACGACGTGAACCGGGTCGGCCCAAGCCGGTCCGTCACCGACCGGCCAGCTCTCAATCGTGCCGTAGTTGGCGGTGAAGTTCGTATCGACGGTGACCAGCAGGGTTTTCTCGCGGGTGATCAGGGCCGGATCGAGCCACAGGGCCACCGTGGT
>JAKAYU010000305.1 GCA_021809525.1 Pseudomonadota bacterium | reverse complement strand
GACACCGCGCCCATCACGGCGACCATCGATGCGGTGGTGCCCGGATCCTGCGCGATGACCAATGGCAACACAGCGAGGCCCGCATATGAAATTGGCAGACCGACATTGGTGATGAATCGGTCATATGAGGCGAGCAGGCGCGTCGGCCAGGGACGCTTCCAGACGATCCGGGCGAAACGCAGCTCCTCGCGCACGTACGAGCGGTCCCAGCGCAGCAGCATCTTGCACAGCTTGTCGTAGGCCTGAGGCACCACGGTGTGCACGACGGCGGTGCGTTGATAGAGCGCATCGTAGCCGCTATCGAGCAGGTAATTGGTCATCGCGCGGTCCTCGCCGAATGTGCAGCGGGAGCCCAAAAAGCGCTGGTTGCGCCAGCGCTCGAGCACGCCGCGCACCGCATCGGTCCGCAGGGCCGTAAGTGCGCCCGGACAGCAGTACACATTGCGGTAAACCGACTCGGCGGCCCGCCGCATGTCGAACGAGATGATGAATCGCACGTGCAGCATGCGCGGAATCACACCCCGCGCCCGGTTGTACACCACCACCTTGCCGGCGACGGCGCCCACGCGGGCATCGCGGAACGGTCCGGCGATGGCGAGCAGCGCACCGCGCTCGATGACGCTGTCGGAATCGATCGTGACCAGGATCTCCCCGCGGGCCCGCGCGAACCCGAGGGCGAGCGCCTCGCGCTTGCCGCGGTTTTCGCTCTGGCGCAGCGCGGTAACCAATCCGGGGTAGCGCTCCGAGGCCTGCCGGATGTAGCTCCAGGTGTCGTCCTTGCTGCCGTCGTCGATCACCAGAATTTCCAGCCGCTCGCGCGGATAGTCCGCGTGCACCGCGGACTCGATCGACTGCAGGACCATCGCGCCCTCGTTGTAGGCGGGAATGATCACCGTCAGCGCAGGCGCCGTGTCGGCGGTGGCAGGCGGCGCTGGCCGGTAGGCGACCCACAGCGCAGTGCGCACGATCACGAGCACGAATCCGAGCACGATCCACAGCACCCCGACGTAGGCGATCGATTTGACGCCGCTGCGGGCCGTGACTGCGGCCAGGATACGCGGCACGATGATGTGAAACTGGTAATGGGCGATGAGCAGCAAACCTGCAACGATCAGCCCATAGACACAGTACGTCCACAACCCGCTCGGCTCTGCGCTGGCGGCCGCCGGAGAGCGGCTTCGCGCGGCCGGTGTCGCTTCCGCCTCTAACATGGCGTGATCTTCCGTAGTGAGTGCCACGGCGGACCGCCACATGAGGCGCATCCGCCGCTCAACGATCCTCGATTCCTGCGCCATAGGATGTTCGCCGGCGTGCGAAATACAATGCCAGCTCTACGTATATCGCCACGGCGGAACCGCCGGGAAAGACTAACCTGGGTGAACCCGCGCTTCAGCTCTAGCCCGCTCGAGCTGCTCGGTCAGGCGCCGTTCGGACACCGTCATCGCGGTACGTAATTCCTGCGCGTGGAATGAAACACGCAGCTCCTCGATCATCCAGCGCAGCTGCTCGAGCTGCGGCCGTGGCTCATCGTGCGTGCGGGCAACCATCAGGTCGCGCCATGCTGCAGTGAACGGCGCGACACGCGCGGTCAGCTGCGAATCCCGTCGGGCGTCGGCCGGCAACCGGGCGGCTCGGCGCACCGCGGCCTTCAGATAGCGCGGCAGATGTCCGAACCAGGGATCGGGGGTCGTGACAATGAACTGCGGCGGGAGAAGCGCCGCAAGCTGTGCGTCGATGTCGGCGGCGGCAGCACCAGCTGTGCCGCGCACCGAGGCGAGCGCGCTGCGCAGCGCACGCAGTTCGGTGCATATAGAACGCACGGTGGCGATGACACGCTCCCCCTGGGCCTCGAGCTGCCGGCGCCCCTGCTCCAGCCGCTCCTGGAACGCCCGCCGCGTGCGCGGCGGAGGCTGCGCAGCCGGCGCGAAGCATTCGGCGAAAATGCGCTCGACGATCAGATCGGCAACGGGACGCGCAAGCGCGAGCGCGCCGCTGGCGAGCACGAGTTCGCGATCCTCCGCCACACGCTTCGTCCAGTAACGGGCTTGCTGCGGCAGAGCGAGCAGCGCGAGGCGAGCCACCGCACCGCGCAGCATCGCAGCAGCACCCACCGGATCGCGAGCCTCGGCGGGTGTCACTGCGTGGCCGAGGTCCTGCAGTGCCGGATACACCACGAGCTGAAGTCCATTACGGCGCACGGTACGCCTCTGCGGCAGCTCCTCGAACTCCCAGCTGCGGTATTGCGTCTGCGCATCCGGGACGGCGGGCGCGCTCGCCCGCAGCTTGCGTTTCAACGCTGCAATGTCCCGGCCCTCGGCGAGCACGGCATCGTGGGCGTCCACGACGCGTACGTTAAGGTGCAGGTGCGGGGGCAGCGGCAGTCGCGCCAGATCCGCGGCGCTCACGGCGCTCGCAGTGCGCCGCGCGATCCACTGCGCCAGCGCGGTGTAGAAGCCGGGCAACGTGTCGATGCCGGCCGTCTGCGCGCCGAGCTCCTCGAGCGCCTGGCGCGCGTGCTCGGGCACCGGTACCAGTTGCTTGCGCTGACTCTTCGGCAGCTCGCGCAGCACGGCGGTGATCTTCTCCAGGCGCCAGCCCGGCACGAGCCACGCCAGGCGGTCCGCATCGAGGGCCTCGAGCAGCAGGTCCGGCACGAGCAATGTCAGGCCATCGTCCGGCTCGCCCGGCTCGAAGCGGTACCTGAGGGGCAGAGAGTTGCCGCCGGCGAGCAGCGCATCGGGGAATCGCGCGGGATCGATCTCCTGCGGATCGCGCAGCTGAAGATCCGCGCGCTCCATGTGCAGCAGCCGCGGATTGTCCCGCTGCGCCTGGCCCCACCAGCGCGTGAAGCTCGCGATGGAATTGACCGTGGGCGGAATGCGGGCGCGGTAGAACTCGAACTGCTCGTCTTCCCCTGCCACGATGTCGCGGCGGCGGATCTTCGCCTCGAGCGCCTGCAGCCCTGCGCAAAGCTCGCGGTTGGCTTGCACAAACGCTGCGCCCACGAGCGTGCGCGCCGAGCCGCTCTCGGGGCCGGTGAGCACCTC
>JAKAYU010000069.1 GCA_021809525.1 Pseudomonadota bacterium | reverse complement strand
GGCCCCCGCCGGATCCCCTTGTTTTGCCTCGGGAAATCCCACCCATGTATCCGGCAAGTGTCAAACTCGGGCGAGAGGATTGGTGGCGGTGGTAGAGCCTCGTGACGGTGTGTGGAGTCCGCCCCCCGCAACGGCCGGAGCCGTGCCATGTCCTGAGCCGCGCCCTCGAGCGCCGTCCGAATCCGTATCCCCAACTCGAGGCCAGAGGGCTGCATCTCGAGATTGTGCCCGTCGGCAGCAGGCTTTGGCGGCTGCAAGCCGCGCGGCGCGCTCAAGTGACCGCAAGCGGGTGCCGCAGACACTCATTTTGGTCCTGCCCGCCTTTGGCGGGCTCACGGGGATCACGTGTCTTCGTGAGGGCGCGCCATGCGCTGGAGGGGGAGCAGGCCGAGAAGCTTCCCTGGGGAGCTGCACACGGTGCGGCGGGTGCGACGAGCCGATGCATCGGGTGCATGCGTGGATTGGGTGTGTGCCGTGTTACCGCGTGGGATGGGCGTGCCGGGCGGGGATGGCGGACGTACGCGCAACGCTCGGGCTGGTGTGCGCCGAGCAGAGTGCAATGCTGACCAGGTCCGAGGAGATCGCCGAGCTGCTGCACTCAATCGAGAGCTACCGAGATGATCGAATCGCCGCGTACGCGCTGAAGCGGCTGCTGTTGGTCCTCGCGCGCCCCGAGGGATTGCGGCAGATCGCCGCCGCCTCAGCGCCCGCTATTGTCGAGAGATCGGGGAGTGACCCTCGGGGAGTGGCTTGCGCGGCGAAGTGTACGCGGCGGGTCACTACCGTGCGCGCCTCGCGTCCGGCTACGCGAGATCGCGAATCCGCTCAACGGCCCGTAAGGAGCAAGGCCGCTCGAGTGCTGTCGGGAACAGTGCGAGGAGCCGTCAGGGAGGACCGCGCTGCGTTCTCGGTCGTCGACGCGCGAGGTCGGGGCGTAGGCAGTTACGTTGCGTGACAACAACAAACATCCTCTGAATAGTGATAAATCGCAGCATACCGTCGCGCTGAACGTCTGCATCCTTGCCTGGCGTTCGATGACATCGATACCATTGGTATCGATGTCATTCGGTGAACTGAGGAATTAACACCGATTTATTGTTGTGCATTTTTTGGGGGGTAGCGCTCTTGACCGTCGGGCTCGAATCCACGGCCGCCCTGTCTCACCGGGGCGAATGGCCGCCAGAGTTTGACGTTCTCGATGCGACGCGCCGGATGGGGAACGCCGATGCCGCCTTGGCGCAACAACACGCCAGCGCATTGGGCGCAACGCCAGTCCACCCGTGGGGGTGCGTCGCGCAACGCTCCTGCGTCACTTCTCGTCCCGTTCACAAACAAAGAGGCAATAACTATGAAATGTCGCCCGATGACGGCCATTGTCGCCGGTTTGCTGACGATCGCGGCAGGTGGCGTCCACGCCAAGACCGCCAAACCCGCTGGCCCAGCGAGCAAAACTCCTGGGGGAGCATCGAATGTCACCGCACCCCCTTTACCGACTCTGCAGACGGTCATCGTCACTGCCACGCCGATGAGCAGAGGAGTGAAGCTGCTCAATGCCAGTTTCTCGGTCACCACAGCCAACCTTAGTCAGATCCACGATGCGATGCCCTCTAGCGCCGCGGATCTGCTCAAGATCGTGCCGGGCCTTTGGCCCGAGGCGAGCGGCGGCGTCACCGGCGCGAACATCGAGATCGCCGGCTTCCCCGGCGGTGGCGACGCGCCCTACGTCACGATGCAAATCAACGGCTCGCCGGTCTACGCGGCACCGACGATTTCCTTCATGGATAACTCGTCGCTGATCCGCCTCGACGATACCGTGCAGCGGGTGCAGGTCGTGCAGGGTGGTCCCTCGGTCGTGTACTCCAGCGGCCAGATCGGCGCGACCGTCAACTACATCCTGCGTCACGGCACCGCGACGCCGCACGGTGAGATCGGCCTGACGGTCGGAACCGACGGTCTGTACCGTCTGGACGGGTTTTACGGCGGACCCCTGGCCAATCGGTGGTATTTCAGCGTCGGCGGCTTTTACCGCGAGTCGAGCGGGATCCGCCGCAGTCAGTTTCCAGCCAATCGGGGCGGACAGATCACCGCCACCCTGTATCACACCTTCCGCGACGGCAATCTGCTGTTCTGGGGTCGGGAGCTGAATGACAAAAACCTATTCATCACCGATATCCCGGTTGCGGTCAATCCGAGCGGTCAGAACGTGTCTGGGTTCCCGGGATTCAACCCCAATACCGGCACGTTCGCAGGTGACGCCAACCGTAGCATCACGGTCCAGGAGTTCCCCTGCGTCGCACCCGGCGCCCCGGCGAACGGCTGCATTCCAGGTACCATCAGCGGTGACCTCGCTAATGGCCGAGGCTCCAGTGTTCAGATGTTCGGCACCGACCTGAATCTTCATATCGGCCCATGGGCACTGAGCGATAACCTCGGCTACACCGCTGGCCGGATGCCGACCAACGCGTTGTTCAACAACTTGGCGCCCGAGACGCTCTCGAGCTTCATCGCCAGCCAGATCGCTTCTGCCAATTCCAGCCCGTCGATTATGGGCGCTACCGGCGGCAGCCCGTTCGTCAGTGGAACGGGGAGTCTCGTCAACGGCGGCACGCTCAATCCGGCCACCGAGGTTGCCTCGCTCGGCTTCTGGATCGTCAACAACAAGATCCAGTCGTTTACCAACGAAATCCGACTTTCACGCGAGCTTTTCAAAGGAAATTCGCTCACGATTGGTAGCTACTTCGCCAGCTACTCTGCCAACGACAGCTGGTTTCTGGGCAATAACGAGTTGATGCTGGCCGTTCCGAACGCGCCGCTTGTCAACGTGACGCTGTCCACCGCGGCGGGCTGCCCGACTGCGGCCACTGCCGGTGGCGCCTGTACCGGGTACGTTACGCAGAACGGCATCCTGGGTGGTTCGTTCTACAGCCTGCGCGACCATTACACTGGCCGTAACACCGCCGAATACCTGTCGGATCAGTGGCACACCGGCCCCTGGCTGTTGGATGCCGAGTACCGTGTCGAGAATGATGTGATAGACGGCAGTATCGAAGGTTTGCAAAACGAAAACCTCGATGGTAATCCGCTCACGTTCTACAACAACAACGTCAGCGTGCGCACGGGCCAGTGGACGCCATCGACCTATGACCGCACGCTCGGAGCGTGGAGCGTAGGTGCGAACTACGACTTCAGCAACCACATGAGTGCGTATGCGCGCGTCAACGCCGGATATCATTTTCCGAGCTTCGATGATCTGCGTAGCGGCACACCCAATGCCCAGCAGGTGAAGAACTACGAGGTCGGATTCAAGGCGGAAGGTGATACCTTCTTTGCATCTTTGACGCTGTTTCACCGCCAGTTCTTTGGTGTTCCGTTCCAGGCGTTTCTATTCAACGGCACGCAGGTAAACTACACTTACGGGGCCAACTCCAACGGCGTGGACTGGTCGGGTGACTGGCGTCCATTGCCCAACCTGCAGCTGCAGTTTACCGGCGACTGGCAGGATTCCAAGTACACGCATTTCTGCACCCAGTTCGCGGCCAGCGGCAGCTGCGCGCCGGGCGCGAGCAATGATGGCTCATATCTGCAGCGCCAGCCGCGGCTGCAGTTCAGGATCACGCCGCAATACACGGTGCCGATGAGCTGGGGCGCGGTCACGGTGTTCACCACCTTCACCCACGTCGATCAGCGTTACTCCAATCCGGGAAATCAGCAGATCCTGCCCGCGTATGACACGGTGGACGCCGGCATTGTGGGTGATATCGGCTCGCACTTCGAGGTCCGCGTTGAGGGCACGAACCTCACTGATACCATCGGGCTTACGGAAGGCAACGCACGCATTCTGACCTCCGGGATCTCGAATGGATTCGAGATGGCGAGGCCCATCTTCGGACGCGAGATCCGGGCGCAACTGAAGTACATATTCCATTAGAAATGGAGGGAAATGGGCGAGAGGTCCTTGGTTCGTTCGTGGCCGGCATACCCATTTGCTTGGCTGCGCGGTGACAATGGAGAACCGGTGACCATGGCGATCGCTCAGGTGGCGCCGCACACGAGGGGTGCGGCTGCTGCAACGGGATGTGCGGGCAGAGAAGGGCCGGTGCATGGATCGGTATCACGCGCCGGCTCTTCGTGCCACACGGTTGTACATCCTGAGGTCAGGCACGACAGTGGCGAACGATTGGGGCGAGGACATTCACCGGCAGACGAGCGGGGCGTCGGCGGACCGTCTACGACGATCCATGTGCCCTTCGGCCTGTAGCGCCGTCCGTCACTGTGTAGATCGCCTCGCGTCAGTCGGTCGGCCATTTCTCGAGCGGCCCAAGGTGAGGGAATCGGACAGGTCGGGTTCGGCTATATCCGGATCTCCCAAAGAGCTAATCGCATGAATCCTCGGGACTTCAAGCCCCGTGTGCGCCCCGCTGGTTGCGCAAATTTCAATCGAAACAGGTTTCCCCCGTGGGTCCCCAGGCGCTCACTGCGCTCGCCCGTCCGCTTGGCGCCCCTGCATGCAGTGCAGGGCGCCGTCGGCCGGCCTCGGCCTGTGGACGACGGGGAAAACCGCATAGGGAACCCCTTCGCTCACGCCGTTCCGGCACCTGTTGGGCGGGAAACCATGTACTTGGAGCGGGAAATTGTTATTGCAATGTCGGATAGAGCCACTTTACTGCGTCAGCCAGTTCTCAATACGGAGGTCCGGAACGCGGGAGAATTCACGCACATTGTCAGTCACGACGGTGAGATCAGAGAGATCGAGCGTGTGCAGCAATGAGCAGATCATTTGGACTGATAGGGGTCCTCTGTCTGGCGAGTCGCTGGCGGATATCCCCATAATGCCGGTCGGCGGGAGGTTCCATCGGTAGCACCTCCAGCGCGCAGAGAACGAGATCTGCCCGTTCGGAGAGTCTCTTCGACGCTGCTTTCTCCGCACCGTAGCGAAGCTCACAGGCGACGATTATACTGCTGCACACTGAGGCCTCGCCTCGCGAGGCGATTTGCTGCGCTACCCGGCCTTGCGGACGTCGTATCAGGTCCGACAGGATGTTGGTGTCCAACAGATAAGGAAGCGGCACCTTCACAGCTCCACATCGTCCAACCCGCCCAGGCCCTCGCCGACGTCCGGAAAAGACTCCTCGATGGGACCCAGAGCGGCCAGCAGCGCGAGCAGGCGGCCGCGGCGTACCGGCTCGATCACCAATCGATCCCCCTCTTTGCGTAGGATGGCCTCGTCCCCCTCCAGTTCGAATTCGCGGGGGATGCGTAACGCTTGGTTTCGGCCGTTGCGAAACAGCCGAACGTGGCGCTCGGGTTCAGGCCTTGGGTTGACCGGTGAATTCGGTAGCATATGCCGTAGCAGATGCTGATGAGGAACGGACGTCAACGTTGTGGTCCGGCGCCGAACAATCGCAGAGGATGGGTCTGCGCCGATGTCGCGATATGGTGCCTACGGCAACCGGGCCAAATACGCATGAATTACGGACTCTGAATCCGAATGACGTTGATTCCCAGTGTTTGTGGCGGTCACCCACTGCGTGCATCGAATCCGCATCGGTCAGGCATGCGAGCCGCCTCGATCATGATGCGGAGGTGGACTGTCGCGCCCCCCGGCTCCCGCTGCACGCAGCGAGGATGTGCCTCCAGAGCGATGCCCGCAACGCGCAGCGCCCGCACCGCCAGGCCAGCCTCAGCCCCAGGCGTTCCCTTGTGCTCATCGGCGGGCCAATGGCGATTGACCCCGACTCGCTGCGTCAGTACGCGCAGCTTCGGTCCGAGTGCGCCGCAGGGGCTGCGGATCATGGCACCGAGGGCGGTGCAGCGGCCCGGGCGGCCGATGACTCATCCGGGGGGATTCGCAGTTGAGCTGGGGTACCATCCGGGCAGGACGGAAAGGGAGAGAAGCGATGCGCATGATTGGCCTGATCGGCGGGATGAGCTGGGAATCGACGGTGACCTACTACCGGGTGCTCAACGAGGAAACCCATCGGCTGCTCGGCGGACAGCACAACGCAAAATCCATTCTCTACACGGTGGACTTTGCCGAAATCGAAGCCTGCCAGAGGCAGGACCGCTGGGACGATGCCGCAGCGCTGCTCGCCGACGCCGCGCGCGCGCTCGTGCAGGCCGGAGCGGAACTGGTGCTCCTGTGCACCAATACCATGCACAAGGTAGCCCCGGCGATTGCCGAGGCGGCCGGGACGGCGACCTTCATCCACATCGCCGATCCGACCGCCGAGCAGATCCGCGCTCAGGGCCTCTCGACGGTGGCGCTGCTCGGCACCCGCTACACCATGGAGCAGGACTTCTATCGTGGCCGGCTGGAGGAGAAGGGGCTGCGCACCATGATTCCGCAGGAAGCCGAGCGCAAGGCGCTGCACCGCATCATCTACGAAGAGCTCTGCCACGGCCGCGTCACGCCCGCATCCCGGGAGACGCTGCGCGCGATAATCGGCTCGCTGCAGCACCAGGGGGCCGAGGGCGTCGTGCTCGGCTGCACGGAAATCGGCCTGTTGCTGCGCCAGGATGACATCGACATTCCGGTATTCGACACCGCGCATCTACACGCCCTGGCGGCGGTGCGGGAGGCGCTCGGCGCTGCGGCCTGATCGGCGGCTGGCGGCGTCCGGCAGCCCGGACTCGATGCGCAACTGAGGCGCGCGAGGCGCGCCGCTGATAAGCGAACGGAGAGGCCATGCAGACTATTTGGAGTGCTTTGAGCGTTGCATCACTCGCGGTGGGTGGGTCCGCCCCGACCGAGCGCGTGGGCGGCTGCGCGCAGGGGCCGGCGCGATGAGCCGGGCGGAGTTCGTCATTCTCGGGCCGGGTGCTCTGGGCTCCATTCTGGCTGCGCACCTGGCGCGGGCGGGACGCTCGGTGATCGTGCTGGCGCGCGGGGAGCGGGCCCGGCACATCGAACGGGAGGGCCTGCGCATCAAGGGGCTCACCGAGATCAGCATGCCGGTGACGGTCCTAACCGATCCGGCGCGCCTGGAGGCTGCCGACTGCCTGATCGTCGCGACCAAAACCCCAGGGACTGAGGCGGCGCTCGAGCGGTTGCGGCATGTTGCCGTCGGAGTCGCCTTTTCCGTTCAGAACGGGCTGATGAAGAACGAGCTGCTCGGCGCGGTGTTCGGTGCCGAGCGCACGCTGGGCGCGCTCGCCAACACCAGCGGGGAGCTGCTCGCCTCGGGCGAGGTGCTCTTCACACGCAACGTGAACCTGCTGCTCGGGGAGCTCGACGGCAGCGAGAGCGGGCGGGTGAGGGCGCTGGCGGCGGTCATCGACACGGCGGGTGTGCGCGCAAGCGCGGTGCCGCGGATCCTCAGCTGGGAGTGGAGCAAGTTCGTCGCCTGGCTGCCGCTGATGAGTCTGGCGGTGACGACGCGCTTGGCGACGTGGCGCTACCTCAGCGATCCCGGCAGCGCGCTGGTGCTCGTGCGGATGGCGCGCGAGGCGGCGCTTCTGGCGGACGCCCTCGGGGTGCAGCTGACGGACGAAGGGGCCATCTTGCCGCTTCAAGCCATCCTTTCAGGTTCGGAGGCGCGGGCGGTGGATTCGGTGCGCAAGGCCGGCGCGCAATTCGCCGCGAGCGCCCCTGGGCACCGCATGTCGGCGCTGCAGGACCTGGAAGCCGGACGTGCGCTCGAGGTCGAGGAGACCTTCGGCTACGCCGTGCGCAAGGCCCGTGAGAAACAGCTCGCCGTGCCGCTGCTCGAGGCGTTCTACCACCTGCTGGCCGCCATCGACCGCACGCGTCCCGCCGCGCCCTGAGCGGGGCTCCGGCGCGCATCGAGCGGCCGCCCGCCCTGGCGCGGCATGATGTGCCGCGCTGTCAGCGGCTGCCCGGGCAACGGCGCGGGCGGCGGGCGCGCTGCATCATCCGCTCATTGCAGGCGCAGCTTCAGCCGGATGCGACCGTGCCATGGCGCACCGGCTTGCTGGGTGGTGATGAAGATGCGCTGGGCACTCAACCGGCCGTGCGCGAGCAGAGCCTGCTGCACGTTTTCCGCGCGCGCCATGCCGAGCGCGGCCAGTGTTCCGGGATCCGGATGCACCGTCGGGCGCAGCTGTTGGCGCAGCCAGCGAATCTCGCTGCGTTCGCGGGCCGCGCGTTTGTTGGTCGTGGCGGAGGCGGCTGCCTTGCCCGCGGCGGCCTTCCCCGGCAGTGCCGGCGGCGCGGGCAGATGCGCCGGATAGAGGGGGCGCTTGCCGAGACGGGCGCGATAGAGCCTCGCGAGGGCGCGCAGTTGCTCGGACGGCTTCAGCGAAGCGAAGCCGCCCGGAGGGCTTGCGTTCAGGCGAGCCAGCGCGAGCGCATCGATATGCTCGTTCTCTATCGCGCGCGCATCGTCTCGTCCGGCCGGTCCGGCCGGGATGTCGAGGCGCAGCGCCGGCCGCTTGGCGAGCGCGTGCGCGAGCGCCGCGAGGCTCGCGGCCGCTGCGTGTGGCAGCGCGGCCGAGCCCGGCTCAAAGGCGATGTACTGCGCCTGGGCGGCGCCGGCGAAGAGCTTGCCGATGAGGTCGAACGGCGCGAGCGCGGCCTTCTCGAGCAGGTGCACCAGCATCATCCAGACGATCGATGCAATGTGGAAGTCCGGATTGTTCAGCGAGCCGGTGACCGGCAGGTTGATGCGGATCACCCCGTCGCGGTTCTTCAGCAGCGCCGTGGCGAGGCGGATCGGCCAGCCGACGCGCTGCTTGCTCGCACTCGCCCCGCCCCACTGCAGCTGATCGATCACGATGTGATGATCGGCATCGAGCTTGCGATCGTCGATGCGGTAGCGGAAATGCGCGCTCAGAATGCCCTTGGCGATGGCATAGCCGGCGTAGTGGTCGGCGTAGGGATCGAATATGGGCAGCTGGATGTTGTCGAACGCGGCGCGGATGTCGGTGTCGCCGCCGAGCCCATAGGGATTGAATGTTCCGCTGACGGACACGGGCGAGTACCGGTTGATCACCTGTCCGGCGAGCACGATGCGCGCGATCGCCTGCTTGGAGGTCGACACGTTGCTGATGGTGCCGTGCAGATCCTCGATCGGCGCGTGGAAGTGCGGCTCTATGGATTCGTCCGCGAAGCGGATCGAGCCGTTGATGATCTGCAGGCGCTTCAGCACTACAGCGAGCGCCGGTGCGCTCCGCTTCGCCCGCGCGCTCGGTGCTCGCGCCACGCGGGGCGATTGGCCGGCATGCTTGGCGGGCGGGGCGAGTGCGGCGAGATTGAGCGTGCGGTTCGGCAGGATGACGATCTGGCCTGCGGGCGCCTCGAGGCGCGCGCGCCCGATCAACAGGTGCCCGGGCCGGTAGAGGATGCCGCCGAGACTCAATTCGCGCCAGCCGAACAGGCCGACGCCGGTGGCGCGCTCGATCAGCTGCAGACTGCGCACGTCGGCGCGCCCGCTGAGGCGCACGAGCCGTCCGGTCGCGAGCTCGGCGAAACCCCGTGCGCCAACCGTGCCGGAGTGTACTTCGGCGGTGCGCGCGAGCGGCAGATACGGCACGAACGGCCGCAGCGGCAGACGCGTCAGCGACACCCATAGCGCTGCGCTGTCGCGCCCGGGAGTGACCCGGCCGTCGAGCACCAGATACGCGCGCGGGGCGAGCCCGGCGCGCAGGGTGAAGGGCACGGGCCGATCGAGATTGGTGCTGAGCGCGCGGGCCGTGAGTGAATACAGCCGCAGTTCGAAATGCGCCGCCGGGCTCACCGCAAGATCCCGCACGGGAACTGCAGCGTCGCGCAGCTCGAACCGGCCGAGCCGCAGGTGCCACTTCGCGGCTGCGGCGCGTTGCGCGGGCGCGTGGGCGCGAGCCGGCGCCGGCCTCGCCGTCGCGAGCAGGCGCAGCAGCCAGAGCCGGCCGCGTTTGCCGCGCTGCACCGGCAGCCGCAGTCCGCGCAGCGCGAGCGTGCCGACGGCGATCCGGTGATCCGGTAGATTCACCCGCGCCTGCGCGAGCGAGAGCCTCTGCAGGCTAACCGTCTGTCCGCGCGCCGATGCGCTGCCGAGCACTCGCACGCCCTTGAAGGTCAGCTGCCCGAGCGAGGCGTGCGCCGTGCCGGCTGCCAGATGCAGCGCCCCGCCGGTGGCCTCCAATGCGCTGACGCGCACCGAGCCGTTCAGCAGCGAGCCACCGTCGAGCGCGAGCGAGCGGGCGGTCATGCCCAGATCCGACACCCCGAGCGTCAATCCGTGCGCGCCCTTGGCGAGGGAGTACTCGGCGCTCAGGCCGAGCACCCCGGCGCGCGGCCTCACCGGCAGAGGCGGCAGGAACCGGGCAAGCTCGGTCAGCGCAACGCCGGCGAGGGATAGTCCTCCGGAGGAGGCGAGCGGCGCCATCGACAGCTGGCCCCACCAGTTCAGGCGCGCCCCGTCGGCGCTTGCGGCCTGCAACGCGAACCGCCCACCGGAGCCTCCCCACGAGCGGAAATCCACCAGCCGCAGAGTGATGGGGGCGAGTGTCTCGCGCGCCGCCGGCGAGCGTTGCCGATCGGTCAGGTTGAGCTCGCCCTGATCGATGCGCAGATCGTCGATGCGGATCTGCTGCGGCGCGCTCGGCTTGCCGCTCGCTGGCGCAGCGAGCGCGGCGAGATTCAACTTGCCATTTGCGCCGAGCACCACATGCAGGCGCGGCGAATCGAGCTCGAGCGCGGTGAAGTGGTAGGTGCCCGCGAGCAGTGCGAGAGGCTGTAGGCCCACAAACAGCCGCCCGAGGGAGGCGAGCGGCTGCTGCCTCTCGGTGAGCGAGATGTTGCGCACCGAGACGGTGAAGTGCAGCGGATCGACCTTGATCGTGCCGAGCGCGAGTGTCAGACCCGGCCGCGAGCGCGCCCAACGCATCGCCTCGGAGCGGATCAGGCGCGGCGCGAGCACATAGCCGGCCCACAGGTACAGCAGAAACAACAGCAGGACTATAGCGAGGGCAATGAGCCATCGGCGGCCCACACCGCGGATGATGCCGCGCAGGCTCATACGTGTCCCGCACCGTCGGGGGCGCGGTGGCGTTCCGCGGTCACAAGTGCAGTATTCATGTTGTTGGACGGCTCCCGAAGGATGATCGGCCGGATCTGCAGTGCCTGCGTCCCGCGCGGGCAGGAGAATCGCTTGCAAACGCCCCTCTACACTATAATCCTCGGCAGCGCACTGGCTGCGCAAATTTGTTTTGCTCGCCGAACGGGAGGGCGCAATGAGCTCGATTACCGCGCTTTACACGGCCCACGCCAGGGCCACGGGCGGACGCGACGGCAGCGCCGCCTCGAGCGATGGGCGGCTCAAAGTCAAGCTGTCCGTACCCAAGGAGCTCGGCGGTGCGGGAGGCGAGGGGACCAACCCCGAGCAGATGTTCGCGGCGGGCTACGCCGCCTGCTTCATCGGTGCGATCAAGTTCGTCGGCGGCCGTGACAAGATCGCCGTGCCGGCCGACGCCGCGATCGACTCGTCCGTCGGCATCGGGCCGATTCCAGCCGGGTTCGGCATCAACGTGGAATTGAAAATCTCGCTGCCGGGCGTGCCGCGCGAGCTCGCCGAGCGCCTGGTGAGCGAGGCGCACAAGGTCTGCCCGTATTCCAACGCGACCCGCGGCAACATCGACGTCAAGCTGATCGTCGCGTGATCCGCAGGCCCACTGCCCGCAGCGCCCGATTTCCCCGCCCGCTGCCAACGGCGCTCTCGTAGGTGGAGGCCTTTCTCGCTAGCCTCTCGACGGTCGCGGTCGCCGAGATGGGCGATCGGACGCAGCTGCTGCTGCTGATGCTGGCGGCGCGGCACCGGCGGCCGTGGCCGATTCTGGCCGGGATGCTGTGCGGCACGATCGTGAGCGCCGCGCTCGCGGCGCTCATCGGCGAGCGCCTCGGCCACGCCCTCAGCGGCCGGGTGGTCAATCTGCTCGTCGGCGTCAGCCTGATCGTCATGGCGGCCTGGGAGCTCAAACCCGAACGTGTGCACGATGCGGCCGGCGGGCCGGCGCGCGGCGGGCTGTTCTGGACCACGTTCGTCACGTTCACCGTTGCGGAGATCGGCGATAAGACGCAGATCGCCACCGCGGTACTCGCAGCCGCCTACGGCAACTTCACGGCGGTGGTCGCGGGCAGCACCGTGGGCATGGTGCTCGCGTGCGGCCCGGTGGTGCTCATCGGCAAGGTGCTGGCCGCGCGCTTGCCGCTGAAGGCGATCCGTATCGTGGCGAGTCTGCTGTTTCTCGGGCTCGGCGTACTGTTTCTGGTGCGCGCCGCGCAGGGCGCGCACTGATCCCGGCGCTGCTGCGCCCGGCCACGGCCGATCAATCAGCTCTCGAGTGCGGCTCTGCGAGCGCGTGCGTCGCTGTGCCGGCGCTTACGGTGCGCCGGGGTGCGGGGCTGAGGCGCAGGGAGGATCGAGCGCATCCGGGCCCTCCCCGCCGAGCGCCCGCAGGATCGGGCATTCGGTCGGATCGCCATGGCCGGGACAGGCCGCGATCAGCACCGCGAGACCATCGCGCACGCGCTTAAGCGCCCCGATCCGCTGCTCGACGTCCGCGAGCTTGGCCTGGGCGGCGCGCTTGACTCGCGCCACGTCCCGGTCCTTGGACAGGGCGAGCAGTTCGCGGATCTCCTTCAGCGAGAAACCGAGCGCCTGGGCGCGCCGGATGAAGCGCAATCGCGCCAGTTCCGCGGTGCTGTAGCGGCGGTAGCCTGATTGCAGGCGCGTCTTCGGCGCCAGCAGGCCGCTGCGCTCGTAATAGCGGACGGTGTCGATGCCGACGCCCGCGCGCTTGGCGAGCGCACCGATGCCGAGCGTTTCCATGGGTGGGGTCCTCTGCAGTGGCCAGTGCCGACAGTCTAGCTCCTGGAGCGAGGTCCATGGTCAAGACTTGAGGATCCGGCGATTGCGGCAGTTGCGTATTGACCCTGGTGCGTGCTCCCGCGAGTAGGCTGTCGCGCGCGATGATGGGGGGCATAACGCCGCCCACGCGCGCACGGAGAACGTCCATGAGTCTTGCCCCGATGAACCGCCGCACCTTCCTGCTGCACTCGGCCATGGCCGCCGGCGCGCTCACCCTCACTGCGCTTGCGGCCGAGACGCCTCAGGCCGCCATGGCGAGTACGGCCGCAGCCGCGTCGATGCGCATGCGCTTCCATGGCACGGGCTTTCAGCCCATGATCGCCACCGTGAGACTTGGGCAGACGCTGCGGGTCGAATCGGTCGCGGCGCGCGAGCTGCGCCTGGTCAGTGCGCCGACGGCACCGCAGCACATTGCGCGCCGCCTCGAGGCGGGCGGCTCGGTTGTGCTGCGCCCGCGCAAGCCCGGTCTGTACCTGCTCTACGATGACCTCACCACACGGTTCGACCCGCAGGTCGGCCAGGTGGCCGCGCGGAGCGACTCGCCGTTCTTCCCGATGCCGGCCTACGCGGTGGTGCTGGTCACGGATCGCGCCGGCGGCGGCCTCGCGCTCACGGGGACGGATGTCAACATTCCCGATACCACCATGACGTTTCAGCCGTGGGCGCTCGTCTGCGAGGCGGCAACGCCCGTGCGTTTCACCAACAACGACATGGACGCTCACGTGCTCATGGCGGCGCCGGACCGGCAGGGGCAGCGCGGGCCTTTCGGTCCGCTGTCTCTGCCGGCGCACGGCGGAACCGCTACCCTGCGGCTCGCCGCGCCGGGCCTGTATCACTACTACTGCCCGCTGCACGCGCGTTACCGGCCCGCCGAGTACACCTTCGAGCCGTTGCGCAGCTTCGGCGGTTTCCCGTTCGTGATGGATGGGGTCATCGCCGTCATGCCGGCGGGCCGGCCTTGACGGCCGCGCGGGCACCGTGCGTGAATGATCTGGGCTGCCACAGGCAGCATCGTCGCCATCGGCCAGGACGACCCTCTGGATAACAAGAGTCTTCGCGCGAAGGCTGCAGTGCCTCGCGCGCGCGTGAACCGCCCGTGGGCGGCCGAGCTCGTCACTGCGCTCTATATCGGGCTCATCGGCGCCCTCGCACAGGCGAGCGGCTTGTTCTACGTGCTGTTCCCCGAGCTCGGCGCGCTCAGCCATGACGTATTCAAGCGCCCCGAGGGCGTCTGGGCGCGCTCACCGGTGTTGCTCGTGCTCACCCCGACGCTCGCGGCTCTCGGTGGGACGCTGATCACGCGCCATCTGCCCTACGGTGTCGCTGCCGTACTGCTCGATGTGGGCTGCTCGGCGCTCGTGATCGGCGTACTGCGCTCGCCGTTCGCGCCGGCCCTATCGGCGGGGCTGATGCCCCTCATTCTCGGCATCAGGAGCAGGCTGTATCCGCCGAGCATTCTGTTCGGCACCGCCGTGCTCGCGGCAGCGTCGCTCGCGTGGCGCCGGATCGCCTGGCGCCTCCCCGCGCCGGCCTCGCTGGATCCGGATGACGATATCGTCGAGCGGGCGCCGGCCGAGTACGGCTGGGTGCCGTTCTTCGTCGCCTTCCTGCTGCTTGCGATCCTCACCGGGGAGCGCCTTGGCCTGCGGCTCGTGCTGTTTCCGCCCCTCACCGTGATCGGCTTCGAGACATTCGCGCATCCGACCCATTGCCCCTGGGCCGGCCGGCCGGCGGCCCTGCTCGCGGCCTGCGGGCTCACCGCGACGGTCGGGGTGGCCTGCGCAAGCTGGGTCGATCCGGTTGCGCTCGGGGCGATGCTGAGCATCCTCGCCGGCGGGGCAATCCTGTGGCTGCTCGATGTGTACGTGCCGCCGGCCCTGGCGGTCGGGTTGCTGCCGTTCGTCATGTCCCGGCCGGAGTGGTCTTTTCCGCTCGCCGTGCTCATCGGCACGGCGCTGCAGCTCGGCACCTTCGCCGCGTGGCGGGCCTCGGTGCGGCTGCGAGGTGTGCCGGGCTGAGCTGCCGCACCGCCGTGTGGGAGAGGGCGATACGCTCCCGGCGCTGCCCCCGGGGCGGCGCGGGGTCGAAGCCCGCCACGGGGCGCGTGGCGCTGCTATCATTGCCTTCCCGGCGTCATCCCGGGCGTGGGTCTAAGAAGGCCGCGCCGGGGCGGGCGAGCCCGTACACGCGGGGATGAGTAAATTTGGCTGTGGTGGCCCGCATCGGCTACTCCGCGACGACCAGTCGTGAACCCCGTCAGGGCCGGAAGGCAGCAGCGGCAGCGGCGATGTCGGGTGCCGGAGCACCCGCTGGTGCGGGCCGCCTCCC
>JAKAYU010000068.1 GCA_021809525.1 Pseudomonadota bacterium | reverse complement strand
TCCCCACCTTCAGTCTGCCGGCCCACGCAGTGCTCGCTATCGCGGCGCCGAATACGCGAGCGCCGCGGTTATTATTGGTCGGAGCGCCGAGATTTGAACTCGGGACCCCTTGCACCCCATGCAAGTGCGCTACCAGACTGCGCCACGCTCCGACGAAAGGCTCTTTGTTCTTGTGCCACTGACGCGAGCGGGGATCTCTCGCGGTAATGGTTATGATACCCCGAATCCCACGCGCAGCGGGAGGGGATCAGCGCCTGAGAATCTTCAGCAGCTCCTCGAGTTCCAGGCGCATCTGCTTGGCAATCTGCTGGCTCTGGAACACGTCCGTACGGGCTTCCTCGCCCGTGAGGTGATTGCGCGCCCCGCCGATGGTGAAGCCCTGCTCGTACAGCAGGCTTCTGATCTGGCGGATCACGATCACGTCCTGGCGCTGGTAATAGCGGCGGTTGCCGCGTCGCTTGACGGGCTTGAGCTGCGGGAACTCCTGCTCCCAGTAGCGCAGCACGTGCGGCTTGACCCCGCACAGATCGCTCACCTCGCCAATGGTGAAATACCGCTTGCCGGGGATGGCCGGCAGCTCGGCGTTATTCTTGGGCTCCAACATACGCTTCGACCCGTGCCTTTAGTTTTTGTCCGGGACGGAACGTCACCACGCGCCTGGCGGTGATCGGAATCTCCTCCCCCGTCTTGGGGTTTCTGCCTGGCCGCGGGCTCTTGTCCCTGAGATCGAAATTGCCGAAGCCGGATAGCTTGACCTGCTCGCCATTCGAGAGCGCAGCTCGAACCTCCTCGAAGAACAGGTCCACCAGCTCCCTCGCCTCCCGCTTGTTCAGGCCCAGCTGATTGAACAGCGCTTCGGCCATCTCCGCCTTGGTCAAAGCCATTTTCTACTCTCGTATACTTGCGTTGAAGCTGACGCGCAAATCCGCTACTACGGCGGCGACGAGGCGGGCCACATCGTCGTCAGTAAGCGTGCGAGAAAAATCCTGAAAAATCAAGCCTAAAGCGACGCTTTTTCGACCTTCCTCGACCCCCGGACCGCGATAGACGTCGAAAACGCGGAGATCTCGCAACAAGCTCGATGCGACCAAGGCTACACGCTCGGCCAGCCGACTTAAAGGCACAGATTCATCCACCACGATCGCCAGATCGCGCCGGACCTGCGGCTGGCGCGATATCTCCCGGTAAGCGGGCCGATCGAGCGTCAATTCGGCCCAATCGAGTTCGAACAGCACCGGGACGTGGACGAATTCCAGGCTCCGCACCAGCGAGGGGTGCAGCTCACCGAGCCAGCCGACGGGCTTGCCCTCGCGCAGCACCCGGGCCCCGCGACCGGGGTGCAGGCAGGGGTAGGCTTGCAGCTCGAAGCGAATCTCGGCGTGCGCCGAGAGCGCTGCGAACAGCGCCTCGAGATCGCCTTTGACGTCGAAGAAATCCGCCGCCTCGCGCATCGGTCGCGGTAGCCCCCACTGCTCGGGCATGCGGGGCCCGCAGGCAACCCCCGCGAGCGTGTCGATCTCGTACGTCACGCTCTCGCGCTGCTCGAATCGCGCCCCATGCTCGAAGAGCCGGATGCGATCCCGCTGGCGCCGCTGGTTCTCGAGCGCCGCGCGCAGCAGCCCCGGCCAGAGCGACACGCGCATGACCGACAAATCGCTCGCGATCGAGTTGGCGAGCGCAAGCGCCGGCACGTCCCCGAACAGCCGCTGCTGCAGCTGCGGGTCGACGAACGCGTAGTTCACCGCTTCCTGGTAGCCGCGGGCCGCAAGAACTTCCAACAGACCCTGTTCGGACGGCGCCGCCTCCGGCAGCGCCCGCACCCGCTCGCACGCAACGGCATCGCGCTCCTCGATCGCCGCGTAGCCGACGATGCGCGCCACCTCTTCGATGAGATCAGCCTCGAGCGCGATGTCGAAGCGATGGGAGGGCGGCTCGACGCGCCAGCCCTCCGGCAGCGGCGCGACGCGCATGCCGAGCCCCTCGAGCACTGCGCGCACGCGGCAGTCCTCGAACTGTGCCCCGAGCAGCCGCGCCAGCTGAGCGCGCCGCAGCGTCACTGCCGCCCGCACGGGCCGGTGAGCTTCGGATTCCGTCAGGACGAGCGGGCCGGCCTCGCCGCCGGCGATGCTCTGGATCAACTCGAGCGCGCGCTCGAGCGACCGCTGCTGGCCGGCCGGGTCCACGCCCCGCTCGAAGCGCTGGCTCGCGTCGGTCGTGAGTCCCCAGCGCAGCGCGCGGCCGATGATCGCGTCCGGCGCGAAATACGCCACTTCCAGGAATACGGACGTGGTCCCGGCACTCACTGCCGTACGCGCCCCGCCCATGATTCCGGCGATGCCGACTGGACCGGCGGCGTCCGCGATCAACAGCACATCGGGCTGCAGCTGCGCCGTGCGGCCATCGAGCAGCGTCACCGACTCGCCCGCCTCGGCAAAGCGCACGCGGATCGGGCCCTCGAGTTTGGCCAAATCGTAAGCGTGCATGGGCTGACCGAGCTCGAGCATCACGTAGTTGGTGACGTCAACCACCGGGCTGATCGAACGCACGCCGGCGCGTCGCAGCCTCTCGCGCAGCCAGATCGGCGTCGCAGCGGTGTTATCGATGCCGCGCACGATGCAGCCGGCGAATCTCGGGCACGCGGCTGGCGCATCCAGATGAACGGCTACGGTCTGCGCATGCGCCGCGCCAGCGGCTCGCGCCGCCGGTCCGGCCAGCTTCCCGCCCGAAAGCGCCGCGACCTCCCGGGCGATGCCGATGATCGAAAGCGCATCGCCCCGGTTGGGAGTGACGTTCAGATCGAGGACCGTATCGTCGAGGCGCAGGTAATCCCGCAGCGCTGCCCCGAGCGGCGCATCCGCCGGCAGTTCGAGGATCCCGTCGGAGCTGTCCGAAAGACCGAGCTCCTTCGCCGAGCACAGCATGCCCGCCGACTCGGTACCGCGCAGCTTCGCCGCCTTGATCTTCACCTCGTTGGGCAACACTGCGCCGACCTTCGCGAGGGCGCTCTTGAGGCCCGCGCGCGCATTGGGAGCACCACAGATGATCTGCAGCGGCTCACCCTGCCCGGTCGCGACCCGGCAAATACGCAGCTTGTCGGCCTGCGGGTGCTTCTCGGCCGAGAGGATCTCGCCGACCACGACGCCCGTGAATTGCGGCGCGGCCGGCTCGATCGCCTCGAGTTCGAGCCCCGCCATCGTGAGGCGCTCGCCGAGCCCCGCTGCATCCCACGGCACAGCGATCCAGTCGGTGAGCCAGGAGTACGGAACCTTCATGCTGTCACAGAGTCCGGAATTGCTCGAGGAAGCGCAGGTCGTTCTCGAAGAACAACCGCAGATCGTTCACGCCGTAGCGCAGCATCGCCAGCCGATCGATGCCCATCCCGAAGGCGTAGCCGCTGTAGCGCTCGGCGTCGATGCCGCTCGCCATGAGCACATTCGGGTGCACCATGCCGCAGCCTGCAATCTCGAGCCAGCCGGTGTGCTTGCAGGTGCGGCAGCCCTCACCACCACAGAACACACACGACATGTCGACTTCGGCCGACGGTTCGGTGAACGGAAAATACGACGGGCGCAGGCGCATCGCGAGGTCCTGTTCGAAGAACGCCTGCAGAAAGCCGTGCAGCATCGCCTTCAGGTTCGCGAAGCTCACCGCCTCGCCGACCTTCAGTCCCTCGATCTGATGAAACATCGGGGAGTGGGTCATGTCCGAGTCACACCGGTACACGCGCCCCGGGGCGACCACGGCGAGCGGCGCGCCGCGCTCGAGCATGGCGCGGATCTGCACCGGCGAGGTGTGCGTGCGCAGCAGCTTCCCGTCCGGGAAGTAGAAAGTATCGTGCATCGCCCGCGCCGGGTGATTGGGCGGGAAATTCAGCGCCTCGAAGTTGTGGAAATCGTCCTCGATCTCGGGGCCCGTGGCGACATCGAAGCCGGCGCGCTGAAAAAGCGCCTCGATGCGCAGACGGGCCTTGGTGACCGGATGCAGACCGCCGCGCCGCTCGCCCCGCCCGGGCAGAGTCACATCGATGCGCCCGGCCGCGAGCGCCCGCTCGATCTCCTCGCGGGTCAGCGCCTCGCGCCGCGCCTCGATCGCCTCCTGCACGCGCGCCTTGGCGTCGTTGATGCGCTGGCCAGCCGCCGGCCGCTCGGCGGCCGGCAGGCCGCCGAGGGACTTCAGCCGTTCAGTGAGCGTGCCCTTCTTGCCGAGCCAGCGAACGCGCACCTCATCGAGCGCGGCGAGGCCAGCGCATTGCGCCACCTCGGCGAGCGCCTGCTCAACGAGGGAGGAGAGCTCCTGCATGCCCCGGCGACCGCCGCCGGATCAGGCGACGCCCAATGCGGCCTTCGCCTGCGCGGCGATCGCACCGAACGCCGCCTCGTCGTGCACGGCGAGATCTGCGAGCACCTTGCGGTCGATTTCGATGCCGGCCTTCATCAGGCCATTGATCATCCGGCTGTAGGAAAGCCCGTGCACGCGCGCTCCGGCATTGATGCGCGCGATCCACAGGGCGCGGAACTCACGCTTCTTCTGCCGCCGGTCGCGGTAGGCGTACTGCCCGGCTTTGATGACCGCCTGCTTGGCGGTGCGATAGACCTTGCGCCGGGCGTTGTAGTAGCCCTTCGCCTTGCCCAGGACTTTCTTGTGACGGCGCCCGGCCGTCACACCACGCTTGACTCGTGCCATCTCGAACCTCGCTCGGAATTACTTGTGATAGGGAAGGAGCTGCACGAGCCGACCGACGTCGGTCTCGTGAACGAGGCTCGTTCCGCCCGAGCGGGCATGGCGCTTGACCTTCGGGTCCTTGTGCCCGAGGTTGTGGCGACGCTTGGAGGCGTACCGCTTGAAGCCTTTCGCCGTTTTGCGAAAGCGCTTGGCAGCAGCCCGGTTGGATTTCAACTTAGGCATATCAACTCCTCAACAATGACTGTAGCCCCGGTCGCAAGGCGCCGCTGCGGCGCCCGCTACGGGCGAACGATCCGCCGCCGTCCATCGGCGGCTGACCGTCACTTCTTCTTGGGTCCGAACACCATGACCATCTGACGGCCCTCCATGAGCGGGTTCTGCTCGACCACGCCGTATTCGGCGAGATCGCCCACCACCCGATCGAGGAGCTTGCGCCCGATGTCCTGGTGCACCATCTCCCGGCCGCGGAACCGCAAGGTCACCTTGGCCTTGTCGCCTTCGGTGAGGAAGCGGATCAGATTACGCAGTTTGATCTGGTAATCGGCCTCTCCCGTACCGGGGCGGAATTTCACTTCCTTGACCTGGATCTGCTTCTGCTTGCGCTTTGCCGAGTGGGCCTTCTTGTTCTGTTCGAACAGGAACTTGCCGTAGTCCATGATGCGCACGACCGGTGGCTGCGCCGTCGGCGAAACCTCCACCAGATCGAGCTCCGCGGCGGATGCCAACTGCAACGCCTCGGCACGGGACATCACTCCTGCCTGCGACCCATCGGCCGCGATCACGCGCAGTTGCGGCGAACTGATTTCCTCGTTGCGCCGGACCCGCTTGGTTACACTGGCTATGCGTCAATCCTCCAAAGTACGGCGCCCGCGGCTCTCGGACTCGAGCCTGAGCCGTTCGCTGAACGTCTCGAGGGTCATCGTGCCGAGGTCCTTGCCGCTACGGGTGCGCACAGACAACAGATTCGCGGCCACTTCCTTGTCGCCCGCGACCAATAGATACGGAACACGCTGCAGCGTGTGCTCGCGGATCTTAAAGCCCACCTTCTCGTTGCGCAAGTCGGACTCGACCCGAAAGTGCTGATTTTTCAGGGATTCCGTTACGGAACGTACGTAATCCGCCTGCCGGTCCGTGATGCTCATCACGACCGCCTGCACAGGCGCGAGCCACACCGGCAGCCGACCGGCGTGATGCTCGAGCAGAATGGCGAAGAAGCGCTCCAGGGACCCGAAAATCGCCCGGTGCAGCATCACCGGGGTACGCTTGGCGCTCTTCTCATCGACATAGTGGGCACCGAGCCGGCCCGGGAGATTCAAGTCAACCTGCACCGTGCCGCACTGCCAGTCGCGGCCGATGGCGTCCCGCAGCACGAACTCGAGCTTCGGACCGTAGAAGGCCCCCTCCCCCGGGTTCAATATGTAATCGATTCCGGCGGCCTGGGAGGCCGCTTTCAGGGCCTGCTCGGCCCGGTCCCAGACCTCGTCCGCCCCGACGCGCTTGGCCGGCCGGTCGGCGAACTTGATGCGCACGTCCTCGAAACCGAAATCCCGATAGATATCAAGGATCAGCCGCGTCACCGCGACGCATTCCTCGGTGATCTGCTCCTCGGTGATGAAGATGTGCGCGTCATCCTGGGTGAAGGCCCGCACCCGCATCAGCCCGTGCAGGGCGCCGGAGGGCTCGTAGCGGTGGACCTTGCCGAACTCCGAGAGGCGCACCGGCAGGTCCCGGTAGCTGCGCAGGCCGTGCTTGAAGATCTGTATGTGCCCCGGGCAGTTCATCGGCTTGATGGCATAGAGCCGCTCATCCGGCGTCTGGGTGAGAAACATGTTCTCGCCGAACTTCTCCAGGTGCCCGGACTGCTTCCACAGCGCGGCGTCCATCAGCTCCGGGGCGTTCACTTCCTGGTAGCCGGCCGCCTGCTGGCGCTCGCGCATGTACTGGATCAGGCTTTGGAAGACGCTCCAGCCCTTGGGGTGCCAGAAAACCGCCCCCGGGGCCTCTTCCTGCAGGTGAAAGAGGTCGAGCTCCTTGCCGATGCGGCGGTGGTCGCGCTTCTCGGCCTCCTCGAGCCGGTGCAGATACTCCTCGAGCTGCTTCTTGTCCGCCCAGGCGGTCCCGTAGATGCGCTGCAGCATCTCGTTGCGCGAGTCGCCCCGCCAGTACGCGCCGGCCACCTTTGTCAGCTTGAAAGCCTTCAACTTGCCGGTCGAGGGCACGTGCGGCCCGCGGCACAGGTCCACCCACTCGCCCTGGCCGTACAGGCTGATCGGCTCGTTCGAGGGAATGCTCTGGATGATCTCGGCCTTGTAGCGCTCGCCGAGCCCCTTGAAGAAAGCGACGGCCTCATCGCGCGGCATCTCCCTGCGGGTCACCTTCTGGTCGGCCTGGGCGAGCTCGCTCATGCGCGCCTCGATGGCGGCGAGATCCTCCGGCGTGAAGGGCCGCTCGTAGGCGAAGTCGTAATAGAAACCGTCCTCGATCACCGGCCCGATGGTGACCTGCGCTTCGGGGAAGAGCTGCTTGACGGCCTGGGCGAGCAGATGCGCCGTCGAGTGGCGGATCACTTCGAGCCCGGCCGGATCCTTCTCGGTGACGATGGCGAGGGATACGTCGTGATCGATCACATAAGAGGTGTCGACCAGCTTGCCGTCCACCCGCCCGGCGAGCGCCGCCTTGCGCAGTCCCGCGCCAATGCCTGCCGCCACCTCATCGACCGTCACCGGATGGTCGAAGCGGCGCTCACTGCCGTCCGGCAATGTGACCACAGGCATCTCGAAGCTCTCCCGATCGGTTTCGGCCGTGCAGCGCCGGAGGCTTCCGGCACCCGCCGGAAGCGTCCGCCGCAGAAACTGGTAGGCGCGAGTGGGATCGAACCACCGACCACCACCATGTCAAGGTGGTGCTCTACCACTGAGCTACGCGCCTGAACTCAGGATTCGCCCTGAGGAGGGCCGCGAACGATACAAGAGCGGCGCGGGCCGCGCAAGCTAATCTGAGCCATTCCAAGAGCTTACGGCCCGAGCACCGGGCGCGCTCAGGCGAAGCCCAGCTCCCGCTGCTTCAGCCGAGCGATTTCATCGCGCAGCCGGGCCGCCTCCTCGAATTCCAGGTTCCGAGCCCGCTCGAGCATCTCGCCCTCGAGCTTCTTGATCTGGCGGGCGAGCGCCGCTGGCTCGAGCGTCTCCGGCAGCGCGCCCGGAGCGAGGCGCTCCTTGCCCGCAGTGCCCCGGCGTCCGCCCCGGCCGCGGGCCACCGGCGCTGCGCTGCGCGCCCCTTCCATGATGTCCGCCACGGACTTTTGGATCCCGCGCGGGGTGATGCCATGGGCGGCGTTGTACTCGAGCTGCCTGCGGCGGCGGCGGTCGGTCTCCTCAATGGCCCGGCGCATCGAGCCGGTGATCTGGTCGGCATAAAGGATCGCCCGGCCGTGCAGATTGCGCGCCGCGCGGCCGATGGTCTGGATCAGCGAGTGGTCCGAGCGCAGGAACCCCTCCTTGTCCGCATCGAGGATGGCCACCAGCGACACCTCGGGCATGTCCAGCCCCTCGCGCAGCAGGTTGATGCCCACCAGCACATCAAACTTGCCGAGGCGCAGGTCGCGGATGATCTCGGTGCGCTCAACCGTCTCGATGTCCGCATGCAGGTAGCGCACCCGCACCCCGTGCTCGTGCAGGTACTCGGTCAGGTCCTCGGCCATGCGCTTGGTGAGGGTGGTGATCAGCACCCGCTCGTTGCGCGCGACGCAGGCGCGGATCTCCGAGAGCACATCATCGACCTGGGTCGCCACCGGGCGCACCTCGACCTCGGGGTCCACCAGCCCGGTCGGGCGCACCACGAGCTCGACGGTCTGTCCCGCATGGCGCGCCTCATACGGGCCCGGGGTGGCCGACACGAAGATCATCTGCGGCGCCAGGCGCTCCCACTCCTCGAACTTCAGCGGACGGTTGTCGAGCGCGGAGGGCAGCCGGAAGCCGTACTCGACCAGCACCTCTTTGCGGGACCGATCGCCGCGATACATCGCGCCGAGCTGCGGGATGGTCTGGTGGCTCTCATCGATCACGAGCAGCGCATTGCGCGGCAGGTAATCGAACAGGCACGGCGGGGGCTCACCCGGGGCGCGCCCGGAGAGGTAGCGGGAGTAGTTCTCGATGCCGGCGCAATAGCCGACCTCCTGCATCATCTCCATGTCGTACATGGTGCGCTGCTCGAGCCGCTGGGCCTCAAGGAGCTTGCCCGCCTCGCGCAGCTCCGCCAGCCGCACCCGCAGGTCCTCGCGGATCTGCTCGACGGCCCCGAGCAGCCGCTCCTTGGGCGTGACGTAGTGGGTGCCCGGATAGACGGTAAAGCGCGGCACCTTGCGCGAGATCGCCCCGGTGAGCGGATCGAACAGGGCGAGCGACTCGATGGTCTCGTCGAACAACTCCACGCGCACTGCTTCGCGGTCGGACTCGGCCGGAAAGATATCGATGACATCGCCGCGCACCCGGTAGGTGCCCTGGGTGAGGTCGAGCTCGTTGCGGGTGTACTGCATGTCCGCCAGGCGGCGCAGCAGACGGCGCTGGTCCAGCCGATCCCCCCGCACCAGGTGCAGGATCATCGCCAGGTAGGCCTGCGGATCGCCGAGGCCGTAGATCGAGGAGACCGTCGCGACGATGATGGCGTCGGGACGCTCAAGCAGCGCCTTGGTGGCCGACAGGCGCATCTGCTCGATGTGTTCGTTGATCGAGGCGTCCTTTTCGATATAGGTGTCCGACGAGGGGACGTAGGCCTCGGGCTGATAGTAATCGTAATACGAAACGAAATACTCCACGGCATTGTGCGGGAAGAAGCCGCGAAATTCTCCGTACAGCTGCGCCGCCAGCGTCTTGTTATGCGCAAGCACCAGCGTCGGGCGTTGCGCGCGCGCAATAACCTGGCTAACGACGTACGTTTTGCCGCTCCCGGTCACGCCCAGCAGGGTCTGGGCGCTCAGGCCGTCGCCGAGGCCCTCGAGGAGCTTCTCGATCGCCGCGGGCTGATCTCCCGCAGGCTGAAAATCAGCTTGAAGTTCGAATGGTATGTGTTCCACGCCGAAGCAGTCCTCGTCGCATGGTGGCTTTGCCGGATGGTGGCAATGAGGCCGATGGCTTAATATAGCGGGGCCAGTTGCTTTGGCGCATCACAGGAATCCCAGTGACCGTAACCGTTTCGCGGCGCGTGCAGCGCGTCAAGCCCTCGCCCACGCTCAACGTCTCCGCTCGCGCGGCGCGTTTGCGGGCCGAGGGCAAGGATGTGATCAGTCTCGGCGCCGGTGAACCGGATTTCGACACGCCGGCGCACATCGCCCAGGGGGGGATCGAGGCGATCCAGAAGGGGCTCACCCGCTACACGCACGTGGAGGGCACCAACGAGCTGAAGGATGCCATCATCGCGAAATTTGCGCGCGACAACGGCATCCAGTACGAGCGCTCGCAGATCCTGGTCACCTCCGGCGCCAAGCAGGCCATTTACAACTTGTGCATGGCGGTGCTCGACAAGGACGACGAAGTCATCATTCCGGCGCCCTACTGGGTATCTTATCCCGACATGGTGCTGCTCGCCGACGGGCAGCCGGTCATCCTCACCGCCGGCGCCGCCCAGGGCTACAAGATCACGCCGCGGCAGCTTGCGGCTGCCATCACGCCGAAGACGCGCCTGGTGCTGCTGAACAGTCCGTGCAATCCGAGCGGCGCGGCCTACACGCGCGCGGAGCTACGCGCCCTCGGCGAGGTGCTGATCGATCAGCCGCGCATCGTCATCGGCACCGATGACATGTACGAGAAGATCTACTGGGGCGCCGAGCCGTTCTGCAGCCTGCTCACCGCGGTGCCTGAACTCTACGGCCGCACGGTGACCATCAATGGCGTGTCGAAGTCCTACGCCATGACGGGCTGGCGCATCGGTTACTGCGGTGCGCCGAAGGCGCTGGTCTCGGCGATGGCCACCATCCAGGGCCAGTCGACCTCGAACGCCTCCAGCATCTCTCAGCACGCCGCCGCAGTCGCACTGATGGGCGAGCAGAGCTGCGTGGCAGACATGAACGAGGCGTTCAAGGCCCGGCACGACTACGTGGTGGGCGCGCTCAATGAGCTGCCGGGCGTCAACTGTCTGCCGGGCGCGGGCACGTTCTATGCGTTCGCCGACGTCTCACAGGCCATGGCGTCGATCGGCTGCGCGTCCGATACCGACTTCGCCGAGGTGCTGCTCACCGAGGGGGAGGTCGCGGTGGTGCCGGGCTCTGCCTTCGGGGCCCCGGGGCACATCCGGCTGTCCTTCGCCTGCAGTCTCGAGACGCTGAAGAAGGCCATGGAGCGCATCGCCGGGGTGCTCGCCAAGGGGAGCGCCGCCCGCGGCGGGTGAGGCGATGCTCTGGCGGGCGCTGGCGGATGGGCTGGTCGTCCTGCACCTGGCCTTCGTCGCGTTCGTCATCTTCGGCGGCTTTCTCGCCTGGCGCTGGCCGCGGGCGCTCTTCGCCCACCTTCCGGCGCTCGCCTGGGGCGTGTGGGTGGAGGTCTCGGGGCAGATCTGCCCGCTGACCGATCTCGAGAAGCACCTGCGCCACCTCGCCGGCGAAGCCGGCTATCGCGGCGGCTTCCTGCACCACTACCTGCTGCCCATCCTCTACCCGCCCGGGCTTACTCGATCGGATCAGTGGGTTCTGGCAGGCGCCCTGCTCGCCGTCAATGCGCTCGCCTACGGGCGGCTGCTGGCGCGGCGCGCGGCGCAAGGGAGCGGCGGCGCATCGGGGAATCGCTGAGGGATCCGAGCGCCCGCACCGCCCGCGAACGGCCAGGATGGCCGGTGAGAATTTATTGCTGCGGATTCCTTGACGAGCGCGGGGTGTGCACCGCAAAATTCGCGCCCTTTCGCGGATCCCGCGAGCCGGTTCCCCGGTAGCTCAGTCGGTAGAGCGTCGGACTGTTAATCCGTTGGTCGTTGGTTCGAGTCCAACCCGGGGAGCCATCACGCTGTATCAGCCCGTATCAGGGCGTCTCACGCGGAACGCGGCTCGATAAGAATTCCAATAAAGTCAGCCACTTGCCTGATCACGGCGTATCAGGCCGTAACTTGACAGCACAGCCCTTCCGGGGGTACGAATGGGCTCTGGTGCATTGACGGCAGCGCCTATGATCGGGCTCTCCAAATTGGGAGGCCCGAGATGCCCAGAGCTGCCGATCGAGATCGCATTTACTACCGGCGTCGCTACACCCCAGAAGTCATCGAGCTCTGCGTCCGCTGGTACGTAACGTATCGCCTGAGCTACCGCGACATCTCCGCCATGATGGCCGAGCGGCACAGCTGATTCAGCATAGATTACGCTCGCTGCCAGCCAGGTCGTTCAATCCCGGTGCCCGAGAACGTCGCGTTCACGAGCTCAGCTCGTTGGCCGCCGAATGTTATTCATCTCCCGGCACGTGACGCGCGAGATCCATTGAATCGTGGAGGATGCGCAGAACCTCGATCTGTCGCTTGGCAGAACCAGCATCAGCACGGAACAACACGAAATGCCGCGCCCTTCGACCATATCGCGCGACGTGCAGCGTAAACAGGTCTCTCCCGATCTCCGGCCGTGCCTTGATCCCGGGCTGCTCAGGACCGGCGATTAATGCTTGCACGGCGGCGGAGAGGGTATCCGCGTAGACACGCGCCTGAGCGTCTCCAAACTGCTCGAGGGTCCAGCGCAGGATGGCCTCAAAATCAGCCTCCGCGGCGCCAGCAAGCCGCACTGTCCATGTGCCCGCCCCTGCGCTCACTAGAGTTCCTAGCGCTCTGGCTTCTTCGCCAAAGCTCGATCGCGAACGGTCCCGAGGTGCCGACCGAGATCGTCTGCGCTGCCGAACGTCCGATAGCGACCGTCTTCGATATCCGCAATGCCGACACGCGCAGCTTCCCGCAAAGCCTTCACACGCGCCCTGACGTCCTCCTCCTTATCCTCGACCAGGCGCAGACCCTCCCGCATCACTTCGCTGGCATTCTGATAACGCCCCTCTCTCACGAGCCGCTCGACAAGCTCAGCCTGGTGATCTGTGAGTACCACGTTCCGCGTCGGCATGGCTGCCACCTAGCAATTACCCTGATTGGCATATTATGCCATAGTCCAGACCATTCAATCCTGAGGCCGGCCATACACTTCATCGAGCGCGAGCACCGCGCAGGTATCAGCGTGTATCAAGCGTTCTCACCGCAGCGCACGATTTTCGTCACATGGTTTGGGGGTAACCTGAGAAAAAGCCGCCGAAAACCTCGCTAGATCAATGACTTATCTATCAGTTCGAGTCCAACCCGGGGAGCCAATAAATCAATATGTTAGCGCGTACGGGGCGAGAGAAACCTATAACTTTCCGGTCCTCGCGTTCTTGCCGCTTTCTTTCCCGGGAATCCTCTCCTTGCTGGGCCCTCTCCTGGATCCGGCCGCGGTGAGACGTGCTCGCCGCCCCACTGAGGGACCATTGGCGATATGCCGGTCCGCGTAGAAGCCCTGAGCCTGGGTCAGACCCCGAGGACGCGCAGATCCAGCAGCGCGGAAAAGTCGCGATCGTGAGTAATCAGCGCATCCGCACCGATCGTCAGCGCACTCGCTGCCTGCACCGCGTCCGCGAGTTTCAGTTTGCATGTGGCTCTCAGCCGTGCGGCGCTTTCGGCAATCTCGGCATCGAGGTCCACGACGAACCAGGACCTGAACGTGCTGCGGTAGCGCTCCACCAGCACTTCGTTGCGCTCAGCCAGAGGTCCGGTGAGGACCTCTGCAAGCGTCACGGTCGTGACCGCGAAGCGCGCACGGCCCTTGGCGTGGGCTTCGAACACCGGCCTGAAGACGGAGGCGAGGTCGGGATGATCCTCGAGCACGTAGATGATCGGCGCGGAGTCGATCAGGAGGAGCGGGTTTTCCGGCAGTCCCTTGAGGCTTACCGGCTCCATTCATCTCTCAGGCGGCGCAGCGTCGCCCGACTATCACGCGCATAAAGGCCGCGACCGCTGCCGGCAAGCGGTAGCAGTGAGCGCTGCATGCTGGTTTCGGGGTGTTCCGAGATCGGCGACAGAATCGCCACCGGCCGACCATGTCGGGTGATGATCGTCTGTCGGCCTTGCTGAGCAGCGATCAGCAGCTGCGGCAGCTCATTGCGCGCTTCCTCGGCGCCCTTTCGCAATGGTTTCGTCACGACGGTCTCCAAAGATGCAAAAAGTGTACAGTCTGTACGGATACAAGTCAAATGGACACGACCGCCGGCGAAGCTGCTGAGCTCGCCTTTCAGTACCGCCGTGACGCTCGTCGGCCATGACCGCCAATCAGACATGCGAGCAACTGCCTCCGAAGCGGACATCCAAGCCGTCCGCTTCGGGTCCGCCTTTCTACGCTCATCAACTGTGGCTGCGATTGCCGGCCATCTTTGAGTCCTTATATGCACGCACGCGAATGACTAAGCTTATGACGGCGAACACTACTGTCCCAACGTTGCACGGTGACGGCCGCGTAAGACATTGAGCCACTGCTGTCCAAATTAGCTGGAATTCGCCGAACTGACTGCGGTTTTTCCCGGGTAATTTGACAGGTTTTGGATCCGATTCAAGTTCAGGCCCCCTGATGCTGTCCAAGTCAAAATGCCATGATCACTTGCTCGGGTCCGGGCGGATCGGGCGGCACGGCGAAGGGATTGTCGAGCCAGGCCCACAGATCTCGATGGGTGAACAGGTTCATGCGCAGCAGCGCCACGAGATTCGACATTGACCAGCCCCAGCGCGACTTCAGCTGCATCAAGCACAGCATCAGCATTGTGATCAGGGCGGTCCACACCTGGGTCTTCACCGCCGTCGGGGAAGTGCCCACGAAGGTCTTGATCTTCAGATTCTGTTTCAGCGCTTTGAAAAAAAGTTCGACGGCCCAGCGGTCCTTATAGATCGCGGCGATGGTCTTGGCGGCGAGCCGGAAGTTGTTCGTCAGGAACTGAAACTCCCGCTTCTGCTGTGGATCGTAGAAGCTCACCAGCCGAAGCTCATGGGGCATCTTTTCTTTGCCCGTGGGCCACGGAAGCGAATCAGCTGATCTTTGCGCACCGTGCTATTGGACGCACCAGGAACCGGCAGATTCTTCACCACCCGGTACACGGCGTTGTCCTTCAGCCGCGTGACGAAATACACCCCCTCATCTGTCCAGCGGCCAAAAGAGCTCGTAGTCGTTGTACCCTCGGTCATCCACGATGATCGTCCCGGGCTGCAATTTCAGTGTCTTCGCCACCGTCACGTCGTGAACCTTGCCGGTCGTGATCACCGCGAAGCTCGACAGGTAGCCGTCGTGATCGAGCAGCAGGTGCAGCTTGATCGCCCCCTTGGTGGTACGAAACTTCGCCCAGTCGTACATCGAAAGGCACAGGTCAATCACCGAGGAGTCAAGGCTCACCAGCTTGTTCTTGAAGCGGAACTTCTTCGTCTTCCTTCCTCCGGGCTGCACAAATTGAGACTGACAGCGCGCGTAGAGCAGACGAAACACGTT
>JAKAYU010000067.1 GCA_021809525.1 Pseudomonadota bacterium | reverse complement strand
TTCCGATCTAACCCCCTGGTGGGACTGGCCGGCGCCGTTTAACCGGCGCGAAGGTCAGGCGCTGCGAGGCATCCGGCGCGAATGCGCCGCCGGGCTCGAGCGGGTGCGCACCGAGCAGTTCGCCTTCTTCGTGCAGTGGCGCAGGCTGCGCCGCTACGCACACGCGCGCGGCGTGCGTCTCTTCGGCGATCTGCCGTTTTACGTCGGACCGATGTCCGCGGAGACCTGGGCAGAGCGCGAGCAGTTTCAGCTCGAGGAGAGTGGGCGGCCCGCGGCCGTCGCCGGGGTGCCCCCGGATTACTTCTCCGCGCTCGGCCAGGTCTGGGGCAATCCGCTCTACGACTGGGCGGCGATGCAGCGCGACGGATTCAGTTTCTGGCGGCGGCGCCTCGGGGCGCAGCTTGAGCGCACCGACGTGCTGCGGATCGATCACTTCCGCGCGTTCGCCGCGCACTGGGCGGTGCCGGCCGGGGCCGCGGATGCCCGCGGCGGGCAGTGGCGCCCGACCCCCGGCCGCGAGCTGCTCACGCGCCTGCGCGCCGAGCGCGGCGAGTTGCCGATCGTGGCCGAGGATCTCGGCCTGATCACTGCGGACGTCACGGCGCTGCTCCAGGAATTCGCGCTGCCGGGCATGCGCGTGCTGCAGTTTGCCTTCGATGGTTCGCCGGACAATCCGCATCTGCCGGCGCACATCGGCAGGGACTGCGTGGTCTACAGCGGCACCCACGACAACGACACCACGCTCGGCTGGTATCGCAGTCTCGATGAGCGCACCCGCGCTTACGTCGATCGGACCCTCCGGCTCGAGCACGATTCGATGCCCGAAGCGCTGCTGCACGTGGCGCTCGGCACGGCCGCCCAGCTGGCCGTCATTCCGGCGCAGGATCTGCTCGGTCTGGGCAGCGAGGCGCGCTTGAATACCCCCGGCACGCAGAGCGCGACGAACTGGAGCTGGCGACTCGCGCCGCACGCGCTGACTGCTGATCTTGCGGCCCATTGGGCGTCGGTCAACGTCCGGTTCGGCCGCGCCTGAGCGCGGGCGGCTTTGCAGTCAGGCGCCGACTGCGGGTCGGGCGTTCGCCGCGCACGATCGTCGGCGCACCCACGCCGGCGCGTGCCCGTCGGCGGCCGGCTGGTACGCGGTGCGGATTTCATCGAGCGCCTGCAGGCAGGCCTGCGGATCCTGATCGCCTCTGGGCGCGATGGCATCGAACCCGCAGCGTCCGAGCCAGAACACCAGATCGCGGACCACGTCCCCCAGGGCGCGCAGCTCGCCGGTAAAGCCGAGCCGGTTGCGCAGCAGGATGGCCTGGGTGAGCGCCCGGCCGTCGGCAAAGGTTGGAAACTGCAGCGCGATCAGCGGGCGCTCGGCGATCTCGGGATAGACGGCCTCGACGTCCTCGGTGTTGGGCAACAGCACCCCGACGGCCGGGGCGGTCTCGAGCGCAGCGCGCTCGGCGCGCCAGCGGGCGAGCGGAACGATCAGCCGGCCGGCCGCGCCCATGTGTGCCGCGCCGTCGGGGGCGAGCGTCCAGTCATCCTCGACGATGGCCCGCTGGCGAATGATCCGGCTCATGCCGCTGCCGCCTCCGAATCCTCCTCGGTCTCGTACAGGCGCGCTTTGAACGGGGCGAGCCCAATGCGCCGGTAACACTCGATGAAGGTCTCATCCTCCTCGCAGCGCAGCTCGAGATAGGCGCGGATCAGCCGCTCGACGCCGTCGGCGATCTCCTCGCGCGCGAGCGCGCGGCCGACCCGTTCACCGATCGCGGCGTCATGTCCCGCGCTGCCGCCGAGGGTGACTTGGTACCACTCCTCGCCGTGCTTGTCGACGCCGAGGATGCCGATGTGTCCGACGCTGTGGTGGCCGCAGCCGTTCATGCAGCCGCTCATGGTGATGCGGATGGGGCCGATCTCGTACTGCGCCTCGAGCGAGTCAAAGCGCCGGTAGATGTCGTGCACGAGGCCGATCGTGCCGGCATTGGCGAGGCTGCAGAAGTCGAGCCCCGGGCAGGCGACGAGGTCCGTGGTGAGGCCGATGTTGGGAGTCGCCAGGCCCGCCGCATCGAGTCTTTCCCACAGCTCGTGCAGGTCGCGCTCGGCTACATCGGCGAGCACGAGATTCTGTTCATAGGTCGAGCGCAACTCGCCGAAGCTGTACGCCTCGCACAGCTCGGCTAGCGCCTCGAACTGCTCGGCGGTGCAGTCCCCGGGGGCCTGCCCGGGCGCCTTCAGCGGCACGAACACCACACGGTAGCCCGGCACCTTGTGTGCACGCACGTTGCGCTTGAGCCACGCGGCAAAGCGCCCATCGCGCGCCGCCTGCGCGGGCAGGTCGGCCGCCGCCTCGCCCGAGGGGCGATAGGGCGGAGCGGCGAAGTGGCCCCGCATCCGCTCGATGTCCTGCGGCAACAGCCGCAGCTGCTCGCCCTCGGCGCTTGCGCGGATCTTGGCGTACTCCTCCTCGATTGCGGCGCGGAAGCGCTCGATGCCCCACTCGCGCAGGACGATCTTGATGCGCGCCTTGTGGATGTTGTCCCGCCGGCCGAAGCGGTTGAAGGTGCGCAGGATGGCCGTGGCGTAGCTCAGCAGATCCGACTCCGGCACGAAGGCGTTCATCTCCTGCCCGAGCATCGGCAGGCGGCCGAGGCCGCCGCCGACGAAGAAACGGTAGCCGATGGCATCGTCGCGGCGCAGCACGTGCACCGCCGCATCATTGGTGCGAGTGGCGGCGCGATCCGCCGCGGCGCCGGTGAAGCCGAACTTGAACTTGCGCGGCAGCCAGTAGAACTCCGGGTGCAGCGCGACGAACTGGCGCAGCAGCTCGCAGTACGGGCGCGGATCGACGTGCTCGTCCTCGGCGACGCCGGCCAGATAGTCGCAGGTGATGTTGCGCGTGTCGTTGCCGCAGGCCTGGATGCTGTGCAACTGCACCTCGGCGAGCTCGGCGAGCAGCTCGGGCACCTCAGGCAGCTGAGGCCAGTTGAGCTGGATGTTCTGGCGCGTGGTGAAGTGCCCGTAGCCTCTGTCGTACCTGCGCACGACCTGCGCCATCCGACGCAGCTGGGCGGACCCGAGCAGCCCGTAGGGCACCGAGATGCGCAGCATCGGCGCGTGGCGCTGCTGGTACAGGCCGTTGCGCAGGCGCAGCTGCCGGAACTCCTCCTCGGTGAGCTCACCGGCGAGGAAGCGCTGCGTCTGGTCGCGGAACTGCTCGGTGCGCTGCGCGAGCAGTTCGCGGTCGATCGGGTCATAGCGGTACATGCCGCCGGACTATAGGCGGGCAGGGCCGGTGCGCTAAATACCGTGTGGTTTGGCGGCGGGCGCCGACAGTTATGAGGTGGGCGCGGCGGATGCGATAATGCGCGCATCGCCGGGTCCCCTGGAGAGAGGCACGATGGGACATTATTTCGAGGAATTCACCGTGGGGCAGCGCTTCGAGCACCAAGTGCGCCGCACGGTCACGGAGACCGACAATCTGCTGTTCAGCGCGCTCACCATGAACCCGGCGGCAATACATCTTGACGCCGAGTACTGCCGTGACACGCCCTTCGGCGAGCGCATCGTCAACAGCGTGTTCACGCTCGGGCTGATGGTGGGGCTGTCGGTCTACGACACGACCTTCGGCACCACCATCGGCAATCTGGGCTGGGAGGAAGTCAAGTTCCCGCGCCCGGTGCGGGTGGGCGATACGCTGCGGGCCGTCACGACCGTGCAGTCGGTGCGCGAGAGCCGCTCGCGCCCGGATTCGGGCATCGTGGTGTTCGATCACCGCGCCTATAACCAGCGCGATGAGGAGGTGGCCTCGTGCCGCCGCGCCGCGCTGATGTTGAAGCGGCCGGCATGAACGGGGTGGTGCTGCGCTCGCTGCTGTTCGTGCCGGGTGACAGCGAGCGCAAGCTCGCCAAGGGGCTCGTGAGCGGCGCCGATGCGCTGATCGTCGACCTCGAGGACTCGGTCGCTGCCGAGCGACTGCCGTTCGCCCGCGGGCAGGTGCTCGAGTTTCTGCAGGCGCACGCCGCCGGGGCGCACCCGCAGCTGTGGGTGCGCGTCAATGCGCTCTCGAGCGGGCGGCTCTACGAGGACGCCACCGCGGTCATAGCCGGCCGGCCGGCCGGCTTGGTGCTGCCGAAGGTGGACAGCTACGCGGACATCGAGCGCATTGCGCTCACCCTCGAGGCGATCGAGGCCGGCCATGGGATCGCGGTCGGCTCCACCGCGCTGGTGGTGATCGGCACCGAGACGCCCGCCGGTCTGCTCGCGCTGCCCTCCTATCCCCAGGCTGCCGCCGTGCATCGGGCCTCCGCGCGGCGCCTGGCGGGGCTGACTTGGGGCATGGAGGACCTGTCGGCGGCGCTCGGGGCGCGCATCAGAAGCGATGCCGCCGGGGCACTGCGCCCGGCGTTTGAGCACGCGCGCACCACGTGCCTGCTCACCGCTGCGGCGCTCGGCGTTCAGGCCATCGACGGGGTGTACGTGGATTTCCGCGATGCGCAGGGACTGCGCGGGCAGACCGAGCGGGCGCGCGAGGACGGGTTCACCGGCAAGCTGGCCATCCATCCCGATCAGGTCGGGGTGATCAACGCGGTGTTTACCCCGAGCCTCGCGGAGCTCGACTGGGCACGCCGGGTGGTGGCCGCATTCGAGGCGGCCGGTGGGGCGGGAGTGACCTCGCTCGACGGACGCATGATCGATCGGCCGCATTGGCTGCTCGCCCGGCGTATCCTGGCGTCGGGTGCGGCAAGGAGCCCCGAGGCGAGGCCGGAGGCGAACACATGAAGCTCAGAATCAAGGGTAATGCACTGCGTCTGCGTCTGACGCAGGGGGAGATCCGCACGCTCGCAGAGAGCGGCCAAGTGCAGGAGCGGACGGAATTTCCGGGTGGCGTCGCGCTCGTCTATCGCGTAAGTTCCGATGAAAAAATACAAGATATATCAATAGATTATGAGGGGTCTCTCATTGATTTTCGCATCCCTGCGACGCTCGCCGCCCGCTGGTGCGGCACCGATCTGGTGACTCTGAGCGCCTCAGTGCCGGTACCCTCGGGCAGCGCGCAGGTCGTGCTCGAGAAGGACTACGCGTGCCTCGTGCCGCGCGCCGGGGAGGACGAGAGCGACCATTTCCCGCATCCGAGAGCCGCCGAGGGGCACGGCCGGTGTTGAGCGCCATTGGCGGCCGGTGCTACCGGCCGGTGGCGCCGATCAGGGTGATGCCGGGCGGCAGGTGCTCGGCCACCTGCGCGTAGCGGGTGCGCTCCTCGAGGATCGAATCGGCATCGATTGCGCAGATGGCGCGCCAGGAGGCGATGCGCGGCAGGCGGGCGAGATGTCCCTCGATGGCTTCCCGACGTGCGCACCAGAGTGAATTGAAGAACTCCCCGAAGGCCTGCCAGGCGGTGCGTGCGGCCTGTGGCGTGGCCGCCGTCAGGGCGGACTCCAGGCGTGCGAGCGCCTGGCGGCTCGTGCCGTCGCGGGCGGCCAGTTCGCCGAGCTCGAGGGGGAGGGTCTGCTCGATCGCCCCACCAGCGCCCGAAGTGCGCCGCTTGATGAGTTCGGCGAGCAGCTGGTCGCGCTGCTCGAAGCGGCTGAGGGCCCAAACGAGGTAGCTGACGCTGGCCTCGCGGAACGCCGTCGGCGGTTGCGCGGTGCCGTCGTGCTGCGCGCCGAATGCGGCCACGCAGGCGTTCGCGACCTGCGCAGCATGGATCCGCTCGGTGGCGAGCTGTGCGCGGATGATCTCGCTCTCGTTCATGCACCCATTCTACCGGTGGGGCGGCTGTCGCGAAGGGGGATCCTTCGAGCGATCCATTGCGCGCGCCGCTGCGCGTCAGTAGAGTCGCACGGCTTCCCCTCAGGTGATCTGCATCCCATGTCGAATCCCGCACCCTGGGTCGTGCATAAATTCGGCGGCTCGAGCGTCGCCGATGCTGCCTGTTTCGAGCGCGTGGCGGCCATCCTCGATGCCTCGCCGGCCGAGCGGCTCGGTGTGGTGCTCTCCGCGTGCAAGGGCGTGACCGATGCGCTGCTCGGCCTGATCGGCCTGGCCGAGGCCCAGGATGAGGGCTACCGGGCCGAGATTGCCGCGCTGCGCTCGCGCCACGCGGCGATCGCCGAGGCGCTGCTGCCCGATGAGGCGGTGCGGTTGTACCTGGCCGGATTCGACCGGGACTGCCGCGATCTCGAGGGGATTCTGCAGACTGTGAAGCTGACCCGTTCGGCCGCGTCCAACGTGCGTGACCTGATCGCCGGGTACGGGGAGATCTGGTCGACCAAGCTCTTTCACCGGTTCCTCGAGACCCGACCCCAGCGGCGCGGACCGGTGCAATGGCTCGATGCGCGGCGCGTGGTGGTCGTCGAGTGGGGTCCGCTCGGACCTGCCGTGCAGTGGGAGCTCTCGCGCGCGCAGCTTGCCGATCTGGTGGATGCGGACTTCAAGGGCACGCTGGTGATTACCGGCTTCATCGCCGCCGACCGGCGCGGGGTGCAGACCACGCTCGGGCGCAACGGCAGCGACTTCTCCGCATCCATTTTCGGGGCGCTGCTGCGGGCGGGGGAGATACACATCTGGACCGACGTCGACGGGGTGCTCTCGGCCGATCCGCGCCGCGTGCCGGATGCCACGGTGATCGATTCGCTCTCCTACAGCGAGGCGATGGAGCTGGCGTACTTCGGCGCCAAGGTGATCCACCCGCAGACCATGGCGCCGGCGGTCGGCGATGGCATTCCGATCTGGATCCGCAACACCTTCGCCCCGGAGCAGCCCGGCACGCTGATCTGCGCCGAGCCGCACTCGCGCCTGCCGGTCAAGGGCATCGCGAGCATCGACAAGGTGGCGCTGGTGAACATCGAGGGTGCCGGCATGATCGGGGTGCCCGGGACGGCCTACCGGCTGTTCGGCGCGCTGCGCGAGGAAGGCATCTCGGTGATCCTGATCTCCCAGGGCAGCTCCGAGCACTCGATCTGCTGCGCGATCCCGCAGAGCGAGGGCGAGCGGGCCGGTGCGGTGGTTCGCCGCGCATTCGAGCGCGAACTGCTCGAAGGGCAGATCCAGAGCGTCGAGATCGATCCGGATCTGGCCATCCTCGCCATCGTCGGGGACGGCATGGCCGGCACGCCTGGCGTGGCCGCCAAGGTCTTCAACGCGCTCGGCACCGGCGGGGTGAACGTGCGCGCCATCGCCCAGGGCGCCTCGGAGCGCAATATTTCCGTGGTGGTCGAGGGCCGCTCGGCGACGCGCGCGCTGCGCGCCGCGCATGCCGGGCTCTATCTGTCGCCGCACACCCTGTCGGTCGGGATCATCGGCCCGGGTACCGTCGGGCGGGTGCTGCTCGAGCAGATCGCCTCGCAGAGCGAGCGGCTGCGCGAGCAGTTCAAGCTCGATCTGCGCGTGCGTGGAATCCTCGGCTCGAGGCGCATGGTGCTCGCCGACACCGGCATTGCGCTCGATTCCTGGCGCGACCAGTACGAACACAGCGTCACGCCCGCGGACCTCGATCAGTTCGTCGAGCACGTGCGTGTCGATTATCTGCCGCACACCGTGCTCATCGACTGTACCGCAAGCAGCGAGGTCGCCGGCCGCTACGCCGGCTGGCTGCGCAACGGCATGCACGTGATCACGCCGAACAAGAAGGCCAATAGCGCCGCTCTGGCCTACTATCGCGAGCTGCAGGCGGCGCGGCGTGCCGGGGCCGCGCATTACCTGTACGAGGCGACCGTGGGGGCGGGGCTGCCGGTGGTGCACACGCTGCGCGATCTGCGCGAGACCGGCGATGAGATCGCGAGCGTCGAGGGCATCTTCTCCGGCACGCTTGCCTACCTCTTCAACGTCTACGACGGCCGCACGCCATTCTCGGACATCGTGCGCGAGGCGCGCCAGCGCGGCTACACCGAGCCCGATCCGCGCGATGACCTCTCCGGGATGGACGTGGCGCGCAAGCTGATCATTCTCGGGCGGGAAATGGGTCTGGAGCTAGAGCTCTCGGACGTGCGGATCGAGAGTCTGGTGCCCGCGGGCCTCGAGCGCGGCTCGATCGAGGAGTTCATGACGCGCCTGCCGCGCTCGGACGCCGCCATGCGCGAGCGCTTCGAGGCGGCGCGGCAGGCGGGCCGTGTGCTGCGGTACGTCGGCCGGCTCGGCGCCGACGGACAGGCCACCGTCGGGCTGGTGGAGTTCGACGCCCAGCATGCCTTCGCCAAGATCGCGCTCACCGACAACGTGGTGCGGTTCGAGACCCGCCGCTACTGCGACAACCCGCTCATCGTGCAGGGCCCGGGAGCCGGTCCGGAGGTCACCGCCGGCGGGGTTTTCGCCGATCTGCTGCGCCTCTCGGCGTACCTCGGGGCACGACTGTGAGCGCGCTGCAATGGGCAACGGCGTTCGCGCCGGCTTCCGTTGGCAATGTCGCCATCGGCTTCGATATCCTCGGCTTTGCGGTGGACGCGCTCGGGGACCGGGTGACGGTGAGCCGCAGCGAGCATCCGGGGGTCACGATCTCATCGGTAACCGGCATCGCCGGGGAACTGCCGACCGATCCGGTGCATAACACCGCCGGGCGCGCGCTGCTTGCGCTGCACGAGACGCTCGCGCCGGGCTTCGGGCTCGAGATGCGCATCGAGAAGGGCATTCCGCTCGGGTCCGGGCTCGGCGGCTCGGCGGCCTCGGCGGTCGCCGCCGTGGTTGCCGGCAACGCGCTCCTCGGGGCGCCGTGCGCGAAGCTCGAGCTGCTCAAATTCGCGATGCAGGGCGAGGCGGTGGCGAGTGGCTCGCTGCACGTGGACAACATCTCCCCGTCGTTGTTCGGCGGGCTGGTGCTGACCGTGGGCATCGAGCAGCCGCGCGTCAAGCGCATTCCCGTACCGCAGGGAGTATGCGCAGTCATCGTGCACCCGCACATGTTCCTCGCCACCCGTCAGGCGCGCGCGATCCTCAAACGCGAAGTGACGCTTTCGGATTTCGTGTGGCAGACCGCCAATCTCGCCGGGTTCATCTCCGGGTGCTATACCGATGACCTCGACATGATCCGCGCCTCGTTCGAGGATGTGGTCATCGAGCCGCAGCGTCAGGCGCTCATTCCGGGTTTCGGCGCGGTGCGCGCCGCGGCGATGGCCGCCGGTGCGCTCGGCTGCTCGATCTCCGGGGCGGGCCCGACGCTGTTTGCCTGGGCGCTCGAGACGCAGGCGCAGACGGTGCTTGCGGCGATGCGCGCGCCGCTGGCAGCCGGCGGTGCCGCGCTCGATGAGTGGGTGGTGGGCCTGCAGGGCGAGGGTGCACGCGTCGTGGCAAGCGGTTGACGGGTCGGACGAGGCGATGAGGAGCATGCGGTTTCAGAGCACCCGCGACGGGCGGCTGACGGCGGGCTTCAGCGAGGCGCTGATGCAGGGGCTCTCGCCGGACGGCGGGCTGTACGTGCCTGCGCAGTGGCCCGTGATCGAGCCGGCCGCGCTTAAGGGCGCCGAGGGCCTGGCGCAGCTCGCCGAGCGCCTGATCGGACCGTTTGCCGCCGGCGATGCGCTCGCGGAGGCACTCGGGCAGATCAGCGCCGAGGCGTTCAATTTCCCGGCGCCCGTGCTGCCGCTCGAGGGCGAGCGGCTCGCCGTGCTTGAGCTCTTTCACGGTCCGACCGCAGCGTTCAAGGATTTCGGCGCGCGCTTTCTCGCCGCGTGCCTCACCCGGCTGCGCGCCGGGCAGTCCCGCCCCCTCACGATACTGGTGGCGACCTCGGGGGACACCGGCGGGGCGGTGGCGGCGGCCTTTCATGGCCGTCCCGGGATCGAGGTTGTGGTGCTCTTTCCGAAGGGCCTCGTCTCACCCACGCAGCAGCAGCAGCTGACCTGCTGGGGGGGCAACGTGCGCTCCTACGCGGTGCGTGGCACGTTCGATGACTGCCAGAGGATGGTCAAGCAGGCGTTCCTCGATGAGCAGCTGCGCCGTACGCGCGCCTTGTCGTCGGCCAACAGCATCAACCTCGGGCGCCTGCTGCCGCAGGCGGTGTATTACGCGGCGACGAGTCTGGCGCTCGCCGCAAGCGGCGGAGAGCCTGTCTCGTTCATCATCCCGAGCGGCAATCTCGGCAACGCGGCGGCCTGCATCTGGGCGCGCAAACTGGGGCTGCCCATCGGGGAGGTGGTGCTCGCGCACAATGCCAACCGCACGGTACCGGAGTTTCTCGCCGATGGCCACTGGCGCCCCCGGCCGAGCATCGCCACGCTCGCCTCGGCCATGGATGTCGGCAATCCGAGCAACATGGAGCGGCTGCGCGCGTTGTATCCGGACATCGAGCAGCTGCGCGCGGCGGTGAGCGCGTGCAGTGTCGAGGACGAGGCGATCCGCGCGCGCATCGTGGAGGACTACCGCCGCCTCGGCCGTATCTGGTGTCCGCATACGGCGGTTGCGGCTGAAGCCTATGCCCGCCTGCCGCAGGCGCGGCGGCGTTCAGGCCGCTGGGTGCTGGTCGCGACGGCGCACCCGGGGAAGTTCCGCGAAATCATCGAGCCATTGATCGGCCGGAAAGTGCCGCTGCCGCCGGCACTCGCGGCGCTGTTCGCGCGGGCCAGTCAGTACCGGGAGATCGATGCCGATCTCGGCGCGCTGCGCACCGCGCTCGCCGACGGCGCGGCCTGAGGAGCAACCGTGAGGCAGACCCTGCACCAGCCGTTCGTTCCCTGGGCGCTGCTTGGGCTCGCCGCGGCGTTGATCGTCGCAGCGGTCTGGTTTGCGCGCTGGTACCGGCGGCGTCGGGCCCGCAAGGCGCTGCAGGCGGCGATTGCGGGAGTCGGCGCCGAGCATCTGATCGACATGTCAGTTCCCGACGGGATGGGCGGCAGCTATCACGTCGATTTTCTCCTGCTCAGCGTACACGGCATTCTCATCATCGACGTGCGTCAAGTGCAGGGGAACATCTTCGGCAGCGATCAAATGGCCGAGTGGACCGTGATGGACGGGCCGCGGCGCTTCACCTTCGTCAATCCGCAAAGCGGCCTGTACGACCGCATCGCGGCCGTGAAGGCGATTGCCGGGGACATTCCGATCGAGGGCAGGGTGGTCTTCACGAGCGAGGGCCGCTTCCCGAAGGGAATGCCGAAGTGGACGGTGATGATCGAGGCGCTCGGCGCGGAATTCCCGCCGCTCGAGGCGGACGCCGAGGCTGCGATGCTGACTCACTACCGCGACGGCTGGGAGCGGCTGCGCGCGGCGGTACGCCCGAGCAGCATGGCGCACATGCGCTGAAGCGCCACGCCGCTCAGCGGCGCGGCGCGCGGGCGTGGTCGGCGAGGACGAGCGACACGCAGGCGGTGAGTTTCTCGGCGTAATCGAGGTGCAGGAACTCGTTCGGACCGTGCGCATTGGCGTGCGGGCCGAGCACCCCGGTGATGAAGAACTGCGTGTTCGGGAAGCGCTCACCGAGCATGGCCATGAAGGGAATCGTTCCTCCGCAGCCGACGTGCGCGGCGCCCTTGCCATAGATCTGCCGCGAGGCCGTCTCGATCGACCTCTCGAGCCAGGGGGCGAACGACGGGGCGTTCCAGCCCGCGGTGGGTGTGCCCGGCGTGAAGCGCACCTGGGCGCCGTAGGGCGGATCGCGCTCGAGGGTGTCCTTGACCGCCCGCGCGGCGCGCAGCGGCTCGCAGGTGGGCGGCAGGCGCAGTGACAGCTTGAGCGTCAAGGCCGGCAGCAGCACGTTGCCGGCCGAGAGCGTCGGCGGCAGGCCATCCGCTCCGGTCACCGACAGCGTGGCTTTCCAGGTGCTGTTGATCAGCAGCTCGACCGGGTCATCGCTGAGGGCGTGCGCGCCGCGGGTCCAGGGAAGCTTGCCGGCGACCGAATCCCCGAGCACGCCCGCGGCGGTACGGATCTGCGCCAGGCGGTCCTCGGGAATGCTCACCGAGAGTTCTGCGGGCCTCAGCGTTCCGTCGAGCGGGTCCTCGATCCGCGCGAGCAGCTGCTCGACGATGCGGAACGGATTCGGCGCGATGCCGCTCGCCATGCCCGAGTGCACCCCTTCCTCGAGCACCCGCACGCTCAGCTCCCCGACCAGATTGCCGCGCAGCGAGGTCGTGCACCAGAGCTGATCATAATTGCCACATTCGGCATCCAGGCACACCACGAGCGAGGGCTCCCCGAGGGCGCCGCCGAGCGCCTCGAGGTGGGCGGGCAGATCGGCACTGCCGCTTTCTTCGCAGGCCTCGATCAGCACCACGCAGCGCGCAAGGGCTACGCGCTGGGCCTTCAGCGCGGCGATCGCCGCGAGCGCGCTGAACACCGCGTAGCCGTCGTCCGCTGCGCCCCGCCCGTAGAGCTTGCCGTCGCGCAGCACCGGCTCCCATGGGCCAAGTCCCGCGTGCCAGCCGGTGAATTCCGGCTGCTTGTCCATGTGGCCGTAGAGCAGCACGCAGCCGGGCAGCTCTCCGGGGACGTCGATGAGCAATACCGGTGTGCGCCCCGGCAGACGCTTCACCTCGACCTTCATCCCGGGGATGCGCTGTGCGCGGCACCACTCGGCCATCAGCTGCACCGCCGCCTCCATGTGTCCGTTCTTTTCCCAGTCGGGGTCAAATAACGGCGACTTGTTCGGAATACGCACGTATGCGGCCAGGCGCTCGATGATCGAGTCGCGCCAGGCGGTGGCGATGTGCTCACGCAGGGATTTCAGGTCCACCAGATCTCTCCCGACAGCCGAGGGCGGCGGACGCGTTCATCACGGCCCGAGGGGGCGCAGGGCGGCGCGCGCGCTGTGGTGCAATTATCGTAATCCGCCGGACTGCGCGCAAGGCGCGTTCGCTGCGCCGCGCTGCGTGCCCGTCAATCCACCGATGCGCTTAGAGGCGTGCTGACTGACGATGACACTGGCGCTTACCCGGGGTGATTGTGACCTCGCCAGCTGATGTCGTGGCAGGCAGCGTCTGCGCGCGATGGTCAACACGCCGCCAGTGTGGACTGGAAACGGGATGTCCGAGGTGTCGAGAACGCAGTCGTGGACGTTCATTTAGGGCGTGAATGGGAGATCAATAAGACACGTTCACGCTGCCCCCCATCGGATGCGCGATTCGCGGTATCAAACAGTGCAACGCCGGGTATCGAGGTGATGTACTCGGCCCTCAGATGCCGAGCTTCTCGGGCGTGTGCGGCAGTCCGAAAAGGCTCCGTGCCGCGGTTGTGCTTGATCGCGCGAGCGATTCGAGCGTCTCGCCTCGGGCGCGCGCGATGACGGCGGCGATATGCGGCAGGTACTGGGGCTCGTTGCGCCTGGAGGTGGGTCTGGGCTTCAGATCGCGCGGCAGAAGATAGGGTCCGTCGGTTTCGACCAGCAGCCGCTCACCGGGGATTCGCGCAACCAGTGAGAGCAGGTGCGCGCCGCGGCGCTCGTCGCAGATCCAGCCGGTGATGCCGATCGCCAGGCCGAGCTCGAGGTAGCTGTCGAGCTCGTTTGCGCCGGAGGTGAAGCAGTGGGCCACTCCGCCCGCGAGCGTTGGGCGGTGCTCGCGCAGGATGGCGAGGAAATCCCCGTGCGCGTCCCGCTCATGCAAAAAGACCGGCTTGCCGATGCGTGCGGCGAGTTCGAGCTGTTGGTGCAAGGCATTCTGCTGCGCGGCCGGGGGGGAGAAGTTGCGGAAGTAATCGAGGCCGCACTCGCCGATCGCAACCACTTCCGGAGCGCGCGCGAGCTCGGCGAGCTCGGCGAGCAGCTCGGCGGTGAGGTCCGTCGCGTGGTGCGGATGCACGCCGGCGGTGGCGAAGAGGCGTGCCGGATGTGCTCGTGCCAATTCGATGGCTTTGCGGGTGCTCGGGCCGCAGGAGCCGGTGACGATCAGTTGTGTGACACCGGCGGCGTGCGCGCGGGCGAGGACTTCCTCTCGGTCGCGATCGTAGCTGTCGTGCGCGAGGTTGATCCCGATATCGATGAGGGTCGGCGGAGCAGGCAGCATGTGTCGGCAGGGTCACGGGGGACTGAAAATGCAGTATGTCCGAATCGCCTCCGCCAGTCACGGAAGAATCCTTGACAGCATCCTTGATTTGCAAATCATGAGGTGATGACCCCTGTCACGGGCAGGTTTCAGATCGCGCTGCCTAAGCGGCTGGTCGACCTCTACGCCATCCACGGCGGTGATGCGGTGGAGCTGGTGGCGGCGGGAGAGTCGATTGCCATCGTTCCAGCGCGTTCCAGGCAGCCTGAGCTGTCTACCGAAGAGCGTCTGCGCCTCTTCGAGGAAACCAGCCGTTGGCTCGATGCGCGCTCCTGGCCAGTGACCTACGGAGTGGATGAAGAGCGAGGTTGGACGCGAGAGGAGTCGTATAGGTGTGGCGGGCCTCGTTGACACCAATATTCTGTTCTGCTGGTTCGACAAACGGTTTCCGGTGAAGCACGCGATCGCGACTGAGATGCTGCGGGCGCTTGTCGCCGAGCGCTCATTGGTGCCGCCTCGCCAGGTGGTCGCGCAATTCGTTTCCGTCGTGTGATCTACCCAATCGAAAACACCACTCGAACGGCGTTGCGGGGCGCAGCGCTGTACAGGTTCGCGTGCGATGACGCACAGCTGTGGGCGTATGCGGGCGGGCGAGGACCGGAGACGATCTGGTCAGAAGATTTCACGGACAGTTGCGGGTACGGGCGAGTCCAGGTGTGCAACCGGTTCCGCCCGGCGGTGCACGAGCCGCCGGCACCGGCCTCGCGGGACTGGTTTCAGCCGAGTCTCGCCGGGGCGCCCGCACTCGGATCGTTGCCCAGCGGCGCACCCGGTGGCGAACGATCACCCGGCGCCGGTGCCGCAATAGAGAGTCCGTTGCGCGGCGCGGAACCGAAACCGCGAATCTCCACGAACCGTAGGGCGGGGCGAAGGCCGAAGCGCTGAACAGCCGTACCGCGAGGACCTTCAGCCTCCGGCGGCCGCTGGAGGAGCTCACTGCGAACCTGCCGACACCGACGAGGATGACCAGGATCCACAACCGCTTGCGACGTAGAGCCGGGGATTCGCGCGCACAGGAGCAGGGCGTGGACCGTGAGCGCGAATGCACACACCATCAGGGCCAGGGCCGCACAGAGCGGTGCGCTTTGCCTATGAGCGTGACGCAGGCGCTGCGGGCCGCAGGCGAGCGCAGCGCCTGCAGCGTGCGGTCAGGCCCACTCGGGCGCGTTGCCCGGCTTCCACTTGATGCTGCAGCCGATGCTGGCGGACTGCTCGCCGATCGGGTGGCCTGCAAGCAGCGCATCGACCGCGG
>JAKAYU010000304.1 GCA_021809525.1 Pseudomonadota bacterium | reverse complement strand
CCTCGCGCCGTTGCTCGAAGGCGGCATCCCCGGCGATGATGGTCTGGATGTAACGCCGGTAGGTTTCATTGCCGTCCCGCTCCGCCGGGACAAAAGCGGCGAGCGCCTGCGCGGCCTCGACCCACGCCGGCTCGACACTCACCTGCAGGGGATGGTGCGCGCTCGCAAGCTCCGGCGTGTGTCCCCGCGGGGTGAATTCAATCACCACTGTGTGCCGCTTGCGCTCGCCCCCCTGCAGCGCGAAGGGTGCGCAACTCTCCCAGGGAAACAGTCCCAGATCCAGCGCCGATTCGCTCCAGCGGATCGCCTTCGGAAAGTTCTGCCAGAACTCGAGCACCGTGGCGCCGATTGTGCCGCTCGCGGTGATCACGGCCAGCGCCGGACTCGCCCGATCGCCCTCGGCGATCAGGCAGGCTTTGGCGGCCGGGCCATAGGTGACGCGGTAGCCGCGAAACGTGACGGTGGATCTGCCTTGTCCGTCCACGTGATTGTCCGAGTCCCAGTTTTCTCCACCGCTGGAATCCTGGTACAGCGTCCACTCCTGCGGAGCCTCGATATGCGTATCGCTCGCATGTTCCGCATACCAGCGGATTTCCTCGACGTGCGCGCCGGCCTTCAGCGACAGTGACACGTCCTCGAACAGCAGCGTGCCCTGATCGTCCAGGTCCCAGAGCCCGCCGGGGTGCCGGGCCGCGCGTGGATTGTGCAGGGTGAGTTCGATCGTCACCGCAGCGCTCCCGGCCACGAAGCTCAATCTCGCCTCGAACGCGAGCGTAGAGGCCTTTTCCCGCGGCCCATCGCCGCGAGCGAGGTGTCCGCACAGGACGAGGGTGGCACGCACGGGGCCTGCGGCCTCGAGACGGGCTTCTTGAACCACTGGCCCATACACGCGGCCCGTACAGCCGGTGAGACTCATGTACACGCCCGCTGCATCGAGCATGGAGATCCCGTCGAGCGTCACGGCATCGATCAATGCCCCGCGGCCGCCGATGTCGAATTGTGCGGCACCGGTATCGATCCGATACCGCATCTCACTCAGGGTACTGACGGTGACGCATCCCTGGGCGGTTTCGACGGGCGTAACGGACGTCTCCCGTAACAGAAAACGTCGCCGCTCGTGCGCCGCCATGGCGACCTGACTCTCGACCAACAGCCATTTGGCCGACCCGTCGGGCCATGACGCAAGAACACGGGTCTGCGTGAGCTGCGGATGCCCCGCATCATCGGTCAATATCAGACGGGCAGGATCGCGTACGGCGCCCCTCGGCAGTGGCACGCCGATAGCGCAAAGCGCGTGCTTCCGGTCATACCCGGCCGGCTCCTGCGCGTCGATTGGCACACACACGGGAACCGGCATGTCTATGAGGCCCGAGTGACCGGCTGCACCCCATCGGACCGGATGAGCCGAGAGTCCGGTGCCCCCTCGCGCAGCGGGCCGGCCGCGCCGGACGGCAGATCCGCGAGCCCGCGCAGAATCTGCGGCCAGGCATAGCGCGTCTCGGCCTGCTTGCGTGCGGCCGCCCCGAGGGCACCCGCGCGGCGCGGATCCTCGAGCAACTGCACCGTCTTGTCCGCGAACGCCTCGGCATCCCGCGCGAGCAGCACATCCCGGCCCGGCTGGGCGTCGATGCCCTCGAGTGCCGGCGGCGTGAGCACGATGGGCCGGCCCATGGCCATCGCTTCGAGGACTTTGTTCTGAATTCCGCGGGCGATCCACAGGGGCACGATGCACACGCCGCGGACGAGGTAGTCGCGAACATCCGGCACGATTCCGGTCACGACGATCCCGGGCACCCGCGCCAGGCGGCGTATCGCGCGGTTCGGATGGCGACCTACGATATACAGTCGTACGTGCGGGCAGCGGGTCCGCACGCGCGGCAGCACCTCCCGGACAAACCAGCAGATGCCCTCCACGTTCGGCCGGTAATCCATCACACCGGTAAAGACGAGCGCCGCGCCCGGCTCCTGTGCGGGCTGGCCCTGGCCCGGAGCGAAATACTCCAGATCGACCCCGTTCGCGACGACTTGGGTGCGCGCGGCGCTCGCCGCATCGAGGTATTTCCGCTCTGCCTCGCTCACCAGCAGCAACTGGTCGAACTCACGCCCGAGGCGCTGCTCGAGCGCCGCCAGATGACGTGCCTCGCGCCGGTACAGCCACGCGGATCCGATCCCGGACTGGTGCGCGAACTCGCGCCACTTGGCGGAATCGACATCGATCAGGTCCATGAACTTCGGCAGGCTGCGCAGACGCGCCGCATGACGCGAGCGGAACACATACTCGCCCGTAGGAGACGACGAGCAGAAGATACCCTCGATCCCTTCCCGCTCGATCAGGTCATCGACGCGCCGCTGCAGCGCCTGCGAATGAAAATACCGGCTCGATACCGCCTGGCCGCTCCAGAGCGCCGACAGCGCCAGCAGCCGGCGCAGGCGCGGCCGCACCCGCTGTACGGTGACACTGCGCACATAGGGTTGCAGTGCCGCCAGATCACGCAAGTCCTGCGCCTCTTCAGCGAGGCTGACCAGATGAACGGTGTGCTGCGCCGCCAGGAATTTCAGGATATTCAGCGCCCGGATCTTCTCGCCCTTGTGCGGCGGGTAGGGCAGCCGGTGCGCGATGAACAACAGCTTCATACACTCTCAAGATGCGTCTTCGCCGCGGCGACTCCCGATACATTCCAGCGTTGACCGAAATACACGATGCCGTAACGGCTGTTCAGGACCCGCACCGTTCCGTACGCGCCCGAGGGCTCCACATTCAGGAAAGTCTGGACGTCTCCGTCGAGCAGCTTCTCCTCGGCACCGCCGCCGATGGTCAGCGAGATCATATAGCGTCCCGGCACGAGATTGAGGGCATCGAGCTCGAGATCGACATGACCGTCGCCGGGCTCGATCGCCGCAATGGTCACCCCGTGCAGCCAGGTGCTGGTTTCGGTGATGAGCGTGCCCATGCTGGTATAGAACCGTACCGCGAAACTGGGCCGCAGGATTCGTTCGTTGGCCCGGAAGTGCAGCCGAAGAGTCAACGCATCGCCGCTTTGGATCATCGGCGATGCCAGGCCGTCCGGCCCGATCAGCTCGATGTTGGTGTAGCGCATCTCTC
>JAKAYU010000303.1 GCA_021809525.1 Pseudomonadota bacterium | reverse complement strand
CGGCGATCGCGCCGTAGGTCGGGGCCGGCTCGGCGACCGCCGCGCTGGCGGCGGCCGGCTCCCCGGTGAGGACCCGCTCGTAGTCGATGAGTGCCCGTCCAGTGTGCGACTGGGCGTTGCGGCGCACGTCGGCCGGCGTTCCGGCGCACACCACGTGGCCGCCCGCCTCGCCCCCTTCGGGCCCGAGATCGATGATCCAGTCGCAGGCGCGGATCACGTCGAGGTTGTGCTCGATGACCAGCAGCGAGTGGCCCGCGGCGAGCAGTTTGCGAAACGCGCCGAGCAGTCGGGTGACGTCCTGGAAGTGCAGCCCCGTGGTCGGCTCGTCGAACAGAAAGAGCTTGCCCTTGTGCGTGATGCTCGAGAGCACGGAGCCGGCCTGCGCGAGGTGCCCCGCGAGCTTCAGCCGCTGCGCTTCGCCGCCGGAGAGGGTCGGTACCGGCTGCCCGAGCGTGACATACTCCAGGCCGACGTCGGCCAGCGGCGCGAGACGCTGGCACACCTCGCGGGAGTCGCTGAAGAACGCCAGCGCCCCGGTAATGGTCATCTCCAGCACCTCGGCGATGTTCGCGCGACGTCCGTCGGCACCTTCGCGGCGAATGTCCAGCACCTCGTCGCGATAGCGACGTCCGTTGCAGTCCGGACAGCGCAGATATACATCCGAGAGGAACTGCATCTCGACGTGCTCGAAGCCGTTGCCGTTGCAGGTCGGGCAGCGCCCGGTGCCCGAGTTGAAGCTGAACGTGCCGGCGGTGTATTTGCGCTCGGTTGCCGCCGGCTCGGCGGCGAACAGCGAGCGGATGGCGTCGAAGGCGCCGACGTAGCTGGCGGGGTTGGATCGTGTGGTGCGGCCGATCGGGCTCTGATCGACCATCACCACGTCATCGATGAGCTCGGCGCCCGCGAGTGCCGTGAATGCGCCGGGCGCTTCGGTCGGCTTGCCGTGGTACTTCAGCAGCGCGGGGTAGAGAACGTCCTCGATGAGTGTCGACTTGCCCGAACCGGATACTCCCGTCACACAGACCAAGCGCTTCAGCGGGATACGCGCATCGATGCTCTTGAGGTTGTGTTGTGTGACGCCGCGCAGCTCCAACCAGCGATTCGAGCGAGCCTCGGCCACGACTTCCCCGTGGGGCACGGCGGAGGCTGCGCCGCGGACCCGCTCAGCGCGCGATGCCGACTTTGCCAGGGCTGCGGGCGGGCGCCTGGACGTCTCCCCTCGGGTATCCGCTCCGCTCCGTTCTCCGATGGCCGCCCGCTCGCTGCCGGCGTGGCGTCTGCCGCTCAGGTATTGCCCGGTGAGCGAGTGTGCGCTGCGGCGGATCTCGCGCGGCGTGCCGAAGAAGACGATGTCGCCGCCGCGCTCGCCGGCGCCCGGCCCGAGATCGAGAATCCGGTCGGCTTCCAGCATGATCTGCGGATCGTGCTCCACCACCAGCAATGAATTGCCGGCATCCCGCAGGCGCTTCATCACCGTGATCACCCGCTGCATGTCGCGCGGGTGCAATCCGATGGAGGGCTCGTCGAGCACGAACAGAGTGTTGACCAGCGAGGTGCCGAGCGCGGTGGTCAGGTTGATGCGCTGGACCTCGCCGCCGGAGAGCGTGCGCGACTGGCGGTCGAGCGTCAGATACCCCAGACCGACGTCGGCGAGGTAGCCGAAGCGTGCGCGCACCTGGCCGAGCAGCAGCTCGGTGGCTTCATCGAGCGGCTTCGGGAGGTGCAACCGCTCGAAAAACTCGCGTGCGCGCGCCACCGGCAGCAGCATCAGGTCGTGGATGGACAGGCCCGGCAGACGCTGCAGCACCTCGTCGCTCCACTCTGCGCCGCGCGGCCGGAAGGGCGGGGCGGCCCCAAGCGCCGCACGGGCCGACTCGTGATCGCCCACGCGCCACAGCAGACCCTGGGTCTTCAGGCGCGCGCCGCCGCACGTCTCGCATGGAGTATAGGCGCGGTAGCGCGAGAGCAGCACGCGCACGTGCATCTTGTATGAGCGGCTCTCGAGCCAGGCGAAGAACCGCTGAGCGCCGTACCACACGCCCTTGTTCCACGCGCCTTCGCCCTCGATGACCCAGCGACGCTGCTCGGCGGACAGCTCGCGCCATGGCGTGTCGAGCGGCACGCCGCGCTTGCGCGCGAACTTCTCCAGATCCTCCTGACATTCGCGATAGGACTGAGTTTGCCAAGGCCTGACCGCGCCGCCGCGCAATGTCTTGGCGTCGTCCGGCACCACCAGCCCATAGTCGATGCCGATGACGCGCCCGAACCCGCGGCAGGTCTCGCAGGCGCCGAGCGGAGAGTTGAACGAGAACAGGCTCGGGGTGGGCTCCTGGTAGGAGAGATCGCACTCGGCGCAGTGCAGGCCGCTCGAGTAGCGCCAGATCGCCAGGGTGTTGGGCGGATCGCTCTCGTCGGTCACGCGGATGTTCACCTTGCCCCGCCCCACACGCAGTGCCGCTTCGAGCGCCTCCATGATGCGGCTGCGCTCGGCGCGAGCGGCGCGGAAGCGGTCCTGAACGACTTCGAGGGCGATCTCCGGCTCGGGCGTGGACTTGCGCCGCCGCCGGGCCGGCTGCCGGCGCGGCGCGGCGCGGTCGACCGGGCGCTCGATGAAGCGGGTATAGCCCTGCTTCTCCAGCAGTGCGCGGACCTCGCTTTCCTGGAAGTTGGCCGGTACGGTGACCGGGAACGTCACCATCAGCCGCGGATCGCCGGCCGCCGCCGCTCGTGCGACGAGGTCCGCGTGGATGGTGTCGGCGCTGTCGCGGCGCACCGGCTGGCCGCACCGCTGACAATGGAGCGTCGCGGTCCGCGCGAACAGCAGCTTCAGATGATCGTTGAGCTCGGTCATCGTGCCGACCGTGGAGCGGGAGGTGCGCACCGGGTTGGTCTGATCGATGGCAATGGCCGGCGGAATCCCCGTAATCGCATCGACCTGCGGCTTGTCCATGCGATCGAGGAACTGGCGCGCATACGGCGAGAACGTCTCGACGTATCGGCGTTGGCCCTCGGCGTAGAGCGTATCGAAGACGAGCGAGGACTTGCCCGAGCCCGAGACGCCCGTCACGACGATCAACTCGTTGAGCGGTAGGTCGAGGTCGAGGT
>JAKAYU010000302.1 GCA_021809525.1 Pseudomonadota bacterium | reverse complement strand
TACGGCACAGTCGGGAGTTAGGAGGCTTTTTGCAAGTCTTTGAATTTATTGGAGCGGGAAACGAGGCTCGAACTCGCGACCTCAACCTTGGCAAGGTTGCATTTCTCTCCACGACTCTCTACGGCCATCTTGGAAACTGCGGTAAATATAGTGCCTTTATCGCTGGCTGTCTAGGATTATCTAGGCTACAATTTCCGTACCGTTCCGTACGGAGGTATTGCAGCCTTGCCCGACCTGTCACGAAAACGCGAGCGCGAACGCCTCGCAGCGCGCCGGGAGCCCTACTGGCAGAGACTCGCAGAGGGCTGTTATCTCGGCTTCAGACGCGGCCCCGATACGTGGGTCGCTCGCTACCGTGGCCGCGATGGCCGGCAGCAGTACCACGCGCTCGACAAGATCAGCGCCGACGATTACGACGGCGCAAAGCAGGCCGCCGAGAGCTGGTGCGCCTCCCTCGGCGCATCCGCAGTGCGGCGCGCAGTGCGCGGCACCGTCAAAGACGCGCTCGATGCGTACCTCGCCGACCTCGAACGCCACGGGCGGCACGACGCGGCGAAGGTGGCGCATGGCCAATACAAGGTCTGTATCTACTCCGATCCGCTCGCGACGCTGGTGCTGGAGAGTGCGAGCAAGGAGGACTTTCTCGACTGGCGCGACCGGCTGCGCAGCGGACGCAAGCCGCGATCGCTCAACCGACTGGTGCGGGCCGTAGTCGCAGGACTCAATCGCGCGGTCGAACTCGGCCACGTCGGCAATCCTGCAACGTGGCGACTCAAGCCGCTCGCAGACGAAGATGATGAAGGCGAAACCGCTGTTTTCCTGTCGCCTGCGCAGCGCGCGGCGCTCATAGCCGCCGCAGAGCCGCATGCGGCCGCGTTCTTTCGTGGCCTCGAATTGACCGGCGCCAGGCCAAAGGAACTCGCTACCGCCATCGTAGGCGACTACGACGGCGAGAGTCTCCGGCTCGCGCACCGTAAGGGGCGGCCGCCAAAGCTGCGCGTGCGCCATGTCGTGCTCTCCGCCGAGGGCATCCGGTTCTTCGATGAGCAGACAAGCGGCAAGCTGCCGAAGACGCTGATCTTCACGCGAGACGGCTCTCGACCATGGGAGCGCAGCCCTTGGGCCAAGGCATTCCGCGCAGCGGCTGCTGCCGTGAACTCGAAAGCACGCGGGAAGGACAGAATCCCGCCGGCAGCCAGCGCCTACTCGTTCCGCCACGCGAGGATCAGCGAGCTCTTGCAAGTCCACGGCATCGACCCGCTCACCGTTGCGGCGCAGACCGGGACGGGGCTGCGAATGATCGAGCGGGCATATCACCGTTTCATTGCGAGCGTCATGCGCGAGAAGCTCGCAAGCGTGCGAGAGTCCGCATGACGCGCCGGCCCCCGACCCGCCCGTCAGCAATTGAGTGGGCGGCGAAGCTCGAAGCGGCGCGCCTCGAGCGATGGGCCGACCTGCTCGATGGCGTTCCGCCTGGAGCTCATGAGGCCGGGCTCGAACTGCCAATGCGGCCACTCGAATCCGATGACTGCCGCGCGATCGCTGAATACCTGCGGCGCCTCGCGGGCGACCCCCGCGCAGTCAAGGCTCTCGTCGCCGCAACGAAGCCACGCGCACCGCGAGGCCCGAAGGCCGATCGGCCGCGCGTCTGGCTGGCGCTGCTTGAGTTCCACTGCCGGCGCCGGGAGGCCAAAGCGGAACTCGTTGCCGTCGAGGTTGCGGGCATTTGGCGCATGAGCCGCTCCGCTCTGTTCGCCGCCGAGCGCGTCAGCGGTGCTCGGATCGCGGCAAACCGAACTCTCGGCGGCTGGCGCTACTGGGCCGCCTTCGAGTTACGGCGCTTCAGAGCAACCCATCGGGACCTGACGCCACGCGCTCGCCGCGCTGCATTTATCGAGTATTTGCGCTCACTCCAGTAATTCGGCGCGGAAATGCTGGAGTCGATGTTGATTGCTGCGCGCCGATAGGCGTAGATAATCCGTGACGGCCCTGCGAAATGCAGGAACGCCGTCGAGACAAACCGACGGCAAACTTCTGGAGCCGTCGATGCCATCCCCACGAGAAAATCGCCGCGCCAAGCTCGCGACCCTGCCCCCTGTTGACCCACGCCAGCGATATGAGGTGCCCGAGGCATCCGCGTACTTGCGGCAGTCGGTCGCGAAAACCTACGTCGATATCAAGGCCGGCCGCCTGCGCGTAATCAAGTCCGGCTGGCGGACGTTTGTGCCTGGCTCCGAAATCATCCGCGCCAGCACGCTGCCCGGCGAAGCGGCCTAATTTCATCCAGAAACGCGAAAGGCGCGCCCCTACCACGGAAACGCGCCTCTCGCTGAGGACTTCAACCATGCGAAACCTATCACATTCTTTCACCCCGCGCGAGCCGTCCGCCGCCGCAATTTTTCGCGCCGGTCTGCCCGACATTCGCCGCGGCCGGATCGTGACGGCCAGCAGCGAGCCGGACTCGTGGAAACACAAACCGATTGCCATCGTTGAACGCATCGCGCGCGAGCGGCGCGCGGAGGTGCGGCCGTGATTGCCCTGCGAGCCGCAGTCGAGTCGGCATGCGCATCGAGTGCCGCGGTGCACGGCACTTCGGTCCGCCTGGATCGGGCTAGGCGAGCGCTGGCTCCCGGAATTTCCAGCCGGCACGACCCAACATATCGGGCGGTTGATCGGGAGTTTCGCCTCGCGCTCGATGTCTACAACGGGCACGTCGCAGTTGTTCGCAAGCTATTCGCCGCAAGTCGCGGCTGGATCATCGCAAAGCACGGATTCAGTCTCAGGCAGCTACTGACTGCGACGCATGGCCGAAGTTGGTACGACTATCGCGGTGAGAGTTGGCATCCTGAGATCGATCACCCCGAGTTTTACCGGCTCCCAACACGCCCCTGGCGCCCGGCCGCGATCCTGAGCCACTCATACGCACCGCAAGCGCAGCTCTTGGCCTTCGCCGCGGAGCATGGGCTTGCAGCGGAGTTCCTTTATCGGAGCTGGTATTACCCCGGCGCCACGACGGCCGTCGTGTTCACCGCTGCGGTACTGTTGCATGGCAGCGGCACCAGCAGCGCACCGATGCGCTTGCCGGGACGCCGGCAGGGAGGCGAGCATGATTG
>JAKAYU010000301.1 GCA_021809525.1 Pseudomonadota bacterium | reverse complement strand
CCGATCTTCCGGCGATTCCGCAGTTCGCCAACGTCGGGTACGTGTTCGGCGATCAGTCGAATCTGAAGCCGGAGACGGCCAAGACCTGGTCGCTGGGCTTTGATCTGACGCCGCGGCAGACTCCGGGGCTGGATGTGTCCTCGACGTTCTACGACATAAATTATTCCAATGAGATCTTCGGGCCGCCGCTGTTTCCCGAAGCGCTGCTGAATCCGGCGGATTATCAGCTGTACAAGTCGTACATCCACCCGGTGAGCAACCCGGCGAACTGCTCGGCGAGCAATCCGGATTACGCGCCCGGCATGCAGCCGTTCCTGAATGCGGTGGGGATCTACGGGATCGTCACCCCGGCGGAGCTGTGCACGACGAACCTGTGGATCGACGGGCGCACGACGAACATCGGCTCGATGACCGAGCAGGGCGTCGACATGGACGTGAAGTACCACAAGGAGACGCCCTTTGGGCTGTGGCTGCTCGAGTTGAATGCGACCAAGGTGGTGACCGAGAAGCTGGCGCTGGCGCCGACGGCGCCGCAGACGAGTATCCTCGGCCAGATGGCCAACGGCGGGGTGGTGCCATGGCGCGGTCGAGCGACGCTGGGCTGGAACAAAGGCCCCTGGAGCGCGACACTGTTCTGCAACTACGTCGGGACGTACGAGAACGACGAGCCGCTGCCGGGCCGGCCGAACACCCAGGTGGCCTCCTGGACGACCTTCGATCTGGATCTGGGCTTTGACTTCGGGGCGATCTACCAGTCGGGCTTCATGCAGAACACCCGTGTGTCGCTGAGCGCGCAGAACCTGTTCGATCGTACGCCGCCGCTGGTGCTGACCGCGGGGGGCGCGGCATTCGATGGCAACAACGCGAACGTGTTCGGCCGGATCATCACCTTGCAGTTGACGATGGGGCTGTGATGGGTGCGTATAGGGTGAGTCTTGCAACCGGAGGATCCTCGATGAACGTAAAAAACGAAGGGCTCAGGCATTCATGGGGCCTCAAAGGCGGCGCCATCCTGACCGCGATGATGCTGGCGGTAGGGTGCGGGCCGGCCGCGGCACGGGCCGCGGGCAATCCGCTGGTGGCGCGGGTCGAGGGCGGGCTCGTTCGCGGACAGGTGCAGCACGGGGTGATCGCCTTCAAGGGCATACCCTTTGCGGCTCCCCCGGTGGGGGCGCTGAGGTGGGCCCCACCGCAACCGGTGACGCCGTGGCACGGGGTGCGCCCGGCGCTGAATTACGGGCATGACTGCATGCAGATCCTGTTTCCGGGCGATGCGGCTCCGGAGCGCACGGTGCCGAAGGAGAACTGCCTGTACATCAATGTCTGGCGTCCCAAGGGCGCCGCGACGCACAACCTGCCGGTGATGGTGTGGATCTACGGCGGCGGGTTCGTCAACGGCGGGACGTCCCCGGCGGTGTACAACGGCACGCCCTTCGCCCGTGACGGGGTGATCCTGGTGAGCTTCAACTACCGGCTGGGCAACTTCGGGTTCTTCGCCTTTCCGGGTCTGACCCGCGCGGACAAGGGACAGATGCTCGGGGACTACGCCTTCATGGATCAGCTGGCGGCCCTGAAGTGGGTGCAGAAGAACATCCGGGCCTTCGGCGGCAATCCGCACAACGTCACCGTTTTCGGCGAGTCGGCCGGCGGCATGTCGGTGAACAACCTGCTGATCACGCCGCTCGCGAAGGGGCTGTTCGAGCGGGCCATCATCGAGTCCGGCGGCGGGCGGCCGTTCTTTCCGTACCGGCCGTTCTCCGGAGCACCGAATTCCGCGGAGGCGATGGGGGTGAGGCTGGCGCGTCACTTCGGCATCGAGGGAGACGGCGTGCACGCCCTCGCGCAGCTGCGGGCCGTACCGGCCTCGAAGCTCGTCGAAGGATTGAACATGGGGACGATGATGAGCGCGGAGAAAATGGGCTATGTCGGCGGCCCGATCCGCTTCGGTCAACTGTACATGGGGCAGCCGACCGAGGTGTATGCCGAGCACCCGAACATCGGCAACCATGTCCCGGTGATGATCGGAACGAACAGCGCGGATCTCGGCTTCCTCCAGGCGAAATCCCTCCATGCGCTGTGGGCGATGTTCGGGCCAAAGGCGGCCGAGGCGCGCGCGGCCTTCGATCCCACCGGGCGGCTGACGCTGCAGCAGGCGGCTTGGCTGGTCGGCGGAGCGCTGATGATGGACGAGCCGGCGCGCGCCATCGCCCGGATTCTCTCGTCGCGCGGCCAGCCGGTGTACAACTATCGCTTCTCGTACGTCGCCACCTCGATACGCAACACGCCGTTCGGCAGGCTCGGGGCGATGCATGCCTCCGAGATCCCCTTCGTGTTCGATACCGTGCGGGCCCATTACGGCGCCAAGACCAGCGCACAGGACGAGCGCGTGGCGCGGCAGATGCACGCCTACTGGGTGGCGTTCGCCAAGACCGGCAAGCCCGACCCGAAGGGTCTGCCGCCCTGGCCGCGCTTCCACACCCGTTCCGACCGGCTGTTGAATTTCACCGGCCATGGACCGGTTGCGGAGGCCGATCCGTGGCGGACCCGGCTCGATCTGGCCGAGTGGTACTCCGAGCATCACCCGGTGCGTTGAGGCAACGGGCGGTGCTGATGCGCCATGCGCGGGACGCACAGTGAGGAAGCACCGGACGCGTTGTCCTTCCGGGAAGGAAGGGCAACGCGGCGCCGGAGCGCGTGCGGTCTGATCTGACGGGTGAGCGGCCTGCTGAGGGGGGGCGAGCAGTTGCGGCGGGTAGCGATACTAATTTGCGGGGGAGCGGCTCGTGCGCCGGCGTTCGGGGTGGCGGACCCGCCGAGCCGCGGATGGCCGATGCCCCGGGATCGCGCCGTGCATACGACGGCACGCGACGTGTCGGCATGGTGAAAGTTGAAACAGTCAAAACCGCTCGCAGCCGATCGGCGCCGCCCGGGCGCCGCATGAGTTGCGGTAGGATCCCCCTCGAGTGTGCCGTCAGGAGACTGGATATGACGTCTCGATTCACCCAACGTACCCGTGGAGCGCGGCTGCTGCTGCTTGCCGCCGTCGGCGCCGCGGCGCTCGGCATGAGCGCATGCAGCACCAAGACCGAGGGGGCGGCGAAATTGCCGGGACCTG
>JAKAYU010000300.1 GCA_021809525.1 Pseudomonadota bacterium | reverse complement strand
CGGTGTTTTCGAAGACCTGGCTGTGGCGCGACAATCAGCGTGAGAGCGCGCGACAATCAAGGTGAGAGACGGTGTCGCGGCGCGACGATCATGCCAAGTCGGAGTTCTGTTGGCAAGATATGTGAGAGTGTGACGCTGAAGTGTGTCGGCGATTGGCGGGGCGCGGCGTGAGACTGCCGTGGCATGGGATGCCGCGGAGGCGCCCGACACCTCCGTGTGCCGGGCGAGGTAGGTCATTACTCGGTGCTGTCCTCCTGCCAGCCGTTGCGTTGCACGCGCAGCGCCGCCTCGGTCCACACGGGACCGAGGCGGTAGATGGCCTCGGCGACTGTCCCCCAGACGCGCTGGATCAGATCGTAGCGATCGAGGACGACGGCCACAGCGATGCGCTCGCCGGTGGAGAGCGTGCCGAAGCGCGCACGGTTGGCGAGGAAGGAGCGGACGTGGCCGCGGATCTGCTGGGTAGCGGCATCGAGGTCGTTCATGCTCCATCCTCCTGCGCGGGGGCGGGGCTCTCGGACTCGGGTGCTCGGCGGGGCTTCTCCGGGGGCGATGTGACGCCGGTGTTCTTGGGCGTGGCGTAGTGAGCGGGACGCCCCGCTCCGTGCTTGCGGTCGATGGCGGCGCGGCGCCGGTAGCTCTCCACGTTCATCTCGAAGATCGTGGCGTGATGAACGAGGCGATCGACCGCCGCGAGGGTCATGGCAGGATCGGGGAAGATCTTGCCCCATTCGCCAAATGGTTGATTCGCCGTGATGAGTATCGAGCGCCGTTCGTATCGGGCGCTGATCAGCTCAAAGAGCACCGAGCTTTCCGCCTGGTCCTTGCTGACGTAGGTGATGTCATCGAGGATGAGCAGGTCAAAGCGCTCGAGACGGTCGATGGCCGACTCGAGGGCGAGCTCGCGGCGGGCGACCTGCAGCTTCTGCACCAGATCGGAGGTGCGGCTGAAGAGCACGCGCCAGCCTTTCTCGAGCAACGCCAGGCCGATCGCCGAGGACAGATGCGATTTCCCTCCGCCCGGCGGCCCGAGCAGGATCAAGTTCGCCCCCTGCTCGAGCCAGGCATCCCCGGCACAGAGCGCCATCACCTGGGCCTTGGAGAGCATCGGCACGGCCTCGAAGTCGAAGGTGGCGAGGGTCTTGCCGGGCAGGAGCTTCGCTTCTGCGAGGTGGCGCTCGAGGCGGCGCCGATCCCGTTCGGCGAGCTCGTGCTCGGCGAGGGTGGCGAGGAAGCGGGCGGCGGGCCAGCCCTCCTTGTCCGAGCGCGCGGCAATCTTCTCCCATACCTGCTTGATTGCCGGCAGACGCAGCTCGTTCAGCATCAGCGTCAGGCGTGTGATGTCGATGGTGTCGCTCATGCGGCTTCTCCCGAGGCTTCCCCGAGGAGCGCCTCGTAGGCTGAGAGCGGGGCGAGCTGCACGTACACCTGCGGCAGACGCTGCGGATCGGGGGCGAAGCGGGCGGCAAGGGCCTTCAGGTTCGGCGCATCCCCTGCCTCGAGCGACTCGCTCAAGGCGGCGGCGAGCTCGGCCTCGCAACCGCGATCGTGCGCCAGGGAAAGCAGTTCCACGACCGTCTTGCACGCGATGCGCTCCCCGTGCCGCTCGAGCAACCACTCGAAGGTGTGCCGGTAGGCCTCGCGCGGGAAGAGCTGGTCGCGGTAGACGAGGTTCATCAGCGCCATCGGCTTCTTGCGCAGCGCGTGGATCACATGGTGGTAGTCGACGACGTGACCGTGCTTGCCGTCCGGGCCCGGCCGACCGCGGCGCAGCGTCAGCAGTGGTGTCCCACCGATCAGCAGCTGCACTCGGTCGTCGTAGAGGCGCGCCCGTAGCCGGTGCCCGATCAGGCGCGAGGGCACGGTGTAGAACACCTTGCGCAGCGTGAACCCGCTGGAGGAGGTCACGAAGGCCAGCACTTCCTCGTAATCGGTGGTGCGCGAGACCGGCAGCGGCTGCAGGTGAGCACGCTCGGCATCGATGCGCCGGGCGTTGCGCAGGTTCTTGCGGGCGAGGATCTCATCGATGAAGCCCCGATAGGAGGCCAAGTCCTCGAAGTGGCGCGTGCCACGCAACAGCAGCGCATCGCCGATCGCGCTCTTTAAGTGCCCGTGAGGGCCCTCGATCGCGCCGTTCTCGTGCGCCACGCCGCGGTTGTTGCGGGTGGGCTCCATCCCGTAATGCGCACAGAGCCCCTCGTAGCGGGCCGTCAGATCGAGGCGCTCGTCGCGACTCAAGTTGCGGAACGCCGCCGAGAGGGAGTCGCTGCGGTGCTCGCGCGGGGCACCGCCGAGGGCCCACAGCGCGTTCTGCAGCCCTTCCGCGAGCGCCACATAGCTCTCCCCGCCCAGGATCACGTGTGCGTGCTCGAAGCCGGAGCAGGCGAGGCGAAAGTGATACAGCCGGTGATCGAGCGGCATCCCAGCCACATGCACGCCCAAGTCCCCCATCTCGGTGAAGTCCGACAATCCCATGCGCCCCAGCTCGTGTACCTGGCGAAAAATCACGTCCTTCTGCGGGCCGTGCTTGGCGCGCCACGCGCGGATCCGCCGCTCCAGCGTCCGGCGCACCCCGCGCGGCAGCTCCGGATAGCGCCGCGTGAGCTCCTCGAACACCGCCACCGCTCGCACCGCCGGCGCTGCCGTCAGCATCGGCACCACCTCGGCGTCAAACACATCGATCAGGGGATCCGGTCGCCGCCGTCCCCGGGGTTCGCCTTTCTGGGAGGGAAGTCGCGCGTCGCTCTCGATCCGGTAGGCACTCGCGACGCTGATCGCCGCCTTCGCGGCCGCCGCCGTCACCGGCTCAGTCAGTCTCAGTCTCATATACAGCCTCATCTGGTGATCGTTGATGTGTCGGCCGGGCACGGGGCAGGGTCCTCTTCGTGGGAGTACCCCTGCTCTATACCCGACCGGCCGCGATCACCGGCAGCCACACCCCACCCGGGGCGGGCCGCCGCCCCGGCGGGAAGCTTCTCGGGCTACGCCCTCGAAGCTTCCCGCCGGGACAGAACTACCCAGGTAGACCTCTCATCCTGATTGACGCGCTGTTCTCATCCTGATTGACGCGCCGCAGCATTGGGCACGCTCATAATCCGGCACTGAGTCCTGGGCGTGTTTT
>JAKAYU010000299.1 GCA_021809525.1 Pseudomonadota bacterium | reverse complement strand
CGATCACGACAAATACGTACAGCATGCGAAAGCTGGCCGTGATCGCGAGGCAGAAATCGCAGGCCAGCATTCCCTGGGCATGCAGGCGCAGGAAGGTCGACCACCGCAGATCCCCTCGCGGGCGGCCAGGTGGATGCGGAGGCATATACTTGCGGACCGTGCGGGCAGAGACCCGGATATCCAGCTTCAATAGCAGCTCATTGGCGATGCGTTCCTCACCCCAGCGGGGATTCTCGAGGGCCATGCGTCGAATGAGGCGTTGCAGTTCACCTGGAATGGGCGGTCGGCCCGGCCGGGACTTCAGACGCCACAGCAGCTTCCATGCACTGCGGTGCCAGCGAACCAGGGTCTCCGGGCGGACGACAACCCATGCGTCACGCCAATCAAAGTGCCTGGACAGCAACGTTAGCCGAAATCGGGTGACCGGGTCGATTCGGCGCAACATGACGCCGCGCTCGATATACAGACTCAGTTGCCGTCGCAGGAAGAGATTCTCCGCTTTGAGCGATCGACTCGATCGCACCGCCAGTCGCAGCAGCTGGAGCGCATCACAAATCAGGGCGAGGAGGACAGTGAAGCCGGTGCGCTTGGCCGGATCGTGCCACGCAGTCAGCACTTCGTCATCATCTTGACCAATTGCATCCGGTATCGAAATAATTGCGGACTACAGGTATTGTCGCGCGATGCGCGGCCGCATCGAGCCGCTGAAGGCTTTTGCACGAAAATTACGCGCCTATATGCCGGGGTTGCTGGCGCACTGCCGCTATCCGCTACACACCAGCGTGCTCGAGGGCATCAACAACAAAATCAAAGTCATCACGCGCATGGCCTACGGCTTCCGTGATGACGAGTACTTCTTCCGCAAAATCCGCGCCGCGTTCCCCGGAATAGGGTGAAGAACATTTTTTGGCGGGATACGATGGCGGGGTCTACACGAAGTGCATGGGGATGGTGCAAACATTTCCCAAGTTTCGCAAGAGTTCCGATCGCGGCGCAACTAGGATTGAAGTGAACGTCGGAACCGGGTCGGACGGTGCCAGAGGAAATTCCGATGTCGATCTCGCTGCAGGTCTTCACGGCGCTCTATACTTCGTCGCGCTGACCTACGACCCGAAGCTCGCCGAGGGCACAGCAGGCAACGGAACGCGTGCGCAGAGTCACAGCGACGGCGAAATCCGGGGCGATTTGACTGGCGTGTCGATTCGGCGGCTGATTGCCTCATGTTCAGTCCGCATGACACTCGCGACGACAGACTGATAGAAGTTCCCATCAGATATCACGGCCAAGCGCAACTGTCGGCCGTTGAGGACTGTCCGGGTCAGCGCGCGTTGTGGCGTGTCGGCGAGCGGTGTAGCATGAGAATGCGCAAGAAGAACGCGCGGCGCGTCTGCACAATGTGCGCGCGATCGGCATCAGCAACCGGAGCGAGCTATCGACATCGGCTTAACGGGAGGCATCATGAGCATCATCACCTGGTTGATCGTCGGTTTGATTGCGGGCTGGGGCGCCGGCAAGGTAATGAAAGGCGGAGGCTACGGCATCGTCGTGGACATCATCCTTGGACTTCTCGGTGGTGTCGTCGGCGGCTGGCTGTTCGGCATGTTGGGACTCTGGCATCGTGGCGGCCTGATCGGCTCGATCATCGTCGCGTTCCTCGGTGCGGTCATCCTGGTCTGGATCACGCGGCTGTTGAAAAAGGCTTAAGCGGCTTCGCGCGGCCGCGGGTCACCCGTTGCTCATTCGGCGGATGAGTTTCATTGCGCATTGCGCAAGTCGACGCAAGCCGAGCCTGTCTTGCGGGCACGCGCGGCTTTCATTCTGACTCGAGGGTGCACCGCCGCGCGGAGCTTGCGTACGACCTGGCGCCGCGCTATTCGGGCTGCGGGATCGCGCAGGCGGTGTGCGCTGCCGTCACCGGCTGGTGCGGCGCTCGGTTCGCAGCGCGTGCGGGCGACAGTGCTCGAGGCGAACACCCGAGCCGAGCGCGTGCCGCACGACTGCGGCCTAAACTGACCGAAATTCAGTCCTGCCGTGCGGCAGGATCTGCGGCGATGACTGCTTGGGCCGAAGAGGTAGTTGACGCCAGTTCCGCTGCGAAACCACAGTGCCTGCGGTGGCGCCCGGTCGCCGCATGAATGCGAAGCGGCTATAGTTCATGACCTGCAGGTGAGCCCGGCCCGGGAATGGGCCGGGAGGCAACTCCAGTGACTTGAGGGCTGATCATTGATTCGAACGGCGGAAGACTCCTGGCCACGCAGCTTGCCCGGAGAACGAATTCAATTCAGCTCCGGAACCGCGTCTTGATTACCGCCGGCTGCGGCGGCGTCGCGGATGCTGATTCGTCAACCACTCGGAGGGCGCCATCATCATGACCGATTCGCCATTCTACCGTCGGCTGTTCGCGGTCGCTATCGCCGCGGTTCTCGGCTACCTGCTGCTCCAGGTGCTGACGCCGCTGGACGATGCGTTGGGATGGGCGATGGTGCTGGCGTTCATGCTCTATCCTCTGCACAAACGCCTGACTGGCGGCCTGCAGGGCCGGGGAGCGCTGTCCGCGGCCCTTCTCACGGCTGCAACGCCCTTTGTCGTTCTGGCGCCGCTATCGCTTCTCGCCGTGATTTTCGCCGAGCAGGCCATCGGTCTGCTGCATTACCTGCAGTTCCACCCTTTCATCGGTATCCCTGCCTTGATGGCTCGGCTCAGGCGCCTTCCCCTGGTCGGCACGGCAATTGCGTGGATCTCGCAAAATCTTCCGGGGCAGAGCTTCAACGTCCATGCCTGGTTCGCCGGGGCGACCACGACGCTGTTGAGATCAGCGGCGTCCGCGGGCGGGAACGTCGCGTTCGGCCTCTTCGGAACCGTGATCAGCTTCTTCATGATGCTGTTCGTGCTGTTTTTCCTGCTGCGCGATGGCGAGTCGTTTCTGCGGCAGGCTGCCGCACTGATACCCCTTGCGGCCGATCGGCGTGAGCCTTTGTTGAGGTATTTCGGCGATGTCACGCGGGCGGTCGTCTATGGTTCGACGATGACCGCCGTCATCCAGGGCCTGTTCGTGGCGGCGGGATTCGCGATTGCGGGCCTGCCTTCGCCGCTGGTCTTCGGCGTGCTGGCGATGATCGCGGCGCTTC
>JAKAYU010000298.1 GCA_021809525.1 Pseudomonadota bacterium | reverse complement strand
TTGCGTCGAGAAACTCGGCGTGCGTCATGTTCTGGCGGACGTCGGGCGGGTGAATCAGGACGAGTCGGGGGACATCGTGAGTGTGGACACCGCGCAGGCGGGGACGGTCCGCGGGGATCTGTTTGTGGACTGCAGCGGCTTCTCGGGGTTGCTGATCGGCAAGACGCTCGGGGTCGGGTTCAAGGAATGCGGCGACATTCTGTTCTGCGACACGGCGCTGGCGGTGCAGGTGCCCTATGGCACGCCGGAGGAGCCGATGGCCTCGCAGACGATTGCGACCGCTCAGGAGGCCGGGTGGATCTGGGATATCTGCCTGCCGACACGCCGTGGGGTGGGCTACGTTTACTCGAGTCGGCATACGAGCGAGGCGAGGGCGCAGGAGACGTTGCTGCGCTACATCGGCTCGCAGCACAAGGACCAGCCGGTGCGCAAGATCCCGATTCGGGCGGGGCACCGGGAGATTGTCTGGAAGAACAATTGCCTGGCGGTCGGACTTGCGCAGGGCTTTCTTGAGCCGCTGGAGGCCTCGGCGATCGTTCTGGTTGAGCTTTCGGCGAAGTTGCTGGCCGAGCGGATGCCGGCGTGCCGGGAGGTGATGGATATCGTCGCGCGGCATTTCAACGAGGTGACGGCGTACCGCTGGGGCCGGATCGTGGATTTTCTGAAACTGCACTATGTGCTCACCCAGCGCACCGACACGGCGTTCTGGCGCGACAACGCCGATCCTGCTACCGTTCCGGAGCGGCTGAAGGACATGCTGACGCTGTGGAAGTACCAGTCGCCGTGGTTCTTCGACGAGCTCGACCGGCTGGAGGAGGTGTTCCCCGCGGCGAGCTACCAGTACGTGCTGTATGGCATGGGCTTTCGGACCGAGGTGGTGCCCGAGGACATGGCCGAATCCGCGGCGGACGCGGTGAAGCTGGTGCAGGAGAATGCGCGCATGACCACCGAGTTGTGCATGCGGTTGCCGAGGAACCGCGAGCTGTTGAACAAGATCTACCAGTACGGGCTGCAGCCCGTCTGAGATGCCGTGCGTCGTGCCATGACCCAGATCGTACCGCTGAACAAGGAAAAGCACCGCAACTTGAAGGTGGACGGTCGGCCTTCGGCCGCGCACGGCGACAATCAGCACTTCGTGCAGGTGATCGTCGATGAGTTCTCCCACCTGCTCGTGCATTATCCGCTCTTGTTCGGCAAGCAGCGGCAAACCGGCCAGTTTTTCTGCGGGGCCATGCTCGGGTTCATCGAAGGCGAGAACCAGTTTCTCGAGCAGTGGCAGCGGGAGCCGGAGTTTTATCGGCCGCTTATCCTGCAGCGCGGTCCGTTCTACGCGCACGGACCGGAGCTGGCGATCGATCTGGATGATCCGCGGGTCGATGCCGAGGGCGGCAAGGCGCTGTTCACCGAGCAGGGCCAGCCCAGCCGTTACCTGCAGCACATCATCTGGGCATTTCAGGACCTGCATCCGGGCATCGAGCGGACCAGGATTTTCATTGCCCGATTGCTCGAGCTGAATTTGATCGAGCCGATCGACATCGAGGTTGAGTTCGAAGACGGCACCTTGCGCCACTGTGAGGGTCTTTACACCATCAATCAGGAGGTGCTCACGCGCATCCCCGATGCCGTGGCGATCGAGCTGTTCCGGCGCGGCTATCTGGCGCTGATCCACATGATGATCGCCTCGCTCAAACAGGTGCGCGTGATGGCGCGCACGAAGAACGCGCGCCTCCTCGAGAAGACCCAGGGGCTGGCGGTCGCACAGGGCGGCGCGTCGGGCTGACGGTCCCGCGCGGCCGACGATCGGGGTTCGCATGCCTCAGCCCCCAACCGAGATCGCCGGCGGCGATCTTTCGGGCCCGGAAGGGTTCCGCTGGCAGGTTCTGCAGGACTGCCGTCCCGTGGTGATCCGCGGGCTGGTGGCGGACTGGCCGGCGGTCGAGGCTGCGCGCCGCTCGACCCGGGAGCTGCGCGACTATCTGGCGGCCTTCGATGTCGGGGCGCGCGTCGAGGCGTTTCTCGGCGATCGGTCCATCGCGGGCAAGTACTACTACGGTGCCGATCTCAAGGGCTTCAATTTCGAGCGCCGGGAGCTGAAATTTCTCGATGCGCTGCAGCTGATGCTCGAGACGCTCGATGTACCGAGCGCCCAGACCGTGTACGTCGGATCGGTGCCGCTGTCGGTGTGCATGCCGCGCTTCGCGCACGCCAATCGGGTCTCGCTCCTGCCGGCGAACGTCCCGGGGCGGATCTGGCTCGGGCATCCGAGCAATGTCTCGAGTCACTACGACGCCTTCGACAATCTCGCCTGTGTGGTCGCCGGCCGGCGCCGCTTCACGCTCTATGCGCCCGAGCACATCGCCCAGCTCTACATGGGTCCCATCGACAACACCATGGCCGGCCCGCCGGTGAGCCTGGCAGCATCGGCCCCTCCCGGGCAGAGCGGTCGCTTCCCGTTGTTCGAGCAAATCCGCGATCAGGCGCTGGTGGCGGAGCTCGAGCCCGGGGATGCGCTCTACCTGCCGAAGCTCTGGTGGCATCAGGTCGAGTCCACCGCGCCCTTCAACGTGATGGTCAACCACTGGTGGGACGCGTTCAGTGCCGGTCCCGATGAGCCTTACACCACTTTGCTCCTGGCCATGATCGCCATTGCCGAGCGTCCGCCGGCCGAGCGCCAGGCCTGGCGAGCGTTCTTCGATCATCTGGTGTTCCGGACACACGGCCATCCGCTGGCGCACCTGCCGGCCGAGCACCACGGACTGCTCGGACCTCTGCAGCCAAACAATTACGGCTACATCCGCGCCAGAATCATGCACCTGCTGCGCGGCGGCTAGCGCCCGAATCGCTCATCAGTCCGTGGCAGAGGTCAGGACGGTCAGTGCCGAAGACGTACGGGTACTTTCGGTCGCGCGGCTGTTCAGGATCCACTGAGCGGCCGTACTGCGGCGCAGCGAGCGACGCGGTGGGCGGATCCGACTGTACCGCACCCGCGAGCCGCCGCACGATCACCGTTGCGGCTCGATGCGTCGCACGGAGTCGCGCCAGAGCACGCGGGTGTCGATCTCGCGCTGCACGGGTATGCACCACCCGTAACACAGGTCGAGCAGCCGATAGACCGCGTTGGTGGCGATTTCCCGCCAGGGAATGAGTACGGTGG
>JAKAYU010000066.1 GCA_021809525.1 Pseudomonadota bacterium | reverse complement strand
TCAACTCGCATAGGATCGGCGCATGACTCCGCCGTGCTCCGGGCTGCCGCCGCCGGTGGAGATCGGCCGGGAGAGGCTCTCGGGCGCTGCGCGCCCGAGCCGCTCGTACAGGCGGCTCAACTGGCGGCGGTACAGGCTGTCGAACTGACTAACCGCGTCGGCCGGATTGTAATCACCAAACCACCAGAACCAGTCCGAGCTCTCGCACAGCGCCAGCTGCCGCTCGGCCGCATACCGGGCGGCGGCATCGAGCGAATTGCCGGCGAGCGTGGCGTCGAAGGCGAGCTTCGCGTCGCACAGCAGATCCCAGGCCCGGTTCTTGGCCGCATCGCCCATCCAGGTGGTGAGCGTGCCGTGCACCCAGCTGCCGGCCATCAGCTGCGGTAGCGTGATGGGCGTGAGTCCTCGCGCCACGCACGCGCCGAGCGTCGTCAGCTCGAGCTGCGGATGGGCCGCAAGCAGCGTGTAGAGCGCGCGCAGGAAGTAGTAGCCGTTGAACGGGTAGTGTTCCCAGGCGTTTTCCCCGTCGAGGGCGATCAACACCACGTGGCCTGGCGTGCCGGAGTACTGGCGTGCAAGTTGCGCGAGCGCATCGACGAGATTGTGCGCCGCGTCATCGCCGTGCCAGGTCGCGTACGTGAAGCCGATCAGGTCCGAGAGCGTGTCCTCGCGGAAGAACTGCAGCAGCGAGCTGCCGGCGAGACGATACGGGCGGTTGAACACCTGCGCATCGAGGCTCGGGGGCTGCGGCGCCTGCGCCGCGGTACGCTGCAGCGAGCCGTGCAGCACGTTGGCGCTGCTGGCGACCCATTTGAACCCGGAGCGCTCGAGCAGCTCGAGCGTCGGGCGGCTCACTGCTCCCTCGGACGGCCAACAGCCCACCGGGCGGGTGCCGAAGGTCTGCGTGAACAGGCGCAGCCCCTCGCGCACGTGCCACTCGGCCCGCTCCTTGCCGCCGGGGTAGGCGGGCAGCTTCGGCAGCGGCAGGTTGGGCATTGCCTCGCGCGCGGCCTGGAAATCAAAGAGAAGCGGCACGATGGGGTGCCCGTAGGGCGTGACCGACAGCTCGCATTGGCCGCGTTCGCTCAAGCGCCGGTAACGCGGCACGATGTTGGCAAGCAGGGTGCCGATCAGCGTCAGCAGCTCGCGGCGCTGCTCGGCGGTAAAGCCGCGGCCCTGCTCGGTCAGGCGGCTGACGAGCGGATCGGACCGGCGTACCGTCTCGCCCATCCAGGCGAGGTGGTACCAGACCGCCAGATCCTGGATGAACTGGTCCGAGGCGTAGCTCACCCGCTCGGGGGTGGCGAGCGTCTCGGCGATGGAGGCGAGCTCGAGGTACGGCCCGAACCGCTCGATCATCTGCTTGCGCTGGGCGCGCAGGCACGCCCGTACGCTCTCGAGCCGCGCTGCCGGCTCGCTCGGCAGCGGCTCGGGACCGAGCAGGGCGAGCACCGGGTCGGGCAGCGCGCTGCCGGCGCGCAGATGCTCGGCCACCGAGTGTGCGAGCGCCTCGATCTGCTCGAGCAGCACCGGCGTGAAATTGACGACCGCGCGCGCCTCGGGGATCGCCTCGAGGTGTGCGGCCATGTCGGTGTAGTCCTTGATCGAGTGCAGATACGTCCACGGCAGCACGTAGCGGCCGGTGAGCGCATCGCGGTACTGCGGCTGATGCATGTGCCAGAGCAGTACGACCGGCAGGCGGGCGGTGGCCATGGGGGCTGCTCAGCTGCCGATCCGGCGCAGCATTTCGGGCGTCACCAGCACGACGCCCTTGTCGGTGACCAGGAAGCGCCGCGCGTCGGCCTCGCGGTCGACGCCGATGCTCATCCCGTTCGGCACCTCGCTGCCCTCATCGATGATGGCGCCGCGGATCACGCAGCCGGAGCCGATGCGGGTGTTCGGCAGGATCACCGCTCGATCGATGGTGCTGCGCTCCTCGACCCGCACGTTGGAGAACAGCAGCGACTCGCGCACGTATGCGCCGGAGATGACGCAGCCGGCGGACACCATGGAGTTGATCGCCATGCCCCGCCGGCCGTCCTCGTCGAGGATGAACTTCGCCGGCGGCTGGTGCACCTGATAGGTCCAGATGGGCCAGTCCGCGTCGTAAATGTTGAGCTCCGGCTCGACGTGCACCAGCTCGAGGTTCGCCTCGTAGTAGGCATCGAGCGTGCCGACGTCGCGCCAGTAGCTCTGCGCGCGCGTCTTGACGTCCTGGAACGGGTAGGCGAACACCTGCAGCGCGCCGCTGATCGCTTTCGGCAGGATGTCCTTGCCGAAATCGTGCGCGGAGGTCTCGTTGGCCGCATCCTCGCGCAGCAGCATCTCGAGCAGACGGGTGTTGAAGACGTAGATGCCCATCGAGGCGAGCACCGAGTCGGGCCTGCCCGGCAGGGTGTCGGGCACCGCGGGCTTCTCGCTGAACTTCGTGACCCGGTTCCACTCCGTCGCGGTGAGCACCCCGAAATGACGCGACTCGCTCGCGGGCACGGCGACGACCCCCATGGTGATGTCCGCGCCCTTCTCGACGTGGTAGGCGATCATCGGACCGTAGTCCATCTTGTAGATGTGATCGCCGGCGAGCACCAGAACGTGCTTCGGGCGGTGCGAGAGGATCAGCTCGATGTTCTGGTAGACCGCGTCCGCGGTGCCGCGGTACCAGTTCGGGCCGGTCTGCTGCTGTGCGGGCACGACTTCGATGAACTCGCCGAACTCGCCCCTGAGGTAACTCCAGCCGTGCTGCACGTGCGCGATCAGCGACTGCGCCTTGTACTGCGTCAGGATGGCGATCTGGCGGATGCCGGAGTTGACGCAGTTCGAGAGCACGAAATCCACGATGCGGAACTTGCCGCCGAAGGGCGTGGCGGGCTTGCACCGGTTGGCGGTGAGATCCTTCAGCCGCTCCCCGCGCCCCCCGGCCATGATGACCGCAAGCGTGCCGCCGGTGAGCCGGCTCACGTAGCGTCCGGAGGAGGTGCGCGCTGGTTGTGGCATCATGAGTCCAGGCTCCCTCGTGGTGTGTCGGGTCCTATCCTAGCAGCCCCATGGGGCGGTCAAAGCCATTTCATCAGCCCCATGCCGTACTCGTGCGCGAGCAGCTCGTGCCAGGGGTAGATGCGGATTTCGGTGGCGAACTGGCCGCAGCCGGGCGGCTCGGCTTCGAGCGCGAACACCGCCGCGCCGTCGGCCCACTCCCCAGTGTCCCTCAGGGGTGCGCGCCATAGGCCCGGGCACGGCGGGGCGCCGAACGAGCACAGCGGCGGCGGGGCGGTGCTCGATTGCGGCAGCAGCCGCCGCGCGTGGAATTCGATGCGCACGTCGCCGGGCTCAAGTCCGCGCAGGTGCGCCGCGACCCGCAGCCGCACCTTCTGCTCGCGGGTGATCTCGGCCGCGGCGCCCTCGATGAGGCGCAGATCCACGCGGCTCCACGACTCGCGGATCCGCTGCGTCCACTCGGCCAACCGCCGTGCGCCGGCGTAGTCGTGCTCGGCGAGCCGCCGGTACTGCTCGGCGGCCGGGCGGTAGAGCTTCTCGGCGTAATCGCGCAGCACGCGGTCCATGTTAAAGCGCGGGATCACCGTCATCATGGCCTGCTTGGCGCGCCGCACCCACTCGGCGCCCCGGCCGCTCGCATCGCGCTGGTAATAGAGCGGGATGACCTCCTCCTGCAGCGTGTGCAGGATCAGCTCCGACTCGATCGAGTCGCGCCGGTCCCAGTCCTGCACGTCGGTCGGCGGGATGCCCCAGCCGTTGTCCGCCATGCAGCCCTCGGCCCACCAGCCATCGAGGATGCTCAGGTTCAGCCGCCCGTTGATCGCCGCCTTGATGCCGGAGGTGCCGCTCGCCTCGAGTGGCGCGATCGGGGTGTTGAGCCATACATCGACGCCCGAGACCAGCGAGCGGGCGAGCTGCAGATCGTAGTCCTCGAGGAAAATGATGCGGCCGATGAACTCCGGGGAGGTCATCAGCTGGCGGATCTCGCGCAGCACCTGCTTGCCCGGCTCGTCGGCCGGATGGGCCTTGCCGGCGAACAGCAGCACCACGGGCCGCTCCGGATCGTTCAGCAGGCGGGCGAGCCGTGCGCGGTCGCGCAGCAGCAGCGTGGCGCGCTTGTAGGTGGCGAAGCGGCGCGCGAAGCCGATCGTGAGCACTTCGGGGCGGGCCGGATCGAGCAGTCGCGTGATGCGCGCCAGCTGTGCCAGGCTCTGTCCCTTGCGGGTGTACTGACGCTCGAGCCGCTGGCGCACCGCATCGAGCATCTTCGCCTTCACGTCCTGCGCCGTCGCCCAGAATCGCTCATCGGGCACCGTCTGCAGTCGCGCCCAGAACGCCTCGTCACTGAGGCGCACTCGCCACTCGGGCCCGAGCGCCTCGTCGAAGAACGTGCCCCAGAGCTTGTGCAGGAAGGTCGGCACGTGCACGCCGTTGGTCACGAAGCCGACCGGGTTCTCCTCGGGACGGATCTCCGGCCAGTGATCGGCGCACAGCTGTGCCGAGACCGCCCCGTGAATGCGGCTCACGCCGTTGACGTGCCGGGCGCCATTCAGCGCCAGGCGCGTCATGTTGAACATGCCGGGCACCGAGGGCGCGCTGCCGAGATCGAGGAAGCGCTCGACCGGCAGCCCCACGTCGTTGATGAAGTCCTGGAAGTGCTCGAGCATCAGCCCGTGGCCGAACGAGTCGTGGCCCGCGGCCACCGGGGTATGGGTGGTGAACACGCACGCCGCCGCAGTGGCCTCGATCGCCGCCTCGTACGGCAGCCCCCGGCCCATGTGTTCGCGCATCAGCTCCAGGATGAGGAACGCGGCGTGCCCCTCATTGAGATGCCACGCCGCCGGCGCGAGCCCCAGGGCTCGCAGTGCGCGCACGCCGCCGATGCCGAGGATCATCTCCTGGCGCACGCGCGTCGACTCGTCCCCGCCGTACAGGCGGCGGGTGATGTCCCGATCGGAGGGCGCGTTCTCAGGGGTGTTCGTGTCGAGCAGGTAGACCGGGACCCGTCCGGCCTGTGCTCTCCAGATGCGGGCCACCACGTCGCGTCCGGCGATGCGCACCGTCACCGTCACCCACCGGCCCGCTCCGTCGCGCGCCGGCTCGACCGGCAGGTCGCGCGGATCGTGCGCTTTGTACTCGGCGTGCTGGATCCCGTCGTCATCGACCGTCTGGGTGAAATAGCCCTGCTCGTAAAGCAGCCCCACCGCCACGAAATGCGCCCCGGCGTCGCTTGCAGCCTTGCAGTAATCCCCGGCCAGCACGCCGAGGCCGCCGGAGTAGATCGGGAAGCTCTCGTGAAAGCCGTACTCGGCGCAGAAATAGGCCACCAGCGGCTCTCCGGCCGGCGGCTGAGCGGCCAGATAAGTGTCGAGCAGCTCGAGCGCGGCCTGATAGCGGCCGAGGTACTCGGGGTCACCCGCCGCCTGGTCCAGGGCGGATTGGCGCACGCAGCGCAGCATGAGGCGGGGGTTGCCGCCGCATTGATTCCACAGCTCCGGGTCGAGATCCTCGAAGAGTGCCCGGATCGGCCGGTGCCAGCTGAAGAACAGGTTGCTGGCGAGCGCGGGCAGACGCGCGAGGGCCTCCGGAATGACTGGGGTGATTTCGAGCAGCGTATTGCGCATGGCACCTGGACTGGCAACGTTAAGGGCCCTCGGAGTCTAGCCGCTTCGCACCCGCGGCGCGCAGCGGTGGACCGCAAGGAATCGCGCGGACGGCGGCCCGCGCTCGATTCTGCGCACACCAGCGTCTCTTGCCGCCCGTGCACGCATCCTGCTTGGCGCACACTGCGACGCGCCCGCCGGACGCTTCGAGCGCCTCTCGGGCAACGTTCATCTGCGGGTCTGCGGGCTTGCGGGCCGGGGGTGCCGGCGTCATCGGTTCGTCGCGACAGCCACTCGCTTCCCGCTCCTCGAAATCCTCTCGGACGCGTAACCGCCGGGTCTCACGGGAGAAGAGCCGGGACCCGCTCACCGTCTGCGATGAGGCACCGGGACGGTCATGGCACGGTAACAACAGATCCAGGCGCCATTCGTTGTTTATAAGCAACGACCAGGTCCTCCCCCATTATTTGCCTAGAAAAATGCTATTTATCAATGAGATAGCGGTTTCGCCAGCTCGATATTTCGTGGTGTCGTCGCATCGAAACTTTACAGCCCGCGCCGCCTCGTATAGTGTCCGCCACAAGATCCGCGGGGCAAGGCTTTGCTCCGGGGAATACGTATTGAGACAGGGAAAATGCCCAACAGACACGGAATCCATCCAACGACCCGGGACCGAGCGCCCGTGGGACGTCGGACAACAACAACCAATTGATGCCAATCAGAAGGCGCCCTTTCGGGGACGCCACGGAGTGAATCCATGACCCTAAATCACACTGTAAGACATGCCGTCAGGCGCGCACTTGCTGTGGGCGCGGTTGCCATGTTTGGCGCGGGCGCGGTGGTGGCGAATGCGAAGCCGGCGCCGGCGCCGGCGCCGAAGCCGGGAGCGCAGGCGGTTCCGGCCCCCTCCTCGAGCCAGAACAACGGCAAGAGCCTGGCGGCAAGCCAGCTGCAGACCATCGTGGTCACCGGCACCATGATCCCGCGGACGGAGGCCGAAACCGCGCAGGCGATCACGATCATCAAGGCCTCGAGCCTCAAGACGATGGGCGTGGTGAATATCGAGCAGGCGCTGAACACGGTGACCTCGAACACCCCGTCGCTGAACATCGCCCAGTCCGTCGGCACGTTCTCCGGAGGCGGTACTTACGCCGACCTGCGCGACCTGGGCAACGGCCGCACGCTGGTGCTGCTCGATGGCCACCGGCTGGCCAACAATGCCTTCAGCGGCAACGCGGTCGACCTCAGCGGCATCCCCTTCTCGGCCATCTCGAACATCCAGGTGTTGCGCGAGGGCGCCTCCGCGCTGTACGGCTCGGACGCCATCGCGGGCGTGGTGAACTTCATCACGAAGAAGAACTACCAGGGTGCCGAAGTCGACGCCACGCTCGATCACCCGCAGGGCGCGGGCGGCGGGTCGGGGCAGGTCGAATTCACCTACGGTCACGGCAATCTGGTCCGCGACGGCTACAACTTCATGATCACGGGCAGCTACAGCAAGCAGCAGGAGCTCACCGCAAGCGAGCGGCCGTTCTCCGCCTCGGGCTTTTACCCGCAGCTCGGCTGGGCCAGCACGAACAATCCGGGCACATGGCCTGCGACCATCATCGATGGCAACGGCAACTACTGGCAGCCGGACTATCCGGCCTGCACGGGCAATCCGTACCTGACCACGTATTTCGGCAACTGCGCCTACCGGTATTCGGCCGCGACGGACCTGATTCCGAAGTCGTACGAAGCGTCCGCGTTGATGTCCTTCACCAAGTCGCTGCCGGACAACAACACCCTGCGCCTGCAGTACTTCTACACGCGCTCGAAGGTGACCGCCTGGTCCGGTCCCATGTTCTACTTCTTCCAGATGACGCCCCAGGCCGACCCGACCTATTACCCGACGGGTGCTGGGCTCACCTGCGAGGCGCAGTACCAGGGTGGCCCCTGCAGCGCCCCGCCGGCACTCAGCCAGGGCATCTATGCGGTCTGGACCGATCCCAACAACAACCGCTACGCCGACAACATCAACACCGAGCAGCGGGCGCTGGTGACTTTCTCCGGAGACAACTTCGGTTGGAATTACTCGTTCAATCTGAACTGGAGCCAGAACCTCAACGCCGATGGCAATGTGGGCGGCTATCCGGATGAGGCGATCCTCGCCCCGAATGGCATTCTCAGCAATCTGATCAATCCGTTCGGACCGCAGAGCGCGGCTGGGCAGGCCCTGATCAACAGCAGCTACATCAACGGCATCTACCAGAACGGCAAGATGAAGCGCTGGAGCGTCAGCGGCCATGCCAGTCACAGGCTGGGCGATGCGTTCCACGCCGGTCACGATGCGGTCCTGGCGCTCGGCTTCAGCGTGCGGGGGGACAGCTTCACCAGCGCCACCACCCCGTATAACACCATCATGACCGCTGCAACCGGCCTTACGGACTTTGCAGTCCATGGCAGCCGCACGGCACAGGCGGTGTTCGCCGAGTTGAACGTGCCGATGTCCTCGCAGCTCGACGTCGACATTTCCGATCGTGAGGACCGGTACAGCGATTTCGGCCACACCAACAATGGGAAGGTGACGGTGCGCTACCAGCCGTCCCGTTACGTGACCTTCCGCGGAGCGGCCTCGACCGGCTTCCGGGCGCCGACGCTGTTCGACCTGTACGACCCGAACACCATGTCCGCCTCGACCTCCGGCGCCATGGGCAATGGCAATCCGTTCTGCACGCCGGGTAACTACAATGCGGAGTGGACCCCGGCGGTCTGCAACACGCAGGGACTGGGGCTGTTCGGCGGAAACGCGCATCTGACGCCGGAAAGATCGCAGAACTTCGATCTGGGTGTCATCGTTGAGCCGATCGCGAATCTGGGCATTACGCTCGACTATTACCGGATCCTGCTCAAGAACACCATCGGCGGGGTTCCGCCGACGGCGATCTACGGTAACCCGACCGCGTTCGCGAGCTACATTCATACCAACTCGAGCGGAACGCTCACGCCGTCGATCCAGGAGGCCGCGGACTGCAATCCGTACTCGGCGCCGACCTGTGGATACATCCTGGCGACCCTGCAGAATACGGGCTCGCTGACGACCGACGGCATCGATGTGAGCATCCAGTACTCGCAGCAGACCCGCTTCGGCGAGTTCCGCGAGGACCTGGAAGGGACCGCGATCACGCAGTTCCGGCTGCAGCAGTACACGGGCGGCCCGGTGCTGAACCTGGTGGGCCAGTACAATCAAGGCAATGCGCCTGCGTTCCGCTGGCAGCATATGCTGCGGGTCGACTGGACGAGCCCGCAGGGCAAGTGGGGTGCCGGGTTGGACAACCGGTTCTACTCGTCCTACACCGACGAGTTCGGCATTGGGCCCACGAACTCCGGCCCGCTGCGCACGGTGGGCAGCCTGTCGACCTGGGACGCCTACGCGTCCTACAAGCCGCTCCGTGGTCTGAGCGTGCTGTTCGGCATCCGCAATCTGTTCAACAAGAACCCGCCGTTCACGAACGCGGCACAGGGTAACTTTGCAGCAGGCTACAACTCGCTCATCGCGAGCCCCATCCTGCGCGACTTCTATCTCAATCTGAAGTACAAGTTCCTCTGATCCTGCCTCGATCGCACGCGCTGGCCGGGTGCCTGCCCTCTGGGCGGGCACCCGGAACCGGCCGGATGTCAGCGGCGCGCCCGCGCCACGACATCTGCCCCGGCAGCGCCGAAGGTTGATTCGAAGCCCCGCCTTGCGCGGGGCTTTTTTGTGCGCCGGAGGTTCGCGCCGGTCCGCCGCCGCGGGCGTATAGTCGATCGCGGAGCTCGGGTTCCTCCTTCCGGGGTCTGCGCATGAATGCCCGTGGCGGGATTCTGTTGGTCGTGGCCTTGCAGTTCGCGCTCGCGGCGGCCCAGCCGGCCATTGCAGCCCAGGCGCGCGCCTCGGGTCTGCTCTCCTCCGCTCCGACCCGGGTCAACCGCATCGGTCAGATCGTCGTTCCCGTGATGATCGACGGCAAAGGCCCGTTTCGCTTTCTGGTCGATACCGGGGCGAACGGCTCGATGGTCTCCCCACGGCTGGTCAAGGCGCTGGGACTGGTCCCGGTCCCGGGCAGTCCGGAACGGGTCGAAGGCGTGACGGGAACGGAGCCCCTGCCCTGGGTGCTCATCAGGCGGCTGCGTGTGGGCCGGATCGTCAAGACCGACGTGCCGATGCCCATCAGCCCGAGCCCCATCATGACCCGCCTCGACGGCATCCTCGGCATGGCGGGCTTCGGTCCGGTGCGGATCGCGGTCAACTTCCGCCACAACCGGGTGTCGATCGACCGCTCGAGCCGCGGCATGCTTTGGGGTTTTCTCGATATCCCGGCCCAGCGTACGCCAGGTGGACTGCTGATGATCCCTGCGCATGTTGCCGGGATCGCCGTCGAAGCCGTCATTGACACCGGATCACCGGACACCTTGGGGAACCCTGCCTTGCGCAGGGCGTTGCTGGCCGAGCGCAACGTGGGCCCGGCGAGACCCATCTATGGCGTCACGCGACAAGTTTCCACAGGCGCCATGGCCCTGGCGCCGACGCTGATTCTCGGGCCGGCCGCCATCGAGCACCTCCCGATCGTGTATTCGGACGTTCCCATCTTCAGGGAATGGCATCTCGAGTCCCGCCCCGCGGTGATCCTGGGTATGGACGTGCTGGGCGCGATGGACTCCCTGGTGCTCGACTATCCGCGGGCGCGAGTCTATATCCTGCCCGCCCCGCCGCCCGTTTCCATGGCGGATGCACGCCTGCCCGTGCCCGGCAGCTGAGGGAGTCCACCGGCCCGCAGCGGTGCGTCCCCGGCCGCCGCGCACGCCCGGAACCCACCGCCTGTGCGACAATCATCAGGATTCGGGGCAGGGGAGGGGTCATGACGAAGGCTCTGAGCACTCTGAGGGTTGCGGCAGCGCTGCTGGCGGGGGGACTTCTCGGGGGATTGCGCCCCGGCACCGCGCGCGCGCAAAGCATGCCGCTTGAGAACCTGGATCATTTCCCGCGCACCACGCTCATCGTCCAGGCGCCCGGACACCCGTGCCGGTTCAAGGTGTGGATCGCTGATACCCCAGCCCGCCAGATCCAGGGGCTGATGTTCGTGCGCGATCTGCCCGCGGGTGAGGGCATGCTCTTCCCCCTGGCCCCCCCGCGCGTCGCGACATTCTGGATGGCCAACACCTACATCCCGCTCGACATGCTGTTCGTCGCGCCGGACGGGCGTATCGAGAAGATCAAGGCCGAAGCCAGGCCGTTTTCGCTGAAGACCATCAGCTCCGGTGCGCCCGTGGAGGCGGTGATCGAAATCAGAGGCGGCGAGGCGCGCAAGCTCGGCCTGGCGGTCGGGCAACGGGTGCGCTGGAGCACGCCCCGGCTGAAGTAGCCGCCTCGTCGATCCGGCCGCTTTCTCGCGTCCCATCGCTCGGCTGCCCCGCATTCAGACCATTTTCTGCGCCATGCCATGACGTTCGTCAGCCTACACGCGCGCAACCCTTGAAATCTCGCTTGTCGCGTGCACACAACGCACGGTTCCAAGATAGTCCACTTGGAAAAATCCGCTTTTTCAACCACTTATGAAGGGCCGGGATCCCATGCCCCGATGCGCTTCGTCTAAAAGCTTAACAGCGCGCATCGCCTTGTATATTCTCCGCAACATCGGCCTGCGGCAAGCCTCCGCGCCAAAGGCGATCGCCGATAAAACACAGGACGCGCCGGCTGGTTCGTTTTCAGTGGGACAACAACAACCGATTGCGAAGGCGCCTTTCGCGGGCGCCGGGGAGTGAAATCATGACGGTGAATCAGAATGTCAGACGTGCCGTGAGATACGCGCTCGCGCTGAGCGCAGTCGCGCTATTCGGCGCCGGTGCGGCAGTCGCGCATGCGAAGCCGGCCCCCGCGCCGAAGCCTGCAAGCGCGGCGGCAGGACCCGCCGCGCCTGCGGCATCGCCAGCGGCCTCCGGAACCTCCACGCTGCAGACAATCGTCGTCACCGGCTCGCTGATCACGCAGACCAGCGTCGAGACGCCCAATCCCGTGCAGGTCATCAGCAAGGCGCAGCTGCTCCAGTCCGGCTATACGAACATGTCGGACATTCTGCGCAACATTTCCGCGAACGGCGCCAACACCTTGAGTCAGTCGTTCAGTTTCGCATTCGCATCAGGTGGGTCCGGAGTCTCGCTGCGCGGCTTAACGTTGGGCGACACCCTGACCCTCATCGACGGTGAGCAGAGCGTCCCCTATCCGCTGCTCGACGACAATGAGCGTGAATTCGTCGACGTCAGCTCAATTCCCTTCACCGCCGTGAAGCAGGTGCAGATATTGAAGGACGGAGGTTCGGCGCTCTACGGATCGAACGCGATCGCCGGCGTCGTCAACGTCATCCTGCGCAAGCAATACCAGGGCTTCCAGGTTACCGGCTCGACCGGCACGTCCTCGCACTGGGATGGCACCACGGAACACGTCGGCTTCATCGGTGGCCACGGTGATCTCGCCACCGACGGATACAACTGGTACCTCTCGGGCGACTTCCGTCATCAGGATCAGATTCTGCACAGCAGCCGCACCGGGCTGTGGAATACCCAGAACTTCACGCCCTTCGGCGGTTACAACGTCACCCCGGGCGCAAATCCTCTCGAGGATCCGAATGTTGCGGTGCCGGCCTCGCTGACCGGCTACCTGATCAATCCGAATACCGCGACTGGACTGCCCTACTACTACTATCCGGGGTGCAGCGCCGTCGCCCAGCAGCTCGATCGCTGCACGTTCACGGGCAACGCCTCGCAGTTGCAGCCATCGTCAACCAACATCGATCTGCTCGGCAAGTTCACCAAGGAGCTCGCGGGCGGTTGGCAGTTCGGCCTGCAGGCATCCTGGTTCGACAGCAGGACGGACCAGGTGGGCGGCTATCAGTCTACTGCCTACCCGTTCGGCACCACGCTCATCGGGCTGATTCCGGGGCAGGCGCCGCTCGTGAACACGTACCCCATCATTACTGTCCCGGCCAGCTATCCCGGTAACCCGTTCGGGACCGCAGCGCCCCTGGTTTACAATTTTCCGGAACTCGGACAGACCACCACGGACGTCAACACCAACACCTACCGCTTGCTGGCCTCCCTGAGCGGCACGGTGGCGGGCTGGCAGATCAAGGGCACCGCGGGGGCCATGTACGCGAAGATGGACATGCGGGTCAGCGGCGAAATCATGCCCGCTGCGCTGCAGACCGCACTCAACAACGGTTATACCCTCGGCAGTCCAACCGGCGCGTCGCTGTTTGCGCCCACCTGGGAATCGACGCCGACCAGCAACATGGATCTGATCGACATCCACGGCACGCATAAGCTTCTACAGATGCCCGGTGGACCCTTGAGCCTCGCAGTCGGCGTGCAGTGGATCAAGTACGGGAATGACAACATTCCCCCATACGCCGTTTCCCACGCGATTCAGGCCGGCAACAACGCGTTTGCGCGGGGCAACGAGTACGATCGGGCGGTCTTCGCCGAGCTGCAGGGCAATCCGATCAAGCAGCTCACCTTGGACGCCCAGGCCCGTTACGACAATTACAAGGGCTTCGGGTCGCATGTCTCGCCGAATTTCGGCCTGAAGTTCACTCCCTGGCGCTGGGTTGCCCTGCGCGGTACCTGGGGCGAGGGCTTCCGTGCGCCGTCGGTAGCCGAGGGCATCTCCTCCGGCGAAGCGTTTGGCGAGGGAACCATCCCCGATCCAGTGCTGTGCCCGACGCCGGTGCCGAACGGCACGGTGGCCGGACCGGGGGATTACGCGGCCACCTGCGAGTGGGCGCTCACCGGAGTGTTGCTCTCCAATCCGCATCTGAAGGATGTCACCTCCACCAACTGGACGGCGGGCATCATCCTGCAGCCCGTGCGCCAGTTCAGCGCGTCCGTGGATTACTACAACATCAAGGTGAAGAACGACATCGTCGGTGCGAACTCACTGTCCGGTTTCACGAATTACCTGCGCGGCCCGACGGTCCCGCTGGGCTACTGCCCGACCAGCTTCACCAACGGCTGCACCGCCTCGCAGCTGGTCACCCAGACGACCCCGGTCGGCACGATCGTGGAAGCCTCGTACCCGTACGAGAACGCGAGCTCCACGCAGGTGAGCGGCTACGACGTGGACCTCAAGTATCACTGGAGCTGGGGCCGTATCGGCCGATTCACGGGTGAGGCAGAGTGGACGCACGAGTTGACCTACAAACTCGCGCTGAACGGCACGACCTACGAGCTTGCCGGTACTCATGGTCCGGCCAGCGTGTCGGGCGATACCGGCAACCCGAAGGACCGTTTCAACGTGCGTTTGAGCTGGAACCGGGGGCGGTGGACCGTCACCCCCAGCGTCAATTTCGTGGGACACTTCACCATCACCGATCCATCCTCGGGATTCAACACGTGCGGCGAGGCCCTCGCGTATGTCGGGAATTTCCCGTACATAGCGAGCGGTCCGGTGCCGGCCAACCAGCGGCAGTTCTGCACCGTCGGGTACTTCCTCGAGACCAATCTATACACGGCATATCAGGTGAACGATAACCTGCAGCTGCACGTGTCGGTGCGGAATCTGTTCAACAAGCAGCCGCCTGTCGACGTGATGACCTATGGCGGGGGCAGCTATTTCTACCCCTATGATCCCGCCTTCTCTCAGGACGGAGCCGTGGGCCGGTTCATGTCGATCGGCTTCACCTACGACATGGACTGAACTGCGACGATTGTGTCCGTGTGGATGGGCCCCTTCGGGGCCCATCTTTTGTGCGCCCGGCACGGGCGCACTCTTGTGGGTGCAAGTCCCACCGCGAGCTGGTCACGGCGAGCGAAGCGAAGCGCAACTGCGGAAGGGCGACCGACCGTGGGGAGGAAGCGTGGAGCGAAACTGCGACCTGATGGACAAGAGCCGGATAGAAGGCGCGACCGAGCAGGGCGAGCGGGCAGACAACCGCGAAGCTCTCGTGGCCAAAGCTCAGGTGGCGTAAGTCCGGCGGGTGTGCAGTGAAGGAGTGCGCTCTGACCCCGGGGAGATCCCGCCTTGCGGCTGAAGGGCCGACGTGGCGACACGGCGCGGGAAGTCAGCGGAGGCTGTAGTAACCGTGAGGCGAAGGGCCGAACGAGCAGGAGCGTGTCAGCGGCGCATCGATGACGGACGGAGAGCATCATATGCCCGCCTCGGCGGGGCGGGGTGCGGTTCGGCAGGGTGAAGCCCGGCCGAGAGTACCCAGCGATGAACCGAACGTCCCGCGATCCGATGCGAAGGGCGCAGGGTCGGCACTGCTTCGGCAGATGCTGACGAAGGAGAACATGCAGCGCGCCTGGAAGCGCGTGAAGGCGAACAAGGGAGCCGCAGGGGTCGATGGGCTGGACATTGACCAGAGCGCCGAGCATCTGAAGCAGGCATGGCCTGGGATCAGGGAGGGGTTGCTGAGCGGTACGTACCGACCCGGTCCGGTACGCCGTGTGGGCATCCCGAAACCGGACGGCAGCGAGCGGGAGCTGGGTATCCCGACCGTGACCGACCGGCTGATCCAGCAGGCGCTGCTACAGGTGCTGCAACCCCTACTCGATCCGACGTTCAGCGAGCACAGTCACGGCTTCCGTCCCGGACGCCGTGCCCACGACGCGATACTGGAGGCACAGCGCTATGTGCAGGCCGGATTGCTTGTGGTGGTGGATGTGGCCTTGGCCAAATTCTTTGACCGAGTCAACAAGGACATCCTCATCGACCGTCTTCGGAGGCGTATCGCGGACGCCGGAGTGATCCGGCTGGTGCGGGCGTATCTGAACAGCGGGATCATGGGGGATGGCGTGGTACAGGGGCGGCATCAGGGCTAGCCCGACTTCGCGGATTCGCGGGGTAGAGCGAGGGTAAGGCGCTGATTTGTCAGGGAGCGACCCCCGTAGGTCTGCACTACACGGGGGTGGCGGTGGCGGCCTG
>JAKAYU010000297.1 GCA_021809525.1 Pseudomonadota bacterium | reverse complement strand
CGGTGCTCGAGTTCTGGCAGAACTTTCCGAAGGCGATCCGCTGGAGCGAATCGACGCTGGATCTGGGACTGTTTCCCTGGGAGAGTTGTGCACCCTTCGCGCTGCAGGGCGGCGAGCGCAAGCGGCACACGGTGGTGATCGAATTCACCCCGCGGGGACACACGCCGGAGCTTGCGAGCGTGCACCATCCCCTGCAGGTGAGTGTCGAGCCGGCGTGGGTCGAGGCCGCGCAGGCGCTCGCCGCTTTTGTCCCGGCGGAGCGGGACGGCAATGAAACCTACCGGCGTTACATCCAGACCATCATCGTCGGGGATGCCGCCTTCGAGCAACGGCGCGAGGTCATCGACGAGTACGGGTGGCGCAATTTCGGCGACCTGTACGCGGATCATGAGGCCGTGCAAGCCCACGGTCCGCGCCCGCTCGTCTCCCATTACAACAACCAGTACGACTTCATTTACGGCGCGCTGATTCAGTACCTGCGCACGGCTGACGCGCGCTGGTGGCCGCTGGCACAGGCCTGCGCCCGGCACACGGTGGACATCGATATCTATCACACGGATGCGGACCGGCCGGCGTTCAACCGCGGCCTGTTTTGGCACACGGACCACTACAAGCCGGCCGGCACCTGCACGCATCGCACCTACAGTCGGGTGAACGGCCGCGGCCTTCGCTACGGCGGTGGGCCGAGCAACGAGCACAACTACACGAGCGGACTGCTGCTCTACTATTTCCTGACCGGGGACCCCGCCGGCGCGGAGGCGGTGCGGGATCTGGCGGACTGGGTGATCGCAATGGACGGAACCGAGGGCGGCGCGGGCAGCCGTTCCGGGGCCCCGAGCGGACTGGCCAGCAAGACGGCTGATCCGAATTATCACAAAGCAGGGCGGGGCGCCGGCAATTCCGTCAATGCCGTCCTCGATGCGTACGCGCTCACGCACGAGCGGCACTATCTCGACAAGGCTGAAGCGCTGATCCGCCGTTGCATCCATCCCCGGGACGACATCGATGCGCTGGGCCTGTCAATGCCGGAGGATCGCTGGTCGTATTTGGTGTTTCTGCAGGTCCTCGGCAAGTATCTGCACATCAAGCTCGAGTGGACCGAAACCGATGACATGTTCCACTACGCGCGCGAAAGCTTGCTGCATTACGCGCGCTGGATGGTGCGCTACGAGGTGCCGTACCAGGACATCCTCGATAAAGTCGCTCTGCCAACCGAAACGTGGCCGGCGCAGGATGTGCGCAAGTGCCACGTTCTGCATCTGGCCGGTGAGTTCGCGGCCGGACCTGAGCGAAGTGCGTTTCATGATCGGGCGGATTTTTTCTTCACGCGAGGCCTCGAGGATCTGCTCGGCTTCGAGACCGCCTATCTGACGCGTCCACGCGTCATCCTGTGCGTGTATGGACACGTGCAGGCGTATTATCAGATACATCGCCTCCATGGAGTCGATCTCGCCTGTCCGATCGCTTCCTTTGGCGAGCCGCAGCACTTTGTGCTCGAGCGGCGTGACTGGCGTACGCGGGCGCAGGATCTGGCGACGAAATTGCTGCGCACGGGCGCGGAGCGGTTGGATATCCTGCATCGCCTGTCGATGCCGACACGGCTGTGAGGCACGGGGATGGCGGTCGGCGGCGTGGCAAGACAGGCGGTGACGGTGCGGGAGCGGCCGGGCTTGCTCTACATTGTCAACAGCCTCAATCCGGGCGGCACGGAGCGGCTCGTCATCGAGATGGGGGTGGCATTTTCCGGCGAGTACCGGGTTTGCGTCATCTGCCTCGATGAGCCCGGGACCTGGGCCGCGGAGCTGCGCCGGCGGGGCGTGCCGGTGTATTGCCTCTGGCGTCAGCCCGGTCTCGACTTGAGCATGCCGGCCAAGATCGCGCGCATCGCGCGCGCATACCGCGTCTCGATTCTGCATGCGCATCAATGCACTCCGTGGTTCTACGCTGCGCTCTCGCGCCTGTTCCATCGGTCGCCGCGGCTGTTGCTGGAAGAGCACGGCCGGCTCTATCCGGAAGCGGATCGGGCGCTGCGGCGCCTCGTCAATCGCGCGCTGATCATTCCGCTCTCGCACCGCTTCGTGGCCGTCTCGGCGGACGTGCGGGGCCGGCTGGAGCGCTATGAGGGGCTGAATCCGGTGCGCACCGAAGTCATCTACAACGGCGTCGAGGCTGCCGCAGCCCTATCGGGCGAAGAGCGCCTGCGCCTGCGCCGCGAGCTCGGCTTCGAGACGGAGGCCTTCGTCGTCGGCACGGTCGGCCGCTTCGATCCGATCAAGAATCTGCCCATGCTGGTGGCGGCGCTGGCGCGGGCACGCGCGGGCGAGCGCCGTATCCGCGGCCTGCTCATTGGGGATGGCCCCGAGTTCGGTGCAATTCAGGCGCTCATTGCACGGTCGGGCTTGACCGACGCGGTGCGCCTGACCGGCTTTCGCGCCGATGCGCGCCGGCTCGTGCAGTGCCTCGACCTGTTTGTGCTGGCAAGTTTCAGCGAAGGCACTTCGATGGCCTTGCTCGAAGCCATGGCCGCGGGTGTTCCGGCGGCTGTGACTGCGGTGGGCGGCAACCCGGAAGTCGTGCTCGCCGGACTCTCCGGCTGGGTGATACCGTCCGAGGATACGGCAGCGCTTGTCGACGCGATTCTAGCGGCGGCCCGCGATCCGGCGGTTTGTGAGCGCTATGCGCGTGCCGGCCGGCACCGCTTTGAGGAGCATTTCACGTTTCCGCGGATGATCGGCCGCTATCGGACCCTGTACCGATCTATGGGCGCGAGCCGCGCCCAGGAGTGCGCATGAACGGTGCCTCTTCAGCCCGCGGCGGGTCAGTTCGTCGTGCCGTCAAGGCAGGTGTCTTCGCGCTCGCTCTCTTGGCGATGCTGCCGCTGATTGCGCTTGCGTGGCTCGAGAAGCGATTCACCCGGACCGAGGTCATCTTTGGTCTTTTCGGCCAGGCGCTGGCGGTGGTCCCGGGGTTCCCGGGGCATTGGCTGCGCGCCGCCTACTATTTCGGCACCCTGGATCGATGCTCCTGGGAGGTCCGGATTGGTTTCGGCACCCTGTTCAGCCACCGCTCGGTCACGATCGCGCGCCACGTGTCGATGGGCGCCTACTGCATGATCGGCCATGCGCGCATTGGTGAGGATGTGATGATCGGCAGTCGAGTCAGCA
>JAKAYU010000065.1 GCA_021809525.1 Pseudomonadota bacterium | reverse complement strand
CTTCGCCGAGCGCACCTCGCATCAGATCTTCGTTGAGCCCGAAGGGCTCACCACGCACGAGATCTATCCCAACGGTATCTCCACCAGCCTGCCGTTCGACGTGCAGCTCGCGCTGGTGCACAGCATTCCGGGGTTCGAGCGCGCGCACCTGACCCGCCCGGGCTACGCGATCGAATACGACTTCTTCGACCCGCGCGATCTGCGCCCGTCTCTCGAGACCCGCGTGATCGGCGGCCTGTACTTCGCTGGTCAGATCAACGGCACGACCGGTTACGAGGAGGCCGCCGCGCAGGGACTGCTTGCCGGCATCAACGCCGCGCTCGCGGCACGCGGGGAAGCCCCCTGGGTGCCGCAGCGCAGCGACGGCTATCTCGGCGTACTGGTCGATGATCTGGTCACGCGCGGCACGCGCGAGCCGTATCGCATGTTCACCAGTCGCGCCGAACATCGGCTGCTGCTGCGCGAGGACAATGCCGATGCGCGCCTGACGCCGATCGGCCGCCGGCTCGGCCTGATCGACGAGGAGCGCTGGCGGCTGTTCGAGACCAAGCAGCGCCGCATCGAGCGCGAGGTCGAGCGGCTGCGCGGCGTGCGGCTGCACCCGCAGGTACTCGACGCCGACTGGTGCGCGCGCGTGCTCGGTGGACCGCTCGCCCGCGACGTCTGTGCGTTCGAGCTGCTGCGCCGGCCGGAAGTGTGCTACGCGGCCCTGCTGGAGATCGTCGGCGAGAGCGCCGAAGCCGACTCGCCCCACGAGACCGACGAGCGCATCGCAGCACAGCTGCGCACGCAGGTGGAGGCGCTCGCCAAATACGCCGGCTACATCGAGCGCCAGCAGGACGAGATCGCCCGCCAGCGCCGCAATGAGGAGACCCGTTTGCCCGAAGACATCGATTACGCCGAGGTTGCCGGTCTGTCGCACGAGGTGCGCGCGCGGCTCAGCGAATACCGGCCCGCCACGGTCGGTCAGGCGGGCCGGGTGCCCGGCGTGACGCCGGCGGCGGTCACGCTGCTGCTGGTGCACCTGAAGAAGCGCTCGCTCGCGGCCGGGACGCGCGTGGCATGAGCGCCTTCATCGACCGGCTCGCGCGCAGTTGGGCACGCAGCGACTCGCTGGTGTGCGTCGGACTCGATCCGGAGATCGAGCGCTTCCCCGAGCACATCGCGGCGCACGCCTCGCCGATCTTCCAGTTCAACAAGGCGATCATCGATGCGACTGCGGATCTGGTCTGCGCCTACAAGCCGCAGTTCGCGCACTACGCGGCCTACGAGGCGGAGGATCAGCTGCAGCGCACCATCGAGTACATCCACGCGACCTATCCGGACGTGCCAGTGATCCTCGATGCCAAGCGCGGCGATGTGGGCAACACCGCGGAGCGCTACGCCAACGAGGCGTTCGAGCGCTATGGCGCCGACGCCGTGACGGTCAATCCGTACCTCGGCGGTGACTCGCTCGAGCCGTTTCTGCGACAAGCAGACCGCGGCGTGATCGTGCTGTGCCGCACCTCCAACCCCGGTGCGCGCGATCTGCAGGATCTCACGGTGGACGGTCAGGGCCGCCGGCTCTATCACGTGGTGGCCGACTTGGCCGCGCGGCAGTGGAATACGCGTGGCAACTGTCTGTTGGTGGTGGGCGCGACCTATCCCCAGGAACTCGCCGAGGTGCGGCGCATCGTCGGGGAGATGCCGCTGCTCGTACCGGGGGTCGGCGCGCAGGGCGGTGACGTCGCCGCGGCGGTGCGCAACGGCCAGACCGCCGCCGGGACCGGGCTCATCATCAGCTCCTCGCGAGGCATCCTGTACGCCTCGGGGGGCGAGAACTTTGCGGCTGCGGCGCGCAGTGCGACAGCGAGCCTGCGCGAGCAGATCAACGAACACCGTCTCCGTCCGGCTCACTGAGCGGCGATGAGCGGCCGATTCGTCCGCGGCGCCCTCGTATTGCTCGCGTTCACCGCGCTCGGCGGCTGCGCCCAGCGAGCCGGTCAGATGCCCCGCAGCGCCGCCGGGCAGGACATTCTGCTGCACGGGCTCGATCTCGAACCCGATTCCCTCGACCCGCAGAAGGCCCGCACCGTCGAAGCCCAGCGGGTGCTGCGCGACATCTGTGAGGGATTGACGACACTCGACCGCCGCGGCCGGCCCGCCCCGGGCATCGCCACCGGCTGGTCCGTGAGCCCCGACGGGAAAACCTACACCTTCACGCTGCGCAAGAATGCCCGCTGGTCGACCGGCGCGCCGGTGGTGGCCGCGGATTTCGTGGCGGGCCTGCGACGGCTGGTCAGCCCGCGGACCGCGTCCGATTACGCCGAGGTGGTAAGCGTGATCCGTCACGCCCCCGGCATCATCGCCGGGCGGCGCCCCCTCAGGGAGCTCGGAGTGCTGGCGCCCTCCCCATACACCGTGGTGATCAGGCTACGCACGCCCGCGCAGTATTTGCCGGCGCTGATGGCCCATCCGGCCACCTGCCCGGTGGATCCGGCGCTGCTCGCGAAGTACGGTGCCACGTACGCGCAGCCCGGCCACATGCCCTCCGACGGCGCCTTCGTGCTCACCCAGTGGGTGCACGGCTCGTACATCCAGCTGACGCGCAATCCGGACTATTGGCGCAACGCCGAGACGCATCTCGCGGGGGTGCGCTACGTCATCGCCACGGACGAGAACGCCGAGCTCGAGATGTACCGTGCCGGGGAGCTCGACATCATGGATGTGGTGCCGCGCGCCGAGCTCGGCTGGATCCGCACGCATCTGGGCGGCCAGCTGCACATCGAGCCGCAGCTCGGCACCTATTTCTACGGCTTCAACCTGCGCCGGCCGCCGTTCAAGGGCAAGCCGGGGCTGCGCCGCGCGCTCGCCATGGTGATCGACCGGCGACGGATCACGCGCTTCGTGCTGCGCGCCGGCGAGCCGCCGGCGTACAGCTGGGTGCCGCCCGGGGTCGACGGCTATGAGACGCAGCCGCCCGCCTGGAGCCGCCTCGGCATCGCCGCGCGCGTCGCGGCGGCGCGGCGGCTGTACGCCGCGGCCGGCTACTCCGCCGCGCATCCTCTGCGCTTCACGCTCGAATACAACACCGGGGAGATTCACGAGGACATCGCGCTAGCCGTGGCATCGATGTGGCGCCGGGCGCTCGGCGTGCGCGTGCGGCTGCAACAGGAGGACTTCAGCTCCCTGATGCACGACATAAGCAACGGCAAGGCCACCGTATTCCGCTCGAGCTGGGTCGGCGATTACAACGATCCGTATACGTTCGCGCAATACTTCAAGAGCGACTTCGGGATCAATCTGCCCCACTACGACAATCCGGCCTACGACCGGCTGGTAGACCGCGCCCAAGCCACGATCAATCCCGCCCGCCGCATCGCGCTCCTCGAGCGCGCCGAACGGCTGATGCTGCACGATCAGCCGATCATCCCGATTTACTTCTACGTGAGCAAGCACCTGGTCAAGCCGCGCGTGACCGGCTGGTACGACAACGTCATGGACGTCACCTACAGCAGGGAGCTCGGCCTGCGCGCCGAGGCGCACTGAGCGGCTGCGGCCGCCGGTCGCGCCACGCGGCTACTTGCGCCAGAAGGTGCGGGTAAAAAGCACGATGACGCTGAAGATCTCGAGCCGACCGAGCAGCATCGCGGTGGTGCAGATCCAGATCTGCGGGCTCGTCAAGGCATGCAGGTTCCACAGCGCATGGCCGGGCAGCCCGTAAGCGGTGTTGTTCACTGAGGCGACCACTACCCGGAATGCGGAGTCGAACCCCATGCCGGTGAGCAGCATCGCGAACACCAGCAGCGCGAGGGCCATGAAGTACAGGAAGATGAATGCCAGGATCGCATCGCCCACCCGCTCGGGGATCGGCCGGCGCCCGACCCGCACGGGCGCCACGCCGCTCGGGTGCACCAGCAGCTTCAGCTCGCGCTCGGCCTGGCGCGCCAGCACCAGCGTGCGAAACATTTTGATGCCCCCGCCAGTGGTGCCGGTACTGCACACGAAACCGGTTAGAAACAGCATCCAAATCGGCGCGAATACCGGCCAGTGGTTGAAGCCGCCGCGTCCGACCGATACCCAGCCCGTGGTGGTCGCCATGGAAATGACATTGAAGGCCGCATAACGCAGCGAGGTGTTAAAAGTTGGATAGACGCCGTCGGTAAGCAGCAGCAGGGTGATCCCGAGGATGCTCAGCGACAGAACGATCGCCATCGCCTTGAATTCCGGGTCATTGCGGTAGGGCTTGAGCGTCAGGCGGCGCAGCGCGACGAAATGCCGCGTGAAATTCATCGACGCCACCAGCATCAGCACCATCAGCACGACTTCCACCGCCGCGGAGTGGAAGTAGGCGATGCTGGCGTCGTGCGTCGAGAACCCCCCCAGCGAAACGGCCGAGAAGGCGTGGCAGATCGCATCGAACCAGGTCATGCCGGCAACGCGCAGCCCGATGATACCGGCGATCGTGAGCAGCACGTAGACGAGCCAGACCGAGCGGGCCGCCTCGGTGATGCGCGGCTCGAGCTTCTGATCCTTCACGGGACCGGGCGCATCGGCCTTGTACAGCTGCATCCCGCCGATGCCGAGCAGCGGCATCACGCCCATCGCCACCACGATCACCGCCAGTCCGCCGACCCAGATGAGCGAGCAACGCCAGAAGTTCAGCGACGGAGCGAGCGTGTCGAGGCCGGTGAGCACGGTCGAGCCGGTGGTGGTCAGGCCCGACATGGTCTCGAACAGCGCGCGCGTGAAGGTGAGCCCCGGCATGGCCATCATCAGCGGCAGGGTCGCCGCCACGGCGAGCAGCGCCCAGCCGACCGTCACCAGCATGAAGCCGTCGCGTGGCTTGAGCTCGCGCCGGTACTTGTAGGTCAGGGTCGCCAGCCCGGTGCCGATCACGGCGGTGAGCGCCGCGCACACCAGAAATATCGGCCAGAGGCCATCACCCGTGGCGAGCGAGCAGCCGATCGGCAACAGGTAAACCAGGCCGAAAGCGGCCAGAATCAAGCCCAGGAAATAGAGGATGCCGAGCATGCGGCGGGTCTAGGGCGCGGTCCGCATGAGCAGCCGCTCGACTGCATCGATGTGGCGCCGGTCGGCGAGAAAGAGGATGAGGTGGTCGTTCGATTGCACGCGGGTATCGTGATGCGCCATCAGCACCTCCTCGCTGCGCACGATAGCGCCGATCGCGGCCCCTTCAGGAAGCACGATCTCGCCGACTTCGCGTCCGACGACGCGTGAATTATGCGCCTCGCCGTGCGCCACCGCCTCGATCGCCTCAGCGGTCCCCCGGCGCAGCGCGTGCACACGCACCACATCGCCGCGCCGCACGTGGGCAAGAAGCGATCCGATCGTGATGGTCTGCGGTGCGATCGCGACGTCGATGCTGCCGCTGCCGATGAGATCCGCGTACGAAAGCTTGTTCACCAGGGCCATTACCCTGCGCGCCCCGAGGCGCTTCGCGAGCATGGCCGAGAGGATGTTGGCCTCTTCCGAATTGGTGGTTGCGACGAACACGTCGGCGGCATCGATGTTCTCCTCGATGAGCAGCTCCTCGTCGGCGGCATCTCCGGCGAGCACGATGGTATTCTCGAGCTGCTCGGAAACGAGCTGCGCCCGGCGCGGATCGTGCTCGATCAGCTTGACCTGCGCGCTGCGCTCGAGCGAGCGCGCCAGACGCAAGCCGATGTTGCCGCCGCCGGCGATCAGGACGCGGCGCACGCGCGAGTCCTCCCGCCGCAGCTGATGGATCACGCGCTGGACGTCTTCCTGGGCGGCCAGGAAGAACACCTCGTCTCCCGCCTCGATGAGCGTATCGCCGTCCGGCGGCACGAGCCGCCCGCCGCGATAGATGGCCACCACGCGCATGTCAGCCTGCTTTAGATGCTCCGGCAGCTCGCGCAGGCTGTGCCCCACGAGCGCACCGTCCTGCTCGGCACGCGCCCCGGCAAGCCGCACCTTGCCGGCGGCAAACTCGAGCACCTGCAGCGCCCCGGGGTGATGAATCAGCCGCTCGAGGTACTCGGTGACGAGCTGCTCGGGGCTGATGAACACGTCCACCGGGATCGCCGTCTCGCTGAACAGCTGCGGGCGGGAGGTGTATTCGGCGGAGCGGATACGCGCAATCTTGGTTGGCGTGCGGAACAGCCGGAACGCCACCTCGCAGGCCATCATGTTGACCTCGTCGCTGTTGGTCAGCGCAACCAGGAGGTCCGCTTCGCCGGCTCCGGCGGCTTGCAACACGGTCGGGAACGCGGCGTTGCCGGCGACCGTGTGCACGTCCAGGCGGTCCTGCAGATCGCGCAGCACCTCCTCGTCGTTGTCGACCACGGTGACGTCGTTGGCCTCCTCGCGTGAGAAATGCCGGGCCACCGTGCGGCCGACCTGGCCGGCGCCGAGGATCAGTATCTTCATAAGGGTTCCAGATTCGCGTACTGCATGACCAGCCACTTCGTACCCTGCCGCTCGAAGTTCACCTGCACGCGGGCCTGCGGGCCGTTGCCCTCGAGGTTCAGGATCACCCCTTCGCCGAACTTGCCGTGACGCACTCGCGCCCCGAGACGGATGCCGGGCATGGGCGGGTGCTCGCTGCGCGCGGCGTAGCCCGGATGGCGCCCGCCTGCGGGCTCGTACGCAGGCTCCCGGGCGAAGCGTCCGGCCGCCACGGGCCGGCTCACTTGCAGCCGTGGGCGGATCTCCTCGATCAGCTCCTGAGGAGTCTCCTTGATGAAGCGCGAAGGCTGGCTGAAATTGTCGATGCCGTGCAGGCGGCGCTGCTCGGCGTAAGTCAGGTACAGCTGCTTCATCGCGCGCGTCATACCCACGTAGCAGAGCCGGCGCTCTTCCTCGAGGCCGTCGAGGTCACCTATCGAGCGCTGGTGGGGAAACAGGCCGTCCTCCATCCCGCTCAGGAACACGATGGGAAACTCAAGTCCCTTGGCCGTGTGCAGCGTCATCATCTGCACGCAGTCCTCCCAGGCGTCCGCCTGCCCCTCGCCCGACTCGAGCGTCACGTGCGCGAGGAAGGCCTCGAGCGGGGGCAACTCGGCCTCGAGCCCGTCGGTGCTGAAGCCGCGCGCGGCGCTCACCAGCTCCTCAAGGTTCTCGACGCGGGCCTCGCCGCGATCGGCCTTGTCGCGGCGATGGAATTCGATCAGTCCCGTGACGGCGAGCATGCGGTCGACCTGCTCGTGCAGCGCGAGCCCCTTGACCTCTGCGGCCAGCCGCTCGATGAGCTCGAGAAAGCCACGCAGCGCCCCGGAGGCTTTCGGTCCGAGCGCATCGCCGAGACACTCATGCGCAGCCTCCCAGAGCGGACCGCCGGCCGCGCGGGCCGCGGCGCGGACCGTATCGAGACTCTTCGCGCCGATGCCGCGCGTCGGCAGGTTGACCACGCGCTCAAAGGAGGCGTCATCGCGCCGATTGACGATGAGCCGCATGTACGCCAGGGCGTCCTTGATTTCGGCGCGCTCGAAGAAGCGCAGGCCTCCGTACACACGGTACGGTACGCGCGCAGCGAGGAACGTCTCTTCGAATACACGCGACTGGGCATTCGAGCGGTAAAGAACGGCCACGTCACGATGCAGTCCACCGTGCGCCACGTGGTCGCGAATGCGCTGACAGACGAACTCCGCCTCGTCGCGCTCGTTGAAAGCGGCATAGAGCCGGATCGGCTCGCCCTGTGTTCCGCTGGTCCAGAGGGTCTTGCCGAGGCGGCCGGCATTGTTCGCGATCAGGCCATTGGCGGCGGCGAGGATGGTCCCGGTGGAACGGTAGTTCTGCTCCAACCGGAACAGCTTCACCGCCGGAAAATCGCGGCTGAACTGCTGCAGGTTCTCCACGCGTGCGCCGCGCCAGCCGTAGACCGAATTGTGCGTGACGACACCGTTTGCGATGTAGTTGTGGGTGCGATCGATATTCAGATCGTAAACTTCCACGTCGGCGTGCTCGTGCTCGACTCGATCCACGACATCGAAGCTTGCCGCGTCGGTTGCCATAACCATCCCCGGCCGGACACTACCCGCGCGAACGAACGGCAGCGAACGACTGAGGATTCTCGCCTGCAGGATATAACGTGCGCCGAGCGCCTCGCGGATTCGTTTGGCGATGACCATCAGTTCGCCAAAGTCGCTCCGGACGGTCGCAAACCGCCAACTCCGCCCGCCACGCTTGGCCGATCGAACGCTCAAGCCGAGTTCCTCAAGTGCAATGCGATCGGCATCGTCAGTGCCAACGATGCTGATGCAGTGCATGGGACTTGATCCTCGGCGGTCGCCGCACAACGTAATCACCATGTTGCGGCGGCAGGAATTCCGGCTGCGCGGTGTATGATGCGGGCGCTCTGGGTCGAGGCCGGTTTCGGCGAGAAGTCGCAGGGCCGCGCCTGCTGTATCGATGGTGCGAAAAACTTGCGCGATGTACTGCGGGTCATGTACCAGACCATTGTGCGCCTTGCCTTTTTGGGAACGGAACGGCAGCGTCGGCAACCCGTATCGCAAGGAAGTCAGCATCTCGTCCAGGCGCGCATCATTCTCATTCGAATGGGTGCGGATCACCCAGGCGGCATCAGCGTGCTCAGCCAAGGCGCGCTGCTTGAAGCCTGCCATAGGCTTCGCTTGGCCATTCGTGTAGAGCTGGGAGGTTCCCAGGCGATACCCGATGCCCTCCTTGTGCATGAGGTAAAGAAAGTATGTTTGCGGCGTTTCACCCGGAAGGTAACCCGCAAGGTGTGTGTGCTCTGGTGTACTGCGGATGACCCGTCCTGAGCGCATGTGCAGTGAGACAATTGGCCCCTGACGGCGGGTGACGAATTTTTCAGTGACTGAGGCCGGCCGGAAATCGCCGTTACCGTAGCCAGAAAGAACCTTCTCACCGGCCGTGATCGCTTCTATGGCCTTCTCGGACCCATCGGCCATCGTGACCAATGTGCCCGCCGCGAGACACTGATCGTCATCACCGACCACGAACGGGCAGCCATCGTCGCCAGCAATAAGCTTCAACCACGCGTACTGTATGGTGTTGGTATCCTGGAACTCGTCGACCAGCACGTGGCGGAAGCGCTGGCGGTAATGCTCGCGCAGCGCCGGCTGATCGCGCCACAGCTCGTACGAGCGCAGCAGCAGTTCGGCGAAATCAACCACGCCGCTGCGCGCGCACGCATCTTCGTACAGCGCGTACAGCCGGATCATCTGCGCGCGGATCGGATCGTTGCCGGGTTTCAGGTGCTTGCTGCGGCGCCCCTCGTCCTTGTTTGAATTGATGAACCACTGCACCTCGCGCGGCACCCAGCGGGACTCATCGAGCTGCTGCGCCTTGAGCAGCTTCTTGATGAGGCGCTGCTGGTCCTCGGCATCGATGATCTGGAAGCTCTCCGTGAGCCCCGCCTCGTGCCAGTGACGCCGCAGCAGCCGGTGGGCGATGCCGTGGAAGGTCCCGATCCACAGCACCCCCGGCGGCATGCCGAGCAGGCTCTCGATGCGCGCGCGCATCTCGCCGGCGGCCTTGTTGGTGAAGGTCACCGCCAGAATGGCGTGCGGCGAGACGCCTTCGGCCTGGATCAGCCAGGCGATGCGGTGGGTGAGCACCCGGGTCTTGCCGCTGCCGGCGCCCGCCAGCACCAGCACCGGCCCGAGGGGCGCGGTCACCGCGGCCCGCTGGGCCGCGTTGAGGCGCTCGAGGATCGGGTCCAGATTCATGGGCGGGGCATTCTACTACCAGCGGTTGCGCAGCTCGCGCAGCCGCAGAAAGACCGTACGCGCATCGGGTTGAGCGTCGAGCGCGGGAAAGACCTCGCGCAGCCGCTCGATCACCGTGGCGCTCTCGAGGCGCAGGAAGGTGTTGATGACCCGCTCGTCCGCGAGCGTGGTGACGGGTGCATCGGCCGGCTCCGCGCCCCGCACGCGCCTCAGGAGTTCTTGCGCCGCCGCGTTGTCCGGCTCGCGATCGAGCGTGAATTCGAGATTGCGTACGAGATATTCGTGGCCCGGGAAGACCCGGGTCGCGTCCGGCAGGCGCGCGAGCAGCCGGCTGAAGGTCTCATAGAGCCGCCCGGGATCGCCGCCGTTGTGGCAGTTGCCCGCGCCCGCATTGAACAGGGTGTCACCGGAGAACAGCGCGGGGCGCTCCCCGTGCACCAGCAGGCACACGTGCGCGAGGGTATGCCCGGGGGTGTCCAGGCACTCCAGCTCGAGCCGCCCGATGCGGATCAGATCGCCGGCGGCGAGTCCGCGGTCGACCCCGCCGATGCGGGCGGCGGCAAGCGCGTGCGCCAGTACCTTCGCGCCGGTCGCCTCCACCAGGCCCGCATTGCCGCCGGTGTGGTCGCGGTGCTCGTGGGTATTGAGGATCTGGGTGATCCGCCAGCCCTTGCGCTCGGCCGCATCGAGGCACAGCCGCCATTCGAGCGGGTCGATCGCGAGCGCCTCGCCGGTCTCGGGGCAGGCCACCAGGTAGTGGAAATTGCGGTAGGCGTTGCCCGTCCAGATGCGCTCGATCAGCATCCGCACAGGATACCCGATCGGCCGGCCGCCAGCCGGTGCCGGCTAGGCCTGCGGCGCGGGCGCGGCGGCCAGCACACCCGCGCCGGGCTCCGCAACGCGCAGCGTGCACAGCCCCGCGAGGGCCAGGCTCACCCCGCCCAGCACCAGCCCGAAGACTGCGCGGCCGTCAAAGAATGCCTCGAGCAGCGCCCCGAGGACGCTCGCGGCGAGCAGCTGCGGAATGACGACGAAGAAATTGAAGATCCCCATGTACACGCCCATTTTCTCCGCCGGCAGGCTGTCGGCGAGCAAGGTGTACGGCAGGGAGAGGATCGAGGCCCAGCCGAAACCCACGCCGAGCATCGACAGCAGCAGCCAGCGCGGATCGCGCACCCAGAGGAAGGAGATCAGGCCGGCGGCCGCCGCGGCCAGATTGATAACGTGCGTCCAGCGCACGCCCGCCCGACGCACGATCTGCGGAATAATGAGCGCGGCGAGCACCGCAAAGCCGTTGTATGCGCCGAACAGCACGTCCACCCAGTTGGCACCCGCGTTATAGGCGCTCGAGAGCGGATTGCTGCTGCCGAACTGCACCGCGGTCACCGCCGGAGTGGTGTAGATCCACAGCGCGAACATGGCGAACCAGGAAAAGAACTGCACCCAGGCCAGGCGGCGCATCGAGCGCGGCATGCCGTACAGATCCGCCATCACCTGCCGGACCATGCCGCGGCTGCGCGAGCGGCTGAGCCACAGAAACAGCGCCCCGCCGATGGCGAGGCCACCGGCGAGCAGATACAGCTGCTGCTCGAGCGCGAAATGGCGGATCAAACCGATGCCGAGAGCGCCGAGCACGAGCAGCACAACGCCCGGCCGCCAGGCACGCGCCACATCCAGCCGGCGGGGCGCCGGCGGTGAGTCCGCGAACCCGCGCAGACGCTCCGGCGGATACTCGCGCGTCGTGAGAACGGTCCACAGCACCGCCCCCATCAGCACGGCGCCTCCGACGTAGAACGAAATGCGCACCGTGGCCGGAATCTCACCGGGGGGCGCGAGGTTTGCGACGCCGAAACGCGCCAACACCCACGGCAGCACCGACGAGAGCACCGCGCCGATGCCGATGAACAGGGTCTGCAGGGCAAACCCGAGCGGCCGCTGCGTGCTCGGCAGCTGGTCGGCGACAAACGCCCGGAACGGTTCCATGGAGACGTTCACGGAGGCATCCATCAGCCACAGCATCATCGCGGCGACCCACAGCACGGGCGAGTCGGGCATCACCAGCAGCGCAATGGTGGTGAGGACGGCACCGGCCAGGAAGTACGGCCGGCGCCGCCCGAACCGTCCCCAGGTGCGGTCAGAGGCGTAGCCGATGATCGGCTGCACCAGGAGCCCCGTGAGGGGCGCGGCGATCCACAGCGCCGGAATCTGCGCCACGTGCGCGCCGAGCGTCTGGAAGATGCGACTGACGTTGGCGTTCTGCAGTCCGAAGGCGAACTGGATCCCGAGAAAGCCGACCGACATGTTGAGTATCTGCCGGACCGACAACTCGGGCTTGCCGTTCACCGCTTGAGCTCCTGCGCGAGTGGCGCGATGCGCAGAGCGAAGATTTGCGCACTGTCCACCGGGCCAGAGGCCCCACCCTGCCCGCCGGTGTAGTAGGCGTAGTGCGCCAGATCGCTCATATTGAATCCACCGGAGAGACTGAACGTGCAGCGCGCGTCCGCGCGCGCGTGGAACCGAACCACCGTGGAGGCCTGCACGCCGTGGCTGTGCGGCATGACGAGCGGTTGCTGCTGCGGGGACTCACCGCCGCAGCGGATGACCATGCGCCGCACTGCGGCAGTGATTCCGGTGCTGATCGGCCCATGGTCGTTATTGTAGTCCACCCAGGCCAGATAGACCCCGGTGCGCGGTGCGCTCCAATACCGGGGCCACGCCGATCCCACGGTGCTCACGGGACCGACGCAGCGCGCGCGGCTGTGCAGCGACTGCAATCCGCCGCGCCCGAGGGCAGCGACGCTGAAGCATTGCAGTCCGTCGCTCTGCGCGACCCGCAGTGTTCCGGAGATCCGCCCGAGGAGCCTGCCGTTCAGATACAGGACGCCGGGCACCGTCGAGCGGACGCGCCAGTGCGTCCCGTCCGTGCTCACCGTCGGCGCCGGCGGCGTGGCAGGCAGATACATCGGCGCATGCAGCCGCAGCGGCGCGGAGTGGACGTGGCGGCTCACCAGCCGAACCCACGTCACGTGGCCCTGCCGGCGGACCGCCCCGGCTACGAGCAGGTTGCCGGCGATGCTCGCCGGCCGCTCGAGGACGATGCGTCGGGTGCCGAGGCTCAGGCTGATGCTCCGGCGGGTGCCGAAGAGCATCGGCACCAGGGAAGCGGGCAGTTCGGGGTGCACGCTGCCGTTGTCCCGCACGCCGAACACGCCGCGGACCACCATGTCGAGATAGCCTGCCACCGACCAGAGCTGCCGGCGCGAGTCGACCACCGGGCCGCCGAGCCGGCCGGGCACGTGGGTCGATTGCGCGAGCAGCGAGAAATTCTCCATGTTCGAGCCGGCGAGCGCCGCGCCGCGTATCAGCGAGCGCAGCTCGTGCGTGATCAGCGGCACGTCCTGCACGCGCCGCGCGGCGCGCAGGGTGTAATCGCTGACGAACGGCCAGATGGCCCGGTTGTGGTAGATGGGTTGATCGCGCCGCTCGGGCCAGATCACCGGACTGCCGGCCGGCCAGGCCGGATACCGTGCGAGGGCGAGACGCGCGCGCGCCGGCGGGGCCACTCCGCTTATGACCGCCAGGTCGATGCCGAGCAGATCGTACGCATCGTAGGGCGCGGGATTGACCCGGCCGCCGATGTAGCTCATGTACAGGCCCTGCTTGGGCTGCCAGAAGCGACGGTTGATGGCTTGGCGCAGTGCTGTCGCCTGGGCCGAATAGCGGCGCGCCAGCGCGGCCTGCCTGCGCTGGCGCGCCATCGTCGCCGCAAGTCGCAGCGCCTCGTAATGCAGCACGTTGGTCGACAGCGAGAACGACTGCGCGATGAATACTACGTTGTGCGCAGTCCATTCCGGATACGTCTGCTGGCGCCAGTCGAGAAACGATGTCTCGCCGCGATACAGGCCGACGTGGCGATCGAAGGTATAGCGGCGGTCCTGCGCCAGATTGTCCTGCAATGCCTGGTAGACCGTGGCGGCGAAGGAGCGGCTGCCGAGCAGATGCCGTGCGCCGAGAAACCACACCATCCGATCGGTGCTGACTGGCCAGCTGCCGCCCGAGCCGGTGTCCTCCATCACGTACAGTCCCGGCCGCACACTGCTCGTGCGCGCTGGGGAGAGCTTGAACAGCAGCGAAGTCCGTGCGCGCGTCGGATCGAACCGCCAGAGCGCCAGGTCGGTGGAATAGGACAGATCGCGAGTCCAGGCGAACGGCCAGTCCTTGCCGGCGATGAAACAACGGCAGGGAATGGGTTTGCCGTGGTTGAAGGCCGGATCGTGGATGGCGCTCACCGAGTCCTTGCGCAGATCCGACTGTGCGAGGTCGAACAGCGCATCGAAGAGCACGCTGGCCGTTCGAGCGCGATCGCGCTGCGAGCGGATGATGCGGGTACGGGCCGGGGCATGCAGCACGTAACCACCGCCGGGGCGCCGCGTGACCCGAGTTTCACGGCCTTGCCAGCGGAGCCTCGTGTGCCAGTTCCCGGCGAGCGCCGGCATCGCCGCCGCCATCACGGCAGCAGCCCATCCGATCAGTACGCCAGTGCGCGCCAGTGCGCCCGGCTGCGCGTTTCGTGCATCGTTGCTCATTGCTCGAGTATCACTCCGGAATCGGCCGGTACGGTTACCGCGACATTACCATTGCTGACCGGGTAGGCGGTGCCCGAGAGCAGATCCGTCACCGTCGACCCGTTGGTCATGCTGAGCTGCCACACCGGTACCGTGACGTTTTGCGCGTCGGCAGCGGCGTTCAGCACCACCGCGATGCGATTGCTCGCATCGAAGCGGCCGTACGCGTAGACATCGTCGGCATCGTCCGTGATCAGGGTCATGAACGATCCGGTGCGCAGCGCCGGGTAGGTCTGGCGGATGACAATCAGCTTGTGCGCGAGCGCCACCGGCGGATCGGAGAGCGTGGCCTTCGACCAGTCGAAGGTGCGCCGGTCATCCGGATCGCCGGCACCGTGCATGCCGTACTCATCGCCGTAATAGATCGTCGGCGTGCCGATGTAAGTGAACTGGAAGACCATCGCGAGTTCGGTCTTCGCCAGATCGTCGCCGCAGCGGGTCGTGAAGCGCGGTGTGTCGTGGGTGCCGAGCTCGTTGGTCATGGTCTCGAGCGCGTTCATCGGCACATCGGCGCGGGCAGCGCGCAGCCAGCTGTCAAACTGCGTCACGTCGATCGAAGCGGTCTTGCCGCCCTCATCGACGCCGCACAGCCACTCGGAAAGCGGATCGGTGAATCCGTTGTAGTTCATGGCGCCATCCCACTGGTTGCCGTTGTCCAGCCACGGCGCTGGATCGCCCCAATACTCCCCTAGGATCTCCGCGTTCGGATTGACCGACAGCACCGCCGAGCGCAGCTCCTCCATGATCTGATGGTTGGTAGCGTCCGAGCCGCCGTTGCCGTCCGCGTCGAGCATCTGCGCCGAGTCGAGCCGCCAGCCGTCGATGCCTAAAGGTCCCTTCAGATAGGTCTGCACCACCGAGTTCGGCGCGGCGTAGATCTGCTCGCGCACCGGCGAGCCGGTAGCGCCGTAGTTGAGCTTGGGCATCGTGGGCACCGCATCCAGGAAGCTCGAGTACTGATCGGGCCAGCTCTCGAATGTGTACCAGGAATAGTACGGACTCGACTGCGACTGGTACGCGCCCGTCACCGAGCAGGTTAACGTCCCGTAGGTTTCCCGGCCGAACCAGCAGTTGCTGTCGCCGGTGTGGTTGAAGACCCCATCGAGGATGATGTAGCCCTCCGGCCCGTTCGCGCTGCTGTGCACGTCCTGGATCAACTGCTCCAGATCCGCCGCCGTGCCGAACCCCGGATCGACCTTGTAGTAGTCGGCCGTGTCGTACTTGTGGTTCGAGGGCGCCTCGAAGTTGGGGGTCC
>JAKAYU010000296.1 GCA_021809525.1 Pseudomonadota bacterium | reverse complement strand
GCAGACCTCGAGCGCCTTCGCGGCGGATTTCTACAGTCAGTACGTCGACCTCGGACTGATCGTGCACGCCATCATGGGGGCGGTGTTCTTCACGCTGATGCTGCTGACCGGCAACACCATGGCGCAGGCGGTGCGCGAGCGCACGCCGGAGCTCGCGGTGCTGAAGACCCTCGGCTTCTCCAACCGCTCGGTGCTTGCGCTGGTGCTCGCCGAGTCGGTGCTGCTGATGCTGCTCGGCGGTGCGCTCGGGCTGCTGCTCGCCGGCGCCACGGTGCATGTCCTGCAGGCGCAGCTCGGTTCGCAGCTGCCGATGCTGCCGGTGGCCGGGGCGATCTGGCTGCGCGGGATCGTGCTGATGGCACTGATCGGCCTTGCGGTCGGGGCGCTGCCGGCCCGCCGCGGCATGCGCCTGAGCATCGTCAACGCGCTGGCGGGCCGCTAAGGAGGCCCGATGCTGAAGAAACTCCTCTCCGGGGCGCTCGTGCTGCTCGCGCTCACACTCGGTGTTGCAGCGACCATCGTGCTGCCCTGGGTGGGCATCGCTTTGCTGGTGGCGCTGCTTGCGCTGTGGCTCGCCTTCACGCGCACCGGCCGGCAGATGAGCTCCGTGACCGCCTCGGGCATCTCCACGCTGCCGCAGCGCTGGGGCGGCGCCTCGGTCGTGATCGTGGGCATCGCCGGGGTCGTCGGCGTGCTGGTGGCGCTGCTCGCCATGGGCCAGGGCTATGAAGCGACGTTCCGCGCGACCGGCAGCGAGCAGCGGGCCATCGTGCTGCGCGGCGGGGCGCTCACCGAGGCCTCCTCGAATCTGACTCAGCAGAGCGTCATGCTCATCGGGCAGCTGCCCCAGGTCGCCCGCAATGCGCAGGGCCAGCCGCTCACCTCGGGCGAGGTGGTGGTGTCGGTGTCGCTGCCGAAGCGCGGCGGGCAGGCGGGAACGGCGCAGATCCGCGGCGTGGGGCCCGAGGTGTGGGCGGTGCGCGATCACGCCAAGATCATCGCCGGGCGGCGCTTCCGCAGCGGGATGCGCGAGCTCATCGTCGGCAAGAACGCCCTGCGGGAGTTCGCGCACACCTCGGTCGGCTCGAGGATCACGATCAACGGGCAGCCGTGGAAAATCGTCGGGGAGTTCGCCCACGCTGGCGCGCATGACTCTGAGCTCTGGGGTGACGTCAACGTGGTCGGCACGGCGTTTCACCGCGGCAGCAGCGTGCAGTCGGTGACGGTGCGCCTGAGCGACGCCAAGGCCTTCGCGGCGTTCAAGGCGGCCCTCGCGAGCGACCCGCGCCTGAAAGTGCAGGCGCAGACGACCAAGGCTTACTACACCGATCAATCCAAGGGCATGACGCACGTCATCGGGATTCTTGCCGCGGTGGTGGCGGGCATCATGGCCATCGGTGCTGTCGCGGGCGCGCTCAACAGCATGTACGCGGCCGTCGCAGCCCGTACGCGCGAGGTGGCCACTCTGCGGGCGATCGGGTTCCGCGCCGCGGTGGTGGTGTTCTCGATTCTCGCCGAGACGGTGCTGCTCGCGCTCGCCGGCGGTGCGGTCGGGGGGCTGATCGCCTGGGTGCTGTTCCGGCATTTCACCGCCTCGACCCTGGGACCGAATTTCGGCGCGGTAATCTTCCAGTTCCGGATCACCCCGGCTCTCATCGGCAAGGGGCTCAAATGGGCGCTCGTCATCGGATTCGTCGGCGGCCTGTTCCCGGCGCTGCGCGCGGCACGCATGCCGGTCACGGACGGACTGCGGGAGCTGTAGGGCGCACGGTGCGCTCACGTTGAAGTTCCTGCCCCTGGTGTGGGCGGGGCCGAGGCGGTGCAAGGCGCGATTGACGCTGACGCTCGTGTCGGTCGCGGCAGCCTGTGTGCTCTTCGGGCGCCTCGCCGCGGCCAATCTGAGCGCATCGTTCTGTACTGCTCGAGCCTCGATGATCGCACCGTTACTCCAGTCTATGACTGGATCATCACGCCGGCTTGCGAGCCTTGGCGGGACTGCGCCCCTGACCCGTCCATCGGGGGCCGCAGGCGCGGGATTCCCGGCAGCCTGCTGCCGCAGGTCTGCAGCGCGCATCGCGGGGTCTGCTCGCACCCGTAGCGGCGCATGCGCGATCAGCGGTGCGAGGGGGCTGTCGAGCTCGGGTGTGGACTGACCCAGCGCACCCGCAGTGGGCGGCGCTGGCGCAACATCATCAAGCACAGGCTCGGTGCCTGGGACCGTGGCATTGGGGATGTGCTCGGCTCGAATCCGGCCGTGCGCTGGGACCCGCTCATGCAGGAGGCTGGATTTTCCGGCCACGACAAACCGCCGCCCGCTCCACCAACCGCACAGTCCCCGCCGCGTCCCAGGCGGCCCGGCAGCCCCCGCGTGCGCAAGCGCAAGCCACGGTAACCAGGGTCACCGGCCGATGCAGGCGGCGTTCGTGGTTGAACGCGCAGGGGCCTGACTTACTGCCCCGGCGTCTGTCCGGGCCGCACCGGCAGCACGAGCGCGATGACGCCGAAGGCCGGGTGGTCGTAATAGTTGCGCTGATAGAAGCGCACCCGGCGCGTCTCGTTCATCACGAACGTCGTTCCGGGCGGGGCGTCGAGGCCGGCGGGTGGATGCTGCATCGTGTAATCGAGCGTGAGCCCCAGATGCAGGTAGGTGCCGCGCTCGAAGTACACCAGGCCGGTGAGTCCCGGCACGTCGATGCCGAGCTCGCTCAGATCGAATCCGGCATGCGTGCCCCAGTCGCTGGCGGTCTGGATCCATGCGGCGTGCGCCACGGGCGCGTAGTCGGGACTTGCGCGCAGGGTGTTCCAGATCGCAGTGAGCTGGTAGGCCGAGGGCGGCAGAATGCGCACCAGGTGTCCGACGCCGGTGCCGGTCGGGCTTTCCGCGCCGCTCACATTCGGCGCCATGTGCAGCTCCGCCTTCCAGTCCTCGGGGCTGCCGAGGGTCCTCAGCGCGCGAAAGACGATGATCTCGATGTAGTACTCGCGGTGCACCGGAGCGCTCGCGGCGGCCGGCGCCGCCGCGGCGCTCTTGGCGCCCGGAGCGGCTTTGGCGGCGAGCGTGCTCGCCGCGGCCGCTACGCCGGCCGGATGGGCCTGAAGGGGCGGGGCGGCCGCGGCCACGGCCGGCTGGGCGGCGCCGAGGGCGAGCGCCGCGAGCGCACCCAGGATCGTTGCGAGACGG
>JAKAYU010000295.1 GCA_021809525.1 Pseudomonadota bacterium | reverse complement strand
CGAAGAGCGCGAGCACCGCGCCGAAGACGATCGCGATCGGCTCGTGGAAGGAGCGGAATTCGATCACCAGCACCGTGAAGACGAGCAGGATGGCGGCGAGCAGCACGACCATGAGGTTCTGGAACGATTGCTGCTGGAGCCGATAGAGTCCCGCGTACTGGACGCTGCCGGGCGGCAGCCAGGTATCCTTGGCAAGCGTCGCGCGCACCTCGCGCATGGCGGTGCCGAGATCCACGCCTTCCAGGCGCGCCGAGACGATGTCGTCCTGGCGCAGATTGTCGCGGTTCAGCTCCACCTCATTGGGCCGCTCCTGCACGGTTGCCACCTGACTCAGCCGCACGATCGCGCCCGACGGCGTGCGGATCGGCAGTTCATCGAGCTCCGAGAACCGGTCGACGCTGCTCGGAGCGGCGAGCACGCGCACGTCGACGACCCGATCGCCGTGCAGCACGTACGAGGAGGTGCTGCCGAGGAGAGCGTTCTTGACCGCGCCGGCGATAGCCTGTGTCGTCAGCCCGAAGCGCTCGGCCTGCGCACGGCGCACCCGCAGGTCGATGGTGGGACCGCTTACCACCAGGCCATCGAAAGTATCGACCAAGCCCGGGATCTTCTTGATCTGCGCCTCGACGCGCGGCGCGGTCCTCTTCAGCCACGCGAGATCCGGGGAGAAGAGCCGGATCTCGACCGGGTAGGGGGCGAGTTGCAGATCACCAACGAGATCCGTGAGGAAGCCCTTGAAGTCCCAACGGATCATCGGGAAGCGCTGGTCGAATTGGGCGCGCAGATGATCCAGGACCTGCTCGGTCGTGTGTTTGCGGTCCGGCTTGAGCTTGATCAGGAAGCTGCCAATGTTGGGCTCGGCCAGGAATGGGCCGAGCGCAGTGCCCAGCCGGCGCGAATATGCCTGCACATCCGGATCGGCGCGAATGAGCCGCTCGGCCTCGTCGAGCTCGCGCGAGGCCTCCGCGAGGCTGGTGCCCGGGAGCGCCGAGTAGTCGATGTTGAATCCGCCCTCATCGAATTCGGGAAGGAAGCCCGTCTGCAATTGCCCGTAAATGAAGACCGCACCGATCGCGATCGCGGCACAGGCGAGGAGCGTCAGCCCGGCATGGCGCAAGGACCAGCGCACGGCGCTTTCGTATGCGCGCAGGATGGGCCTCAAGATGAATCCGCCTTCCTCGCCGACCTGCTTGCCGCCGCGGATCAGCCAGGCGGCCAGTGAAGGTGTCAGGGTCATTGCCAGCAGCAGCGACACCAGGAGGGAGACCACCATGGTCATTCCGAGGGCGCGGAAGAACACGCCGGCGAGCCCCGGCAGGTACATCAGGGGCAGGAACACCACCACGGGCGTGAGCGTCGAGCCGATCAGCGCAGTCAGGATCTCGCCCATCGCCTCCTGGATTCCCGCGAGGCGCGGTCCGCCGAGCGCGAGACGATGACACATCGCCTCGACCACGATGATGGCGTTGTCGATGATGAGGCCGATCGAGGCCGCGATGCCGCCGAGGGTCATCATGTTGAAGCTCATGCCGGCGAGCTTCATCGCCACGAAGGTGATGAGCACCGAGATCGGGATGGTGACGATCGCCGTCCAGACGCTGCCCCAGTTCTTGAGGAACAAGTACAGGATGACGGCCGAAAGGACCAGCCCGAAAATGACCGCGTCCCAGACGTTGCTGATGGAGGAGCGCACGAACGAGGACTGGTCGTAGAAGAACGCGAGGTGCATGTCGGGCGGCAGCTCGCGGTGCAGCAGCTGCAATTTCGCTTGCAGCGCTTTCGCGATGGCGGGCGTGCTGGCGTTGGTGTGGCTCTCGATGTCGAACAGCACCGCGGGGTGTCCCTGGGCCGTGATGTTCGTGTAGACCGGCGCCGGGCCGCGCACGACCCGTGCCACGTCGCGGACGAGAATCGGATGGCCGCTGCGGTCGGCGATCACCACGTTACCGATCTCTCGGGCCGAGTACACCCGGCCGTCGACCGTCGTCAAGTACAGGCGATAGTTCTGCGGCAGGAACCCGGCGGAGGCCACCATGTTGTTGCGCCCGAGCGCAGCGGTCACATCCTGCAGCGCGAGATGGGCGGCCTGGAGCTTGAGCGGATCGACCACCACGTGGTACTCCGGCACCCGGCCCCCGACGATCTCCACCCTGGAGACCCCGGGGATCTGCAGAAAGAGCGGCTTAATGGTGTAGGTGGCGGTATTCCACAAGTCCATGAGGTTGTGGTTGCTCGCCGTCAGGCTGATGCCGATGATCGGGTAGCTGAGTGAGAACCCGACGCGCTCGGCGCTGGTGACCGCCGTGGGCGGCAGCTCGCTGCGCATCTCGGAGAGGCGCCCGAGCACGTAGAGCTCTGCGCGGTGCATGTCTGTGCCCCAGGCGAACTTCACGTTGACTATCGCCGATCCCCGTGTCGTGGTGGAGAGCACCGAGGTCACACCAGGAATGCTCTTCAGGGACTGCTCGACCGGGCGCGTGATCGTCGCCATCATCTGATCGGCCGGCATGATGCCGTTGCCGATGTTGACGACGATGCGCGGAAAGGCCGTGGCCGGAAACACCGACGAGGGGGTCTTCAGTGCCGCGAATACTCCCGCGGCGCAGAGCACGACCGCGATGAAGGCGATGGCGATCGTATGCCGAATTGCGAATCGGCCCAAGGGCGAGCCTGTGCTCGCCGGTGATGGGGTGCTCATTGCTTTTGAACATCCATGGAGAGCGATGGGGCGGCCTGGCCGCTCGAGGGATCGACGATCTGAATTGCCGTCCGGTCCGGCAAGCCATAGGCGCCCACGGTGACGACCCGAGTACCGGCCTTAAGCCCGGGACCGGTCACCGCCACCCAGCCGGCTTCCCGCAAGCCAGCCTCGACAGGGACGCGGATCGCTTCGCTGCCGCGTACGATGGAGAGGACGCTGCGGCCGCCAACGATGTTGCTGATCACGCTCTCAGTCGGCGCGGCCAGCGCATCGGGCTTTGTCGCGGTCACGATGCGCAGGTGGACGTATTGGCCCGGCCGAAGGCCGCTGTTCCGCGGCAGGCTCCCCCAAGCCATTACGGTTCCATCGTTCGCGCTGACGGTCGGGCTGACATAGGCGAGCGTCGTTGAGATTGGCCTCGCGCCCAGCACCTGCAAGGGCTCTCCGGCTGCGAGCTGCGAAGCGTCAGCTTCGGGAATGTCCGTCCGTACGACGAGG
>JAKAYU010000294.1 GCA_021809525.1 Pseudomonadota bacterium | reverse complement strand
TCTCGACAGCACCTCGCGCGAGACCGCTGCGGTGCGTGCACGGCTGATCGAGGAACTGAGCCGCCACTGGCTCGAGCAGGTGCGCGCCTCGCAGGTCGGGCCGTGCGGCTGAGGGCGGCGCCGTTGCCCCTCGGGCGTTCCTAATCCGGCAAGGCCGGCTCGGCCACGGGCGCAGGACGCGGGGCAAACAGCCAGCGGCGCAGCACGATCACGAGCAGCATGCAGGAGGCGAGCCGCACGCCCGCGTCCATCACGAAGCTGCCGACGAGCCCTCCGCGATCGTAACCCCAGCCGTCGAGTACGCCGCTGTAGACGATCGGCAGGTTCATCGCGGCGATGAGCACGGTGAAGATCGTCGCCGCGAGGGGATTGCCCGGACCGATGATCTGGAAGGCGATGCCGAATGCGGCCGTGAAGGCGAGCGCCTGGAAGATGATCTCACCGGTGAACACGACCCCGAAGGTCCAGGGTGCCCGTGGCAGCAACAGCGTGGCGAGCGTGAACAGCGCGCCCACGATGCCGATCAGCAGATACAGTCGCCGCAGCTCGATTTTGCGCGCCAGGCGCGGCACCAGGAAGCTGCCGCCAAGACCCGCCACAATCGAGCCGCTGCCGGCGAACAGGCTGACGGTCGTGGCGCTGGCGTGATAGGCCTTGCCGATGCCCCCGAGCACATTGGTGAGGGCAAAGGAGGCCGACGGCAGGATGAACAGCGCAAGCCCGATGAGCACCTCGCGCCGGCGCAGCAGCTCGAGGATGGAGCGTCCGAAGCGTCCGAAGCTCTCGCTGGCGAGCAGCTTGTCGGGCGGCGGCGCCGGGATGAACAGGAAGAGCACCGTCGGCACGAGCATCGCGAGGAGCATGAACGCGGCGGCGAGCTCCCGGGGAGCGTGCAGAATGAGCGGTCCGCCGGCCACGATGATCAGGCCGCTCGAGCCGATATTCGCCACGCTGAACCACGTGCCGAGCCGGCTGTCTTCCTCGTGGCCGATGAGGCTGCCCATCCAGCCCCCCACCGCCCCCTGATACAAGGCAGCGGACAGGTAGCCGATGAGCATGACGAACTCGACCATCGCGACGTTGCTGTGGTGCAGCACGGTGAACGCCGCGGCAAGGGCGGCGGTCGCCCCGAAAATGAGCGCATAGGTGCGCCTGCGCAGGCGTACATCGAGCATCGGGGAGAGCACGAAGGCCCAGAAGCCCGGCGAGATGATGGAGGCGGTGATCGCAGCGATGTGCCCGCCGGGGATGCCCTCGGCGGCGAGCAGCTGCGGCAGGGTCACCACCGCAAAGCCGCCCATCATGCCGAAGATGGCATTGGTGAGACCCATCACCCAGATCGGCGGATGATCCGGGCGCGGCGCGGCGGGGAGCTCACTCATGGGGTCCTCCCGCGCTAGAGCGCCTCAGCCGAGGCGGCCTGGCGGGGCGGGCGGTGCTCAACACGGTCGTGTCAGCCAACAGCGCACCCCGGCGCAGGCCGGCGCGCGCGAGGCGAGCGAGTATCGGTGCAGGCTGCCATCGAAGGATTCTAGACAGGTATGCGCCCGCGCCGCAACCGTCCGTGGGGTATGCGTACCGGGCTCGCTCCCGAGCATGCCCGCAGCATCGCGGGACAGACCGTGGCGGTGAGCGTCCACTGCGCCGATGTGGGCTGACGGGGCGCTCAGATTCTGCGCCCGTAATAGAGCGCCGACACGTGCGTCGCCTGCGCGAAGAACAGCCACCGCTCGGTGAGCAGGCCGAGCGCGGCGCATGCCACGGCGAGCGCGCTGCTTGCCAGCGGAAGGATCTCGAACGCGGCGGCGACGCTGAAGGCGAAAGGCAGTGCGAACGCAAGCACCAGCGTGATCCGCCGCAGCTTCACGGCGTGGCGGCGGGCGATCTGGAAGCCCATCTCCCGCAGGATGAAATTCTCGGTGAAATGCGGGGCATCGAGCGGCCGGGCGTTGGTGTTCTTCGGCAGGCCGATGGCGCTCTCGAGCGTCGCGAGCGGGCTCTGGGCGTCCACATGGCGCCAATACGCGAGTTTGGCAAGCAGCGCAGCGAGCGCGGCCAGCGCCGCGAGGATGGCTGTGCCTGCGGCAATACCGAAGGCGGCAGTGTGTAGCAGCGCAAAGAGCGTCCCGCCTGAGAACACAGCGTAGATCAGATAATCCGGCGCGGTGTGAGGATTGTGCCACTGGCGAATCGGCTTCAGGCTCGCGTAGATCATCGCAGTGCACAACACGGTGCCGAGTGAGGCGAGCGCCGTGGCAGCGCCGAGCGCACGGGCCAGGAGCCCCCCCGGGGCGCGGTATTCGGCCCACGCGAATGCCAGGACGATCGGGTAGGTGAGCACGGCGGCGACGCCCTCGCGCGAGAGCCAAGAGGAGCGCCACTGGCTGAAGGCGCGCCAGGCGCGCTCCTTGCGCCCGAGGTGCATCGCGGAGGCAATCAGCCCGAGCGTGGCAAGCACGACGCCCGTGCCGGCGCCGCCGAGCACCAGAGTCCGGGCGGCGAGCGGCGCGCCGGCTGCGACGTACAGCCCGAGCCAGGCGAGCAGCCCGTACGCAAAGCCGGTGAGTGTCGTCAGCAGGAGGATCGAGGCAGCGGGCTTCATCGGCTGAGGGCCTTCTCGAGCAGCTTCAGCAGCGCCGTGCCGATGCCGCGGCCGCCATCGGCCGTGTGCTCGCGCGGCGCGGTCGGGATCTGCGCGCGCCGCGGCGGCAGATACTTGTTGGTCGGCCGATAGCCGAGCTCGGGCAGCAGATCGGCCCCGCCGCGCTCCTTGACGAGTTTCGAGACCTTGCTGTCCGGATCGGCGAGATCCCCGAAGTGCCGCGCCTTGGCCGGACAGGTCGACACGCAGGCCGGCTCGCGCTCGGCCTGCGGCCGGCTCTCATCATAGATGCGATCGATGCACAGCGTGCACTTGCGCATCACGCCGTTGTCCTCGTCGAACTCGCGCGCACCGTAGGGACATGCCCAGGAGCACAGCTTGCAGCCGATGCAGATGTCGGTGTCGATGAGCACGATCCCGTCCTCAGCGCGCTTGTAGGAGGCGCCGGTCGGGCAGACCGTCACGCACTGCGGGTTCTCGCAGTGCAGGCACGATCGTGGGAAGTTCACCGTGCGCGAGTTCTCCCCCGAGCCGCTCTCGTAGGAGTGAATGCGGTTGAACCACACGCCGTCGGGGTTGGCACCGTACTTGTTGTAATCGGGCAGGATCCCGGC
>JAKAYU010000293.1 GCA_021809525.1 Pseudomonadota bacterium | reverse complement strand
CGCCTCGATACGCCCGACCGCATCGGCGCGGCTGCCCGATTGCAGCAGCCGCCGCGTAAAGCGGTGCAGTTTCTCCGCGATGGCGTCGTTGGCGCGCGCGACGGCCACGAGCTCCGCGAGCTTGCTCTCCAGGGCGGCGTGTTTCTCGCGCATCACCTCGATCTGCCGCTCGACGAGCGATATCGTCGAGCCACCGCGCGCGTGCGGCAGCCGCAAGCGCAGCAGCACCGACTGATGCCGCTCGAAGAAATCCGGGTTGTGCTGCAGGAAAGTGGCGATGGACTCCTCGTCCATCTCGCTGGCGGCGATGCCGCGCGCTTCACGTGTGGTCATGGTATGTGACAGCTCCTAAAGATCGATGTGGCCCGCAAAGGCGGTGTGTGCCGGCCCGGTCAGCCAGATGGACTCCCCGGTCCCGCCCCAGTGCACGCCGAGCTCACCGCCGCGCGCACGGACGGTGACGTCGGCATCGAGCAGGCCCCAGCGGCGCCCGACCGCCACGGCGGCGCACGCGCCCGTACCGCAGGCGAGCGTCTCACCGACGCCCCGTTCGTAGACCCGGAGCCGGATGTGCGCACGGTCCACGACCTGCATGAACCCGACGTTGACCCGCTTGGGAAAGCGCGGATGCGACTCGATCGCCGGCCCCAGGCGCGCCACCGGGGCCGCCTCGAGCGACTCGACGAGGAGCACGGCGTGGGGATTGCCGAGCGACACCGCGCCGATCTCGACGCTCTGGCCGTCGAGCTCGAGACGGTAACGATCCGCTTGCGCCGGCGCCTGCAACGGCAGCGCGGCCGGGTCGAACCGCACCGGCCCCATGTTCACCGAAACCGCTCCGCCGAGCTGCACGCGCGCCTGGATGAGGCCGGCTGGGCTGTCGAGCGTCAGCTCGCCGGCGCGCGCCGCGCCGCGCGCCGCCAGCAGCGCCGCGATGCAGCGCGCCCCGTTGCCGCACTGCTCGACTTCCTGCCCGTCGGCATTGAAGATGCGGTAGAAGACGGCCGTTCCCGGCCGGCGGGGCGGCTCGAGCACGAGCGCCTGATCGAAGCCGATGCCGGTGTGGCGGTCGGCGAGGCCCGCGAGCTGCGCGGCCGTGAACGGCAGCTCGCCGGCGCGCACATCGAACACCGCGAAGTCATTGCCCAGGGCGTGCATCTTGGTGAACTCGACGCGCATGGCGCGAGGATACCCCAACTGCCTGACGGCGGTCAGACCCGGAAGCGCTCGAGCAGCTCCCCGAGCAGTCGGCGGCTGACGGGCAGCATCGCCGTGCAACCGCGCAGCACGACGCTGTAGCGGCCGTCGCCGCCGCGCTCTATGCCCTGCAGATAGCCGGCGTTGATCAGCGTATTGCGGTGGATGCGCACGAAGGACTCACCCAGCTCCTCCTCCAGCGCACGCAGCGACTCCTCGATCAGGTCCTCGCCCTGCGTGTGCCGCACCGTGGTGTATTTCTGGTCGGCCTGAAAGTACAGGATCTCCCCCAGGGGAATCAGGCGCACCTGCTCCCGGCGGCGCACTGCGATGTGCGTGCGGCGCGGGGCATTCGTCACTGCGGCCAGGCGTTGAAGCTGCGGTCGTGTCAGACGGCTGGCCTGCGCGAGTGCGGCAGTGAGCTTGTCCTTGCGTACGGGCTTGAGAAGGTATCCCACCGCGCGCGTCTCGAATGCGTTGACGGCGTACTGATCGTACGCCGTGGTAAAGATGACCGCCGGCGGCTCCTCGAGCACGCCGAGGTGACGGGCCGTTTCGATACCGTCCATCCCGGGCATGCGCACATCGAGCAGCACCACGTCCGGCGCCAGGCGCGCGGCCTGCGCGAGCGCCTCGAGACCCGTAGCGGCCTCGCCGACCACTTCCGCGCCACCGATCTCGCCAAGCAGCTGGCCGAGCCGCGCGCGGGCCGGCGGTTCATCATCGACGATCAGCACGCGCAGCACGCCGCCCCCCCCCTCAAGCGGCTCCCGCGGCCGCCTTCGCCGCGGCGATGTACGGGAAGCGCAGCGTGACGATGTACTCGTCCCCGAAGCGCCCGGCCTTCACCAGGGCGCGCTCGCCGTAGAGCAGCACCAGGCGCTCGCGGATGTTCTCGAGCGCCAGATGATGGCCCTCGCGCGCCCCATGCGGCGGACCGAGCGGGTTGCGCATCACCACGGAAATCAGCCCGCCCACCTGCTCGCCGCGGATCTGCACCGTGCCTCCAGCGGTGCGCGGCTCGATGCCGTGATAGATCGCGTTCTCGAGCAGCGGCTGCAGCAGCAGGCCCGGGACCCGCGCATCGGCGGGCAGCGACTCGACCTCCCAGCTCACGCGCAGCCGCTCACCCAGGCGCAGCTGCTCGATGCGCTGATAGGTGCGCGCGATTTCCAACTCATCGGCCAGCGTGATGCTCTGGTGCGGATCGGCAAGTGAGGCGCGGAACAGCTCGGCGAGGTCCTGCACCGCCTGCTCGGCCTGCCGCGGCGCGGTGCGGGTCAGCGCGGCGATGGTGTTCATGCTGTTGAACAGGAAGTGCGGGCGGATCCGTGCCTGCAGGGCGTGCACGCGGGCCGCGGCGCGCATCTCGATGTTGCGCCGCCATTGATGGGTCACGTAGAAGTAGCGCAGCGTCACGGCCGCGATCACGAAACCGATCGCCGTGTTGCGCAGCACGAACGGTCCGAGGCGCCGGGGAAACAGCATCGGCGCAGCGGCGGTGAACGCACCGCTCGCGCCGAGCAGGAACACCCCGATGGAGACTGCGGCCACCACAGCAGTCAACAGCAGCAGCGCCGCCGTGGACCCGCGCCCCACGCCGAGGCGCGCGAGCGACGGACGCAGCACGCACAGGAGCGCTGCGCACACCAGGCCGATCCACAGCAGGAACAGCGAGCTGCGCGCGAGCTCCGACCAGAAGCTCACCGCGCCACTGCGGGCGATCGACAACACGATGGCAGTGAGCTCCGCGATCACCACGATGGCGACCGCGGCACGTGAGGCGCAGAAGTTCGGCAGATAGAACGGGTCGCTGTCGCCGCGGAACGTCCCGTCCGAGAGCCCCTGGCGCGTCATGCTGTCGGATCGAACCTGGCCGGCCACGCGCACATTATGCCTCAGCGCGCGGCCGGCCGATTGAACTTGCGCCGCCCCGCCGGCGAGCCGCCGCGCGTGGATCTGGAGCCGGCCGCGCGCTGCGGCCGTACGTGGGTCAGCCGGATCCCTTCAATTGTGCCGCCACGCGCCGGTAGGCCTCGCG
>JAKAYU010000064.1 GCA_021809525.1 Pseudomonadota bacterium | reverse complement strand
TTCTTGCTCAGGCTCATTTCTTCTTCCCCTCTTTCAGGGAAATCTGCTCATTGGCGTACCGCACGCCTTTGCCCTTGTAGGGCTCCGGCGGACGGATCTCACGAATCTCCGCCGATACCTGACCGACCTTCTGGCAGTCGGCGCCCTTGACCACGATCTCGGTCTGGCTGGGCGTCTCGATGGTGATCCCTTCCGGAATCGGGAAGTTCACCGGATGTGAGAAGCCGAGCGTCAGGTTCAGCACCTTGCCCTGCACCTGGGCGCGGAAGCCGACGCCGACCAGCTCGAGCTTCTTCTCGTAGCCCTTGGTCACGCCGTGCACCATGTTGGCCAGATGCGCACGGGTCGAACCGGCATGCACGCGCGCGGCGCCCGGATCGTTGTACTTGATCTCGAGGCGCTTCTCGGCCTGCACGATCGACACGCCCGGCGCGAGGCTCAGGCTGAGGGTGCCCTTGGCGCCCTTGACGGTCACGCCGCCCTCGCCGACCGTGACGGTCACGCCCTGCGGCAGAGTAATCGGAGCTTTGGCGATTCTGGACATGGATCAGTCTCCGATCACGCGACGATGCACAGCACTTCGCCGCCCTGGCCGATCGAGCGCGCCTGCTTGTCGGTCATGACGCCCTTCGGAGTGGAGACGATCACGGTGCCCATGCCGCCGAGCACCTTCGGCAACTCGTCCTTGCCGCGATAGATGCGCAGCCCCGGACGGCTGACGCGCTCGAGGCGGTCGATCACCGGGCGGCCTTCATAGTACTTCAGCCCGATGGTGAGGGTCGGCTTGCCGCCGTCCTCTTCCAGACGGAAGTCGGCAATATACCCCTCGTCCTTCAGCACCTTGACGATGGCCGTCTTGAGCTTGGAGGACGCCAGCTGCACCTCGGCTTTGCCCGCGGCCTGGCCATTGCGGATGCGCGTCAGCAGATCGGCGATGGGATCGGTCATGCTCATAGGGCGCCCCTCACCAGCTCGCCTTGGTCAGACCCGGGATTTCGCCACGGTTGGCGACCTCACGGATCTTCACGCGTGACAGTCCAAACTTGCGATACACGCCGCGCGAGCGGCCCGTGATCGCACAGCGGTTACGTCCGCGCGAAGGACTGGCGTCCCGCGGCAGCTTCTGCAGCTTCGCTTGCGCTGCCACCTTGTCCTCCGCTGAGGTCTTGGGGCTGCGGATCAGCTCCTTCAGCTGAGCCCGCTTGTGCGCGTACTTCTTCACGATCTTGGCGCGACGCTTCTCGCGCTCGACCATGCTCGTCTTCGCCATAGGCGTACCAGTTCCTCTTACTTCCGGAATGGGAAGTTGAAAGCCTCGAGCAGAGCTCGGCCCTGACGGTTGTCCTTCGCCGTCGTCGTTATGGTGATGTCCATGCCCCGGATCTGATCGATCTGGTCGTATTGGATCTCGGGGAAAATGATCTGCTCCTTCACGCCGAGGCTGTAGTTGCCCCGGCCGTCGAACGAGCGCGGCGACACACCACGGAAGTCGCGGATACGCGGCATCGCGATGTTGATCAAACGGTCGAGGAACTCGTACATCCGAGCCCCGCGCAACGTCACCTTGCAGCCGATGGGCAGGCCCGCGCGGATCTTGAACGAGGCGATCGCCTTGCGCGAGCGGGTGACGAGCGGCTTCTGGCCGCTGATCTTGGTGAGATCGCCGACCGCCGCGTCCATCACCTTCTTGTCGGCGACGGCCTCCCCGACGCCCATGTTCACCGTGATCTTGGTGATGCGCGGGACCTGCATCGGATTGACGATCTCGAGATCCTTCTGCAGGCGCGGGATGACCTGTTCGCGATAGTACTGCTGTAGCCTGGCCATTGGTTGCTCTCGTGACCGGCGCCTCAGGCGTCGATCATCTCTCCGTTGGATTTGAAGAAGCGCACCTTCTTGCCGTCGGCGAGCGTCTTGAACCCGACCCGATCGCCCTTCTTGGCGGCCGGATTCCACAGCGCGACCTTGCTGATCGGCATCGGCATCTCTTTATCGATGATGCCGCCGGGGCTGTTGGACTGCGGATTGGCGCGCGTGTGCCTCTTGACCTTGTTGATGCCCTCGACGATCACCTGGCCGTCCCCGAGCACCTTGAGCACCGCGCCGCGACGGCCCTTGTCGCGGCCGCTCAATACGACAACATTGTCGCCCTTGCGAATCTTGCTACTCATTACAGAACTTCCGGCGCGAGCGAAATGATCTTCATGAACCGCTGGGTGCGCAGCTCGCGCGTCACGGGCCCGAAGATGCGGGTGCCGATCGGCTCGAGCTTGTTGGTCAGCAGCACCGCCGCGTTGCCATCGAAGCGGATCAGCGATCCGTCGGCGCGACGCACGCCGCGGCGGGTGCGCACGACCACCGCGTCGTACACCTCGCCTTTCTTCACCTTGCCGCGGGGAATGGCGTCTTTGACGCTCACCTTGATGACGTCGCCCACCGTGGCGTAGCGGCGGCGCGTGCCGCCGAGCACCTTGATGCACATCAGGGTGCGTGCGCCGCTGTTGTCAGCGGCCGAAAGCATGGTGCGCAGCTGGATCATGCCGAGGTCCCCTTCATCTCGGAGGCCTTCCTCACGACCTCGAGCAGCCGCCAGGACTTGCGCTTCGAGAGCGGGCGGCACGGAACGATCGTCACCAGGTCGCCGACGTGCGACTCGCCGTGCTCGTCGTGCGCCAGGAGCTTCGTCGTGCGGCGCACGAACTTGCCGTACTGCGGGTGCTTGATCAGCCGCTCGATCTCGACGGCGACGGTCTTGACCATCTTGTCGCTGACTACGCGCCCGGTAAGGGTGCGCTGGCCCTTCGGCGCCTCGCCCGCGACCGCCGGGGTGTCGTTGTGCACTTCGCTCATCGCTTCTCTCCGCCGGCCTTGCGCTGCTCGCGCAGGACGGTCTTCACACGTGCGATATTGCGCCGCACCTTGCCGAACTGATCCGGCTTCGGTGTCTGGCCGCTCGCGCGCTGCAGACGCAGCGCGAACTGCTCTTTGCGCAGCTTCAGGAGCTCATCGGTGAGCTCGGCGGAATTCTTGGCGCGCAGCTCTTTGGCGTCCATTTATCGAACCTGCCGTTTTACGAACATGGTGGACACGGAGAGCTTCGAGCCGGCGAGCCGGAACGCCTCGCGGGCGGTTGCCTCGTCGACACCCTCCATCTCGAATAGCACCTTGCCGGGCTGGACTCGTGCGACGTAGTACTCGACGTTGCCCTTGCCGCTACCCATGCGGACTTCGAGCGGCTTCTTGCTGATCGGCACGTCCGGAAAGACGCGGATCCAGATCTGGCCGCCACGCTTGACGTAGCGGGCCACCGCGCGGCGCGCCGCCTCGATCTCGCGGGCGGTCATGCGCGCACGGCTGGTCGCCTTCAGCCCGTAGTCGCCGAAGGAAACGTCACTGCCGCGGTGCGCCAGGCCAGCATTGCGGCCCTTGAACTGCTTGCGGTACTTGGTGCGTTTTGGCTGCAGCATTTCTTAGCGCTCCTAGGCCTGCGCCGCGGCTTCCGCGGGCGCGGCCGCCTGCGGACTGGCGGCGCCTGCGCCATCGGCCACCTCCGCGCTCTCGGCCGTCTCGGTCTTCTCGAACACTTCGCCCTTGAAGATCCACACCTTCACGCCGATCACCCCGTAGGTGGTCTTCGCCTCGGACAGGCCGTAATCGATGTCCGCGCGGAAGGTATGCAGCGGAATGCGCCCCTCGCGGTACCACTCGGTGCGGGCGATTTCCGCGCCGTTGAGGCGACCCGATACGCGCACCTTCACGCCGAGCGCGCCGCTGCGCATGGTGCTCATGACCGCGCGCTTCATGGCGCGGCGGAACATCACGCGCTTCTCGATCTGCTGGGCAATGCTGTCGGCCACGAGCTGCGCATCGAGCTCGGGCTTGCGGATCTCGGCGATGTTCAGGCGCACATCGGTGACGGCCATGCCGAGCAGCGCCGCCGTCTCGGCGCGCAGCTTCTCGATGTCTTCGCCCTTCTTGCCGATGACGATGCCGGGCCGCGCGGTCTGGATGGTGATATTCACCTTCTTCGCGGCACGCTCGATCTGCACGCGGCTCACCGAAGCCTCGGCGAGCTTCTTCTTCAGAAACTCGCGAACGCGGAAATCGGTGTGCAGTTGCTGCGCGAACTGCTCGCGGCCCGCAAACCAGCGCGAAGCCCACTCGCGCGTGATGCCGAGCCGTATGCCAATCGGATTGACCTTCTGACCCATGCGTTAATCCTTCTTGCCGTCGCTCACCGCGACGGTGATGTGGCTGTTGCGCTTGACGATGCGCGCGCCGCGGCCCTTGGCGCGGGCGGCGAAGCGCTTCAGCACCGGAGCGGTGTCGACGTGGATGAGGGAAACCTTCAGCTCATCGATGTCCGCGCCGTGGTTGTGCTCGGCGTTCGCGACGGCCGCGGCCAGCACCTTGCGCACCAGGTCCGCACCCTTCTTCGGGCTGTACTGCAGAGTGGCGAGCGCGTTGCCGGCCGGCTTGCCCCGCACCAGGTCGGCGACCAGCCGGCACTTCTGCGGGGAGATGCGCGCGTAGCGCAGCTTGGAGGTGACTTGCATCGTATGTCTCCGAGTCCCGCCTACTTGCCGGCCTCGACCTTGCGGTCGCCCGAATGCGACTTGAAGGTGCGCGTCGGGGCGAACTCGCCAAGCTTGTGGCCGACCATGTTCTCGCTGATCAGCACCGGAATGTGCTGCCGGCCGTTGTGCACGGCGATGGTGAGTCCCACCATCTCGGGCACGACCATGGAGCGGCGCGACCAGGTCTTGATCGGCTTGCGGTCGTTCTTCGCGCTCGCAGTCTGCACCTTGTTCGCGAGGTGCAGGTCGACGAAGGGACCCTTCTTCAGTGAACGTGGCATCTTGGCTCGTGCTCCCGCTAGCGCTTCCGGTTCTTGCGACGCTGAACGATCATGTTGTCGGTGCGTTTGTTGTTGCGAGTCTTGAACCCCTTGGTGTTCCAGCCCCACGGGGAGACCGGATGGGGGTTGCCCTGGCCGGACTTGCCCTCGCCGCCACCGTGCGGATGATCGACCGGGTTCATCGCCAGTCCGCGCACCGTCGGACGAACTCCGCGCCAGCGCTTCGCGCCGGCCTTGCCGTAGTTGCGCAGGTTGTGCTCGTCGTTGCCCACCTCGCCGATGGTGGCGCGGCAGTCGATGTGCACCTTGCGGGTCTCGCCCGACTTCAATCGGACATACGCGTAGCTGCCTTCGCGCGCGGTGAAGGCCACCGAGCTGCCGGCGCTGCGCGCGAGCTGTCCGCCCGCGCCCGGCTTTAGCTCCACGTTGTGCAGCGTCGTGCCGATCGGAATGTGGCGCAGCTGCATCGCGTTGCCCGGCTTGATGGGCGAATCGGCGCCGGAGCGCACTTCGTCGCCCGGCTGCACGCCCTTCGGGGCGATGATGTAGCGACGCTCGCCATCGGCATACTTCACCAGCGCGATGTGGCTGGTGCGGTTCGGATCGTACTCAAGCCGCTCGATCACACCGGTGATGCCGTCCTTGTCGCGCCGAAAATCGATGATGCGGTACTTCTGCCGCGAACCGCCGCCGACGTGCCGCGTGGTGATGCGGCCGGAGTGGTTGCGCGCCCCGGTCTTGGCCTGCGCCGTGGTGAGCGGCAGGTACGGACCGCCCTTGTGCAGGTGGGAGCGGTCGATCTTGACGACCGCCCGCGTGCCGGGCGATGTGGGCTTGTACTTGATGAGCGCCATGTCAATGCTTCCGATCAGACCCTTGAGCGGGCCTCGTAGTCGATCGCCTGACCCTCGGCCAGGCTGACGTACGCCTTCTTCCAGTCCTGAGTGCGGCCGAGCGTCTTGCCGAAGCGGCGCTGCTTGCCGGGCTCGTTGACCACCTGTACGCCGCTCACCTTGACGTCGAACATCAGCTCGACGGCCTTCTTGATGTCGACCTTGGTCGCATTGCGGCGTACGCGGAAGGTGTACTGGTTGTGGTTCTGCATCGCGCGCGAGGTCTTCTCGGTCACATGCGGCGCGAGCAGCACGTTCATGAGCTGTTCTTTGTTCACTGCAGCCGCTCCTCGATCATCTTCACCGCGCCGACGGTCATCAGCACCTTCTCGTGACGCGCCAGCGACAGCGGATTCAGCGCAGCGACCTCGATCACCTCGACGTGCGGCAGATTGCGCGCTGCCAGGAACAGCTTCTCATCGAGCGCCTCGACGACGATCAGCACGCTCTCGAGCGCCCAGGACTTCAGCTGCCCGGCGAGCAGCCGCGTCTTCGGGGCATCGAGCGCGAGCGCTTCGGTGGCCACCAGCCGCTCGGTGCGCGCCAGCTCCGACAGCATGGCGCGGATGGCGCCGCGGTACATCTTGCGGTTGACCTTCTGCTCGAAGCTGCGCGGCTTGGCCGCGAAGGTCTTGCCGCCGCCGACCCAGATGGGCGAGCGGTTCGATCCGGCGCGCGCCTGACCGGTGCCCTTCTGGCTCCAGGGCTTCTTGCCGCCGCCGCTGACCTCGGCGCGGGATTTTTGCGCCTTGGTGCCGGCACGCCCGGCAGCCCGGTACGCGGTCACCACCTGGTGCACCAGCGACTCGTTGAACTTGTGGCCGAAGGTGGCCTCGGACACCTGGAGCTCACCGGCTCCATTGACCATCTTGAGCTTCATGGCGGCTTACTTCTTCGACTGCTTCATCGGGTTGGTCGAGGGGCCCGAACCGGCCTTGGTCGGCGCGATGGTCTTGCGCAGCGCCTTGCGACCCGCCTTCAGCGCCGGCCGCACGATCAGCTGGCAGCCCTCGGCTCCCGGAACGGCGCCGCGCACGAGCAGCAGATTGCGCTCCAGGTCGACCTGCACGACCTTGAGATTCTCCGTGGTGCGGCGCACCACGCCCATGTGACCGGACATGCGCCGGCCCTTGAACACGCGGCCCGGCGTCTGACGCTGGCCGATCGAGCCCGGAGCGCGGTGCGACACGGACACACCGTGTGTGGCGTGCTGTCCGCCGAAGTTGTGCCGCTTCATCGTACCGGCGAAGCCCTTACCGATGGTCGTTCCGGTGACGTCCACGGATTGTCCGGCCGTGAAGATGTCCACCTTGATCTCGGCGCCCGGGGCGAGCTCGGCCTTATCCGCGGCGGCAAGTCGGAATTCCACCATCGCGCGGCCCGGCGCGACGCCTGCCTTGGCGTAGTGACCGTTGACCGCCTTGGAATACAGCTGCGGACGGCGCGTGCCGTAGGACACCTGCACGGCGCGATACCCGTCCTTGTCTTCGGACTTCACCTGGGTGACGCGATTGGGCAGCACTTCGATCACGGTGACCGGCACGGTCTCGCCGCTTTCCGTGAAGACCCGCGTCATGCCCGCCTTGCGGCCGACGACTCCGATTGCCATTGACTAGCCTCTCTATAGCGCTCTACGCGCGTTTTTCCCCGTCCCGCACCTCCGCCCTGAAACGATTGCCAGAGCGGTCAGCAGCGCCGGACTGCCCGAACGAGGCGAGACGACTTGAGATGCACGGCCCGCAGGGACCGCGAGGCGGAGAATCCGCCGATCTCGAGTGGTCTTGGGGCCGGTGCCCCAACCTCGCCCGATGCGAAAGGGGCGCGAAGTATACGCGCCCCTCGCGTTCAGTTCAACTTGATCTGCACGTCGACGCCGGCCGGAAGCTCGAGCTTCATCAACGCATCGACGGTCTTGTCGGTCGGGTTCAGGATATCCATCAGACGCTTGTGCGTGCGCAGCTCGAACTGGTCGCGTGCGTCCTTGTCCCCATGCGGGGAGACCAGCACGGTGAAGCGCTCCATCTTGGTCGGTAGCGGCACCGGGCCCCGCACGGTCGCGCCGGTGCGCTTGGCCGTGTCGGTGATTTCGCGGGCCGAACTGTCGATCAACCGATGGTCGAACGCCTTGAGCCTGATGCGGATGTTCTGGTTGGCCATGACGACGCCCTTACTTCAGGATCTTCGCGACGACGCCGGCGCCGACGGTGCGGCCGCCCTCGCGGATGGCGAAGCGCAGACCCTCTTCCATCGCGATCGGCGCAATCAGATCCACGGTCATCTTGATGTTGTCCCCGGGCATGACCATCTCCACTCCCGCAGGCAGCTCGATCGTGCCCGTCACGTCCGTCGTGCGGAAGTAGAACTGCGGCCGGTACCCCTTGAAGAACGGCGTGTGACGGCCGCCCTCCTCCTTCGTCAGCACGTACACCTCGCACTCGAAGTTCGTGTGCGGCGTGATGCTGCCGGGCTTGGCCAGCACCTGACCACGCTCAACCTCCTCACGCTTCGTGCCGCGCAACAGCACCCCAACGTTGTCCCCAGCCTGCCCCTCATCGAGCAGCTTGCGAAACATCTCAACACCCGTGCACGTGGTCTTCAGCGTCGGCTTCAGACCCACAATCTCTACCTCGTCGTTCACCTTGATCACACCGCGCTCAACGCGCCCCGTGACCACCGTGCCGCGCCCAGAGATCGAAAATACATCCTCAACAGGCATCAGAAACGGCTTGTCTACCTCGCGCTGCGGCACCGGTATGTACTTGTCCATCTCCTCGACAAGCTTCAGCACCGACGGCACCCCAATCTCGCTCTTGTCCCCCTCCAGCGCCTTCAGCGCAGAGCCCACCACAATCGGCGTGCTGTCCCCAGGGAACTTGTACTGCGTCAGAAGCTCCCGTACCTCCATCTCCACCAGCTCCAGCAGCTCCTTGTCGTCCACCATGTCCGCCTTGTTCATGTACACCACGATGTACGGAACACCTACCTGGCGGGCCAGCAAAATGTGCTCGCGCGTCTGCGGCATCGGCCCATCGGCCGCCGAAACCACCAGAATCGCCCCGTCCATCTGCGCCGCCCCCGTGATCATGTTCTTCACGTAGTCAGCGTGCCCAGGACAGTCCACGTGCGCGTAGTGACGGTTCGCACTCTGGTACTCCACGTGCGCCGTCGAAATCGTGATCCCGCGCGCCTTCTCCTCCGGCGCCTTGTCAATCTGGTCGTACGCCATGAACGACCCGCCGTACGCCTCGGCCATCACCTTCGTCAGCGCCGCCGTCAGCGTCGTCTTGCCGTGGTCAACGTGCCCGATCGTCCCCACGTTCACATGCGGCTTGTTGCGCTCGAATTTCTCTTTGGACATGGAATGTTCCTCAAAGACGTCTTGGGGCTACGTACCCCGAAAAGATCATCGACCCTGACTCTCGCCCGTTATGCGATGGAGCCCACGACCGGGATTGAACCGGTGACCTCGTCCTTACCAAGGACGTGCTCTACCAACTGAGCTACGTGGGCCCGGTAATGCATCGGACAACGTGCGCCTGGAGCGGGTGATGGGAATCGAACCCACGTCATCAGCTTGGAAGGCTGAGGTTCTACCATTGAACTACACCCGCCGATGCCGCCGCCTCCGCCCGCTCGTGCCGCCCGCAGTGTCATCCGTGCCCACGCTCTCGACCTGGTGGAGGGGGTAGGATTCGAACCTACGAAGGCGTAAGCCGGCAGATTTACAGTCTGCTCCCGTTGACCGCTTGGGTACCCCTCCGCGAAAACGAGCCGCGTATTCTGATTTCCAGTCTCGCCGGTGTCAATGCGTTTTTGGCGCGCAATTTGCACCGCGCGGCCCGTCGCCAGGGCCCACGGCGCCCGGCGGGGGCATTCAGCCGCACCCCGGCGGCGTCGCGGCAGCCGCGAGCGCGGCCGTCGCCGCTGAATCCAGGTACCGCCAGCCGCCGGGACGCAGATCGCGCGGCAGCGCCACCGGGCCGTAACGGACGCGCAGCAGCCGGCTCACTTCGTGCCCGACGGCTTCCCAGAGCCGGCGTACTTCGCGATTGCGTCCCTCGTGCAGCACCACCCGGAAAGACGTGTTGCGCGCGTCCTGCGGCGGCTGCTCGACGAGACGGTCGAACGCGGCCGGCCCGTCTTCCAGCATCACCCCCTCAAGTAGCCGGCGCAGGGTGGCGGGGGCGGGTCGGCCCCGCACTCGGACCAGATATTCCCGCTCGATCTGCCGCGACGGATGCATCAGGCCGTGAGCGACGGCCCCATCGGTCGTAAAGAGGAGTAGACCGGCCGTGTTGACGTCGAGCCGGCCCACCACGATCCAGCGACCGTGACGCGTCGCCGGCAGGCGGTCGAATACGGTCGGACGGCCCTCGGGATCGCGGCGGCTGGTCACTTCACCGGCCGGTTTGTAATAGAGGAGGGCCTCTGCCTCCCCGGCGTCCTGATTCTGCTTCAGCTCAAGCCGCCGGCCGTCCAGGCGGATGTCGGCCCGCGCGTCCGCGCGCTCGCCGAGCTGCGCCGGCCGGCCATCGACCGTGAGGCGCCCTGCGCGGATCCAATTCTCGATCTGTCGGCGCGAGCCGAGGCCGGCGCTGGCGAGCAGCTTCTGCAGCCGCACGGCAGATAGGGGCTGATTCATGCGTAATCGCTGATATTCGAGGTAAGCGAGCGGGCGGCGGCGGCCGGGGACGGCGCATCATAACCTGCGGGTCTCAGAACATAGCCGACCATTTCTTGTGGCGCTAAGCGGCGGGGGGGTAGAAAGTGCCTCATGATTTACGACAGCATTCTCGGTACGATCGGCCGTACGCCCATCGTGCGGATCCAGCGCCTCGCACCGCCAAACGTCACCCTGTACGTCAAGTGCGAGTACTTCAATCCCTTGAGCTCGGTCAAGGACCGCTTGGCGATCGGCATCATCGAAGATGCCGAGCAGAGCGGCACGCTCAAGCCCGGACAGACGGTTGTCGAGGCCACCTCCGGCAACACCGGCATCGCCCTCGCCATGGTCTGCGCCGCCAAGGGCTATCCGTTTGTCGCCGTGATGGCCGAGAACTTCTCCATCGAGCGGCGCAAGATCATGCGCATGCTCGGGGCGCGCGTGGTCCTCACGCCCGCCGCAGAGCGCGGCACCGGCATGGTGCGCCGAGCCGAGGAGCTCGCCCGCAAGCACGGCTGGTTCCTGGCGCGGCAGTTCGAGAACCCGGCCAACCCGGCTTATCACCGCAGCACCACGGGGCCGGAGATCCTGCAGGATTTTGCCGGCCGGCGGCTCGATTACTTCGTCAGCGGCTGGGGCACGGGCGGCACGCTCACCGGCGTCGGCCAGATGATCCGTCTGGCACGCCCGCAGGTAAAGGTTATCGCCGCGGAGCCGGCGAGCGCGGCGCTGCTGTCGGGCCAGCCATTCGCCCCGCACAAGATCCAGGGCTGGACGCCGGATTTCCTGCCCGCAGTGCTCGACCGGGAAGTGGCGCACCGCACGGTACCGGTCACGGATGCAGAGGCGATCGACGCCTCACGCAAGCTCGCGCGCAACGAAGGCATCTTCTGCGGCATATCCTCCGGAGGCACGTTCGCCGCGGCGCTCAAGGTCGCCGCCGAAGCCCCTGCCGGCTCGGTGGTGCTCGCCATGCTGCCGGACACCGCAGAGCGCTACCTGTCCACGCCGCTGTTTGAAGGCATCCCGGAAGGCGGGGATACTGACCTGTGAGTCCGGCCGTGACCCTTGCCATGCCCGCACCGCGAAGCGATCGCCCCGAACCCGACGCTCGGCGCTACGTGCCCCTGCCGGAGGTCTTTCCGATGTGGCGGGGCGGCACGCTGCGCGGCGGACAGCTTGCCTACGAGACCTGGGGGCGGCTGAACCGCGCGCGCGACAATGCGGTGCTGCTGTTCACCGGACTGTCGCCGTCGGCCCATGCGGCAGCCTCCGCGGAAGATCCGCGCGACGGCTGGTGGCAGCGCATGATCGGACCGGGACTGGCGCTCGACACGGACCGGCACTTCGTCATCTGCGTCAACTCGCTGGGCAGCTGCTTCGGCTCGAGCGGGCCGGCATCCATCGATCCGGACACCGGCGAGCGCTACCGGCTCACCTTCCCGGATCTGTCGCTCGAGGACATCGCACGCGCCGGACATGAACTCGTGCGCGCACTCGGTATTCTGCGGCTCGATACCGTCATGGGTCCCTCGCTCGGCGGCATGGTCGTACTGGCCTATGCGGCGCTCTTCCCGGGCGGCGCCCGCCGTCTGGTGAGCATTTCCGGCAGCGCGGCCGCCTCGCCGTTTGCGATCGCGCTACGCTCGATTCAGCGCGAGGCGATCACCTCCGATCCGGCGTGGTACAACGGCCAGTACAGCCCGGAGAATCCGCCGGCCGTCGGCATGCGCCTCGCGCGCAAGCTCGGCACGGTCACCTACCGCTCCGCCGCCGAGTGGGCGGAGCGCTTCGACCGCCAGCCCATCCGCGCCGACCTGCGCGCGACCACGCCGTTCGGCTCGGAGTTCGCCGTGCAGGGTTACCTCGAAGTCCAGGCGAGCCGCTGGGTCAACGCGTTCGATGCGAACTGCTATCTGTACTTGTCGCAGGCCATGGACCGCTTCGACCTGGCGGCCCACGGCGATCCGCAAGCCGTTCTGCGCCGGGCGGACCTCGCGCAGGCGCTCATCGTCGGCGTGGAATCGGATCTGCTCTTCTCGATCGGGGAGCAGGAGGCGCTTGCACGCGCCTTCGAGTCGAGCGGCACGGCGACGCGCTTCGCCCCCCTACCGTGCATCGAGGGGCACGACGCCTTCCTGGTCGACACCGAGCACTTCGGACGCGTCATTGGCGAGTTTCTCGTCGCCTGAGCCGCAGCCCCCGCGCCGTGTGCCGCCGGCGCAGACTAAGTTCAATCGCCGCGCCAGCCCACACGCGTAGAGGCATAATGAGCGCCATCGGTGCTTGACAGGCTTACCAGCACAGCGCGAGGCACAACGTGGAACGTCGGCTGCATACCCGCCATCGCGCCCGCACCATCGTCTTCGTAAGCGTGCCCGGCGGCTGCCGCAAACTGTGCAAGGCCGTCAATCTCAGCGCCACCGGCGTGTTCATCGAGACCACCGACCTCGGCCTGCGCAAGGGGCAGCAGGTCGTGCTGTCCTTCGCCATCAATCTCGGCACGGTCACCAAGCTGCACCGGCGCTCGGCCGTGGTCGCACACGTCTCGCACGGCGGCACGGGTCTGCTGATGGAAAGCTTCAACACCGCACGCACCGGCTAGCAGAGCCGCGTTTCCCGCAGCCGGCGCGCCGGGCGCGATGTCCGGAAATGGCCAGTCAGGCGCCCCGGCACGGGGTATGTTCGCGCCCATGATGCCGCAACTACCGTTCCGTCGGCCGGTGCTCGAGCGGGCGCGCCGCAGCCGCGATTCGCGCTTTGACGGGCGGTTTTACCTCGGCGTCGTGTCGACCGGTATCTATTGCCGCCCCATCTGCCCCGCCGCGCCCAAGGCACACAGCCGGCACGTCCGCTACTTCGCCACCGCCGCTGGCGCGCACGAGGCCGGCTTCCGGCCCTGCCTGCGCTGCCGTCCTGAGACGGCCCCCGGCACGCCGGCCTGGCTCGGGACCTCGGCCGTGGTGCGGAGGGCGCTACGGCTGATCGAGGACGGCGCGCTCGATCACGCGCGGATGCCGCAGTTCGCAGCGCGGGTGGGACTCGGTGCTCGCCAGCTCGACAGGCTATTCGCCCAACACCTGGGCGCCTCGCCGCTCGCGCTCGCGCAGACGCGCCGGCTGCACTTCGCCAAGCACCTGATCGACGGCAGCGACTTGCCGATGACCGAAGTTGCGCTTGCCGCCGGGTATGGAAGCCTGCGCCGCTTCAACGACGCGCTGCGCCAGGCCTACGGCTGCTCGCCCCGCGAGCTGCGCCGGCAGCGCCGCGAGGAGACCCCGCAAGGCGCGGCGGGCGAGGTCACCCTGACACTCGCCTACCGTCCACCGTACGACTGGCCGCGCTTCCGCGAGTTTCTGCGGGCACGGGCCATCCCGGGCGTCGAGGCCTTCGAGGCGGACAGCTACGCACGAGTGATCCGAGTGGACAGTGGACATGCGCTGATCCGCGTGCGCCCCCTGCCCGGTCGCGATGCGCTCGAGTTGCGGGTGAGCGGCGCACCGGCCGCGGCACTGTATCGGATCGCCGGCACCGCCCGGCGCGTGTTCGATCTCACCGCCGATCCCCGTCAGATCGCCCGCGATCTCGGCACCGATCAGCCGCTGCGCGCCCTGGTGCGCCGCCGTCCGGGCCTGCGGATCCCCGGCGCGTGGGATCCGTTCGAATGCGCGGTGCGCGCGGTGCTCGGCCAGCAGGTGAGCGTGCCTGCGGCGCGGACGCTGGCCGCACGACTGGTCGAGCGCTTCGGCGCGCCTGTGAGCACGCCCGCAGCGGGACTGACGCGGGCATTCCCGGCACCGCAACCGCTCGCGAACGGCAACTTCGATGGTCTCGGCATCACCGGCGCGCGCATCGAGGCGCTACGCGCCCTGGCGCGCGCGGTCGCCGATGGTCAGATCGATTTCGATGCGGGCGCTGAGAGGCTCTCAGAGCAGCTCACAGCGCTCAGAGGATTCGGCGCCTGGACGGCGCAGTACGTTGCGCTGCGTGCATTGGGCGAGCCGGACGCACTGCCGGAAGGCGACCTCGTCCTGCGGCGCATGGCCGGCAACGGCGCACGCCCGCTGACGGTGCGCGGGCTGCGCCAGCGGGCCGAGTCATGGCGCCCCTGGCGCGGGTACGCGACTTTGCACTTGTGGTACGCGGCGAGCGAGGCGGCGACCCAATGAACGCCACGGGCAGCCTCAAGCCGTTGAACGAAACGGCAGGAGATGACATGGCCGACACGCACGAGAGGCGATACTGGCACGAGATCGAAACACCGGTCGGCACCGTGCTGCTCGCCGGAAACGGGTCGCATCTGACGCGCATCCACTTCCAGTCGGGGCCCCATGCGCTGCAGCCCCCACCGCACTGGGAGGCGACGGCGCGCCCGTTTGCCGCCGCAATCGGACAGCTCGAGGCGTACTTCGCGCGGCGGCGCCGCACGTTCGACCTGCCGCTTGCACCCGAGGGCAGCGAGTTCCAGCGCAGGGTCTGGCAGGCACTGCGCGGCATTGCCTATGGTCAGACGATCAGCTATGGCGAGTTGGCGCGGCGTCTCGGCAACGCGCGGGCCGCACGCGCCGTGGGGCTCGCCAACGGCGCCAATCCCCTGCCCATCATCGTGCCATGTCATCGCGTGATCGGCGCCGACGGCACGCTCACCGGCTTTCGCGGCGGCCTTGCGATCAAACGGACGCTGCTCGCGCTCGAAGGGGCGCTGACCAGCGAGTTACCCTACGCGCCGCCCGCAGCGGACTGAGGGGCGGCGCCCTGCGCGCCGCGCGTGGGCGCGCAGGGCGGTTCAGCGATCGAGCCGGCTCAGTCGGCCACTGGCGCCTCGCCCGCCGCCTGCAGGCGCGCGTTGAGCTTCGGCAGCTGCACCTGCTGCAGGTGCCGCCACTCGGCGAGCGTCGCATCGAGCTGCCGGGAGACAATGCCGTACGCGGTGCGCGCATCGCGGCTCGGAGCGGCGTCGGCGCCGTCGACGGCCCGCTGCAAATGCGACAGATCCAGCGACAGCATCACCAGACTGCTGACGTTGCGCGGCGGCTTGGCGCCGAACGCCGGACGGTGCTGCGGGAACGGCCACTCGCCGGTGACATTGCGCACCTCGGCGTAAAGCGCCGCAATCGCAGTGCGCTGCGGGCCGCCGCTCCTGATGCGCAGATCGAGCGCATCGAGCAGCTTGACCGCGGCGGTCTCGGCCGTGGAGGCGCGCAACTGATCCCGCTCCACGTTCCGCGCGAGATGGAACTCGCTCACCAGCGCGGCCTGGGAGACTTTCACCCGCGGATCGGGCTTCACGATGAGCGGCTGGCGAGCGGTCAGGCCGTCGACGCTCACAGTCACGGTGTACCGCCCGGGCGGGGCCCACACGCCCGGGCGCTGCGGCCCTCGCGTGCCGGGCGGCTCGAGGGCGGCGTAGTGCAGATCCCACACCAGCCGGTGCATGCCAGGGGTGGCCGAGGGAATCGCCGGCGGCTTGACCCACACCGGCGCGTACTTCAGCGTCGCGGGATTCGGCGGCGAGACGTGCTCGGCGCTGCTGTAGCGGCGCACCAGCCGTCCGCGCGCATCGCGGATGGTGAGGGTCACGGGGCCCTGGACATGTGCCGGCAGGATGTAATCGATGTACGCGCCGTTCGGCGGATTGGCGGCCATCGGCTCGTCCTTCGGGAATGG
>JAKAYU010000292.1 GCA_021809525.1 Pseudomonadota bacterium | reverse complement strand
CGATCTCATGCCCCCCCTTGCACAGCCGCCGCCGAAAATCACCGCTGCCCAGGCCGCCACTGCCACCCCAGTGTAGTGCAGACCTGCGGGGGCCGACCCTCGAAAAATCAATGTCTTACCCTCGCGCTACCCCGCGAATCCGTAACCGTGTAGCCGAGGCCGCATAGGCAGCGGCGCCCGCCTGGGGGAGGATGTGCCCACTTACAGATAAATGGGCACGAACGTAAGTGCCCACGTGGAGGACAAGTGGACACTTCGGCAGAGCAGAGTGCGGGAGCAGGATCGGGCGGCAGGCAGGTTCGCAGGCGCAAGCAGTGGTCTGTGCAGGAGAAGGTGCAGATCGTGCGCGAGACACTGCAGTCAGGGAGCTCGGTGCCCATCATCGCCCGGCGTCATGGAGTGAACGCGAACCAGATCTTTACCTGGCGTCGGGAGTATCGGCGCGGCAAGCTTCTCGAGCGAGGCGTGGAGACTGAGCGTGAGCGCAAGACGCCGGCGTTACTGCCCGTGCAAATCCATGTGCCGATGAAGACGGCCCCGCAAGAAGCTCGCGCCGCACCAGCTTCCCCGGCATCACAACCTGAACGGGTGGAGATCGAGTTTCCGAGCGGAACGCGCCTGAGGATCTGGGGCGGCTTGGGCACGGAGCGGCTGCAGGCGATTCTGCGTGAGCTGTCCGGGTCATGCTGAGCGTCCCGGCGGGGGTGCGCATCTGGCTGGTGGCGGGACTCACGGATATGCGCCGCGGGATCGATGGGCTGAGCGCGCTGGTGCAGACGCAGTTGTCGGCCGATGTGCTCTCGGGGCAGCTCTTCATCTTCAGGGGGCGTCGCGGGGATCGGGTGAAGATCCTGTGGGCCGATGCGGACGGACTGTGTCTCCTTTACAAGCGGTTGCACCGGGGGAAGTTCACCTGGACGCACGCCGCGGATGGGGCGGTGCTGCTGACGGGCGCGCAGCTATCGGCGCTTCTTGAAGGGATCGACTGGCGCCGGGTGCGCCGGAGCTTGCCCACCGAGGAGGCGCCATCGCCGACAGTGGTGGCCTGATGCAGCGCGGATTTCGTGTTGGTCGACAGACCCACAAGATGTGGTAGGTGTTGAGCGGGCGCAGTTTTCCCCGCTGAGTTGATCGCATTATTTTCCAACATCGACGTGCGTGCCGCGGCACTGCGCGTATAATCCACGTGTGCCCGAGACACACGATCTTCCCGACGATGTAGCCGACCTCAAGCGCCTGGTGCGCGAGCACCGCCTGGAGATCGAGCACCTGAAGATCCAACTGGCGCAGCTGCGGCGCTGGAAGTTCGGCCGCTCTCGAGAGCAGCTGGAGCTCGAGGTCACACAGATCGAGATGAGCCTGCAGGCGCTCGAGCAGCTCGCCCCGCCGGCTGCGTCCGGGACGGATCCGCAGCCAGACACCCAGAACGCGTCCACCGCCGCTCAGGAGCGGCGGACGGTGCGTCGACGTCGCCCGGGGCGACGCCCCCTGCCGGCTCATCTACCGCGCGAGACGGTCATGCATCCGCACCCGGCGGTCACCAATGGTTGCGCGTGCCCGGATTGCGGCGGACGGCTGCGCTACCTGGGGCAGGACGTGGCGGAGATGCTCGAGTACGTGCCCGGGTACTTCAAGGTTCTACGCCACGTGCGTGAGAAGCACTCCTGTGTGCGGTGCTCACAGATCGTGCAGGCGGCAGCCCCCTCGCGCCCCATAGAGCGCGGACTGCCGGGACCGGCCTTGCTGGCTCACGTGGTGGCGAGCAAGTACTGCCTGCATCAGCCGTTGTACCGCCAGAGCCAGGTATACGGCTTCGCCGGCCTCGAGCTCGAGCGCTCGCTCCTTGCGCAGTGGGTACGGGCAGGCGATCGACTGCTGAGCCCCCTGGTGCTGGCGGTGCGCCGCCATGTGTTGGGCGGCGGACATCTGCATGCGGATGACACTCCTTTGCCGGTGCTCGACCCCGGACGAGGACGGACCCGGACCGGATATTTATGGACTTACGTGCGCGATGAGCGCACCTGGGGGAGTCGAGAGCCACCGGCGGTGTGGTTTAAGTACTCGCCCGGTCGCGGCGGGGAGCATCCACGCCGGCACCTGCAGGGGTACCAAGGCGTCGTGCACGTCGATGCGTACGCGGGATTTAACGAGCTGTTTGGACTGTTCCCAAACCGACAGCGCACGGCGCGCGCCGGACCTACGCGTCTGAAGCGGTCCTTATGCTTCGCTCACGCGAGACGCAAGCTCTACGAGATGCACCTCGCGCTGCACTCACCGATCGCGGCCCAAGCCGTCGAGCGGATCGATGTGCTGTATGCCATCGAGCGGGAGATCCGGGGTCTTGACCCCGAGGCGCGGCTGCGCGAGCGACAAGCTCGCTCCGTGCCGTTGCTTCAGGAGTTGCATAGCTGGCTGACGACGCAGCTCGCGCGGCTACCGGCAAGCTCCGCGCTCGCCAAGGCGATCCGCTACACCGTCAAGCCCCGGCACTGGCCGGCGCTGACTTACTACTGCTCGGACGGCCGGGCGGACATGGACAACAACGCAGCCGAAAGATCCCTGCGTGATGTGGCGCTCGGCAGGCGCAGCTACCTCTTTGCAGGATCTGATGCCGGTGGCGAGCGCGCGGCATCGATGTATACCCTCATCGGGTCATGCAAGCTTAATGGAATCGATCCAGAGGCGTACCTGCGCCACGTGTTTGAACGGATCGCAGATCATCCGATCAACCGGATCGACGAGCTGCTCCCCTGGAATGTTCGGCTGCCCTCGCCGACAGAAGCCTTCCGCGAGGCGGCCTGACGCCATCCCCACGCTCGGAGATCCTCTCGATGCCGTCTGCGCAGACAGATCAGTGGCCGAACATCACCGAACTGCTGGATCAAGCCGGCGGGCACATCGGCATCGGACGGATGCCACCGATCGAAGGCGCCGCCGTCGCCGTCACCGAAGCGCAGCTGATCGCCAGCCTCGTGCGGCGCGATGGGGAGAGCTTCCCTGAGCTGCTGCAACGGCTGGATGCGGCGATCGGCAAAGCCCTTCACGAGGGCGTGGTGACCAACGAGGTCAACGGCGGCCGCTTCCGACTGGCTCCCCAGCGCGTCCGCAAAAGACGATAGCCAGCCTCAGGCGCACCGCAGCATATCGTCGCGCGAGCAGCCCCGCGGCGGCAATGCGGCCTAGGCTACACGCTTACGCGAATCCGCGAAGTCGGGTTAGGGTGCTGCAATGGCGGCACTTGTCCATCTCGACGCGATAGAGGGCAAGGCGCCGGCCGGCGAGCTCCCCGGTGAGGTGCA
>JAKAYU010000291.1 GCA_021809525.1 Pseudomonadota bacterium | reverse complement strand
ACTACCGGGTCATCCTGACCGCCAACCCGACGCTCGCGGACACCGTACGCTCGCTCAATACGTTCTACATTCCCTCCGCGGGCGGCGGCCAGGTCCCGCTCGGCTCGATCGCCCGGATCGAGGTGAGGAATGCACCCCTGACGCTCGATCACCTCGGGCAGTTTCCCGCCGCGATGTTCTCCTTCGACACCGCCCCGGGCGCCTCCCTCGGGGCGGCGGTGAATGCCATCCGGGCCACCGAGCGCAGCATCGGCCTGCCGGTGAGCATCAGCACCACCTTCGAGGGCGAGGCGCTCGCCTTCGAGTCCTCCCTCACCAGCGAAGTGCTGTTGCTGCTCGCGGCCATCGCCACGGTCTACATCGTGCTCGGGGTGCTCTACGAGAGCTACATCCACCCGCTCACCATCCTCTCGACGCTCCCCTCGGCGGGCATCGGGGCGCTGCTGGCGCTGATGATGGCCGGGGAGAGCCTGGATATCATTTCCATCATCGGCATCGTGCTGCTGATCGGCATCGTCAAGAAGAACGCGATCATGATGATCGACTTCGCGCTCAATGCCGAGCGCAACGAGGGCAAGACCCCGATCGAGGCGATCAAGGAGGCGGCGCTGCTGCGCTTCCGGCCCATCCTGATGACCACCGTAGCGGCGGTGTTCGCCGCGCTGCCGCTGATGCTCGGCACCGGGACGGGCTCCGAGCTCAGGCGGCCGCTCGGCCTGTCGATCGTGGGCGGGTTGCTGCTGAGTCAGCTGCTGACGCTGTTCACGACGCCCGTGGTCTACCTCTTCTTCGACCGGCTGGCACGGCGCGCCAAGGCGTGGGCCGGCGTGCCGCTGCACGCCTCGGGACCCCTGTCGATCGACTCGCCGTGAGCGCGCCATGAACATCTCGCGGCTGTTCATCACCCGGCCGGTGGCCACGACGCTGCTGTCGTGCGGTCTGGCGCTCTCGGGGTTGATCGCGTACTTCCTGCTGCCGGTCTCGGCGATGCCGCAGGTGGACTTCCCCGCCATCGTGGTCATGGCGAATCTCCCCGGGGCGAGTCCCGAGACCGTCGCCACCAGCGTCACCACACCGCTCGAGCGACACCTCAGCGCCATCGCGGGCGTCGATCAGATGACCTCGCAGAGCACCGAGGGGCGCTCGCAGATCGTGCTGATCTTCAGCTTGAGGCGCAACATCAACGGCGCCGCGAGCGACGTGGAGGCGGCCATCCAGGCGGCCCGGGTGGACATGCCGGCCTCGCTGCGCAGCAATCCGCAGTATTTTGCCTTCAACCCCTCCGAGGCGCCCATCCTGATCCTGGCGCTCACCTCGAAGACCCTGCCCATCGGCGCGGTGTACAACGCCGCCTCGACCATCATCTATCAGAAGCTTCTGCAGGTGCCGGGCGTGGGCGAGGTCGACATCGGCGGCAGCTCGCTGCCGGCGATCCGCATCAATCTCGATCCGCGCCAGCTGTTCAATTACGGCATCGGGCTCGAGGACGTGCGTGCGGCGATTGCCGCGGCCAATGCCAACAGTCCCAAGGGGGCGCTGTCCTTCGACGGCCGGCGCTATCAGATCTACGTCAACGATTCGGCCACTCGGGTGCGCCAGTACCGCAGGCTCATCATTGCGTACCGCAAGGGCGCGGCGGTGCGCTTAGGCAGCGTCGCCACGATCTCCCGCGGCGTCGAGAACGTGCAGACTCTGGGTCTGCTCGATGGCCACCGCGCGGTGGCGATGATCATCCGCAAGCAGCCCGATGCCAACGTGATCGCCACGGTCGATCGCATCAAGGCGCTGCTGCCGGCCATTCGCGCCAGCATTCCGGCCGGCATCAACGTGGTGGTGACGCACGATCAGACCGGTCCGATCCGCACCTCGCTGCACGATGTGGAGATCACCTTGCTGCTGGCGGTGCTCCTGGTCGTGACCGTGGTGCTGGTGATGCTGCGCAATCCGCGTGCGGCGCTGGTGCCGGCGGTCGCCGTGCCGCTCGCGCTGATCGGCACACTCGCGGTCATCTATTTGCTCGGCTTCAGCCTGAACAACTTCTCGATGATGGCGCTCACCGTGTCCACGGGATTCGTGGTCGACGATGCGATCGTGGTGATCGAGAACATCACGCGGCACATCGAGGCCGGCGAGCCGCGCCTGCGGGCCGCGCTCGACGGTGCGCGCGAGGTGGGCTTCACCGTGCTCGCCATGAGCTCGGCGCTGATTGCGGTGTTCGTGCCCATCCTGCTGATGGGAGGGCTCGTCGGCCGGGTGTTTCGCCAGTTCGCCCTGACGCTGGCGATCACCGTGGTGCTCTCGCTGGTGATTTCCCTCACCACCACCCCGATGCTGTGCGGGCGGCTGCTGCGGGCGCACCCGCGCCAGGGGCGCTTCTTTCGCGCCGTCGAGCGCGGTTTCGAGCATATGCGCGATTTCTACGACCACACCCTCGGGATGGCGATCCGCCATCCGCGCCTGGTGATGCTGGCGCTGCTCGGGGTGGTGGCGCTCAATTTCTACCTGTTCGCCATCGTGCCGAAGAGCTTCTTCCCGCGGCAGAACTCCGGCAACCTCACCGGCTTCATGGTTGCCGATCAGAGCAGCTCGTTCGAGGCGATGCAGAAGAAGCTGCGCTACGTGGTCAACATCGTCAAACGCAACCCCGCGGTCGAGCACGTGGTGGGGTTCACCGGCGGTGGGTTCTTCGGCGGCAGCAACACCGCGCACATGTTCATCTCCCTGAAGCCGCTCGCCGAGCGCAAGCGCTCCGACGCCCAGGTGATCGCCCAGCTGACCCGGCAGCTGAAGGGGTTCGCCGGCGCGCGGCTGTACCTGCAGTCCGCGCAGAGTTTTCACTCGGGCGGCCGGCAGAGCTACGCGCAATACCAGTACACGCTGCTCTCGAGCAGCCTGCAAACGCTGAACACCTGGGCGCCGCGCATCGAGCAGGCGCTGAAAAAGGTCCCCCAGCTGCGCGATGTCAATAGCGACAGCCAGGCAGGGGGTCTCGATGTGCAACTGCACATCAACCGCCAGCGAGCCGCGGCCCTGGGACTGAACCTCTCGCAGATCGACAACACCCTGTATGACGCCTTCGGGCAGCGCCTGGTCTCGACCATCTATGAGGACATGAATCAGTATCACGTGGTGATGGAGGTCGATCCCAAGTTCTGGAACAACCCCGCGACGCTGAAGGATCTGTATGTCAGCATCTCGGGCGGGGCGCTGTCCGGGACCGAGTCGACCATGGGGGCGGCTGCGGACTTTCAGTTCCCCGGCGTGACCCAGAGCAACGCCGCGCAGAACTACGCAGAGAACCAGATCGCCACCGCTC
>JAKAYU010000290.1 GCA_021809525.1 Pseudomonadota bacterium | reverse complement strand
AGCTGGGCCGAGAAGGCGCGCCAAGCGCGTTTTTTGCAGTACCGGGGCTTTTCATCGGATGATATCCGGGCGGCCATTGGCGCCGAGCTCGAACTGGATTGACGAACTTGACCCGACCCCCCTACATGGGCGCCGCCGACGTGCGCCGCGCCTTCCTTGAGTTCTTCCGCGAACGCGGCCACACCATCGTGTCCTCGAGCCCGCTCGTGCCCGGCAACGATCCGACGCTGCTGTTCACCAACGCGGGCATGGTGCAGTTCAAGGACGTGTTCCTCGGCAAGGAAAAGCGCGATTACCTGCGCGCCGTGACCAGCCAGCGCTGCGTGCGCGCCGGGGGCAAGCATAACGATCTGGAGAACGTCGGCTACACGGCCCGGCATCACACGTTCTTCGAGATGCTGGGGAATTTCTCCTTCGGCGATTATTTCAAGCGCGAGGCCATCGGCTTTGCCTGGGCGTTTCTCACCGGCACGCTCAAGCTCGATCCGGCCCGCCTGTGGGTCACGGTGTTCCGCGATGACGAGGAGGCCGCCGACATCTGGCTGAAGGAGATCGGGGTGCCGCCGGAGCGTTTCTCACGCCTCGGGGAAAAGTCGAACTTCTGGGCCATGGGGGACACCGGGCCCTGCGGCCCGTGCAGCGAGATCTTCTACGACCATGGGCCTGAGGTCCCGGGCGGCCCGCCCGGATCGCCCGATGAGGACGGGGACCGGTTCGTGGAGATCTGGAACCTGGTGTTCATGCAGTTCGAGCGCGCCGCCGACGGCACGCTCACCCGGCTGCCGAAGCCCTCGGTGGACACCGGCATGGGACTGGAGCGCATCTCCGCGGTGATGCAGGCGGTGCACTCGAACTACGACATCGATCTGTTCCGTAATCTGATCGCCGCCGCCGCCGAACTCGCTGGCACCACCGACCTCGCCTCCAGCTCGCTGCGGGTGATCGCCGATCACATCCGCGCCTGCACGTTCCTGGTCGTCGATGGCGTGCTGCCGTCCAACGAAGGGCGCGGCTACGTGCTGCGCCGCATCATCCGCCGCGCGGTGCGTCACGGCTACAAGCTGGGGATCGCGGAGCCCTTCTTCTACAAGCTCGTCGCCGTGCTCGAGCGTGAGATGAGCGGCGCGTACCCGGAGCTGACCCGGGGCCGGGCGCAGGCCGAGCGGGTGCTGCGGCAGGAGGAGGAGCGTTTCGCCGAGACCCTGGCCAAGGGCATGGCGCTCCTCGAGGAGGCCATCGGCAAGATCGCCGTCTCCGGTGCCGCTCCCGCTTCCAGCGCGGTCATCCCCGGTGACGTCGTCTTCAAGCTGTATGACACATATGGATTTCCTGCCGATCTCACCGCCGATATCGCGCGCGAGCGCGGACTCGGCATTGATCACGCAGGCTTCGATGCAGCCATGGAGGCGCAGCGGCGCCGTTCGCAGGAGGCGAGCAAGTTTGGAGTCGATCTGCGCGGCGCCGCGGCGATAGAGGCGCGTACGGCCTTTGAGGGGTACACAGAACTCGCGGCGGACGGGCGGGTCGCTGCGCTGCTGAAGGGCGGTGCCGAGACGGCCGAGCTCGCCGCCGGTGAGCGGGGCGAAGTGGTGCTCGATCGCACGCCGTTCTATGCCGAGTCGGGCGGCCAGGTGGGTGATGCGGGCACGCTTACCGCAGCGGGCGTGCGCTTCGAGGTCGAAGACACCGTCAAGCGAGGCGCCGCCCACGTGCACATCGGGCGGGTCATCGAGGGCCGCATCCGCCCGGGAGATGTCCTGCACGCCGCGGTAGACGGTGAGCGCCGGCGTGCCACTGCACGCAACCATACCGCGACCCATCTGCTGCACGCGGCGCTGCGCCAGACGCTCGGGACGCACGTGCAGCAAAAGGGGTCCCTGGTCGCTCCCGACCGCCTGCGCTTTGATTTCTCGCATCCGCAGCCGCTCGGCGGCGAAGAGCTCATCGCCATCGAGCGGCTGGTCAACGCGCAGATCCGCGCCAACGCGTTGGCTGAAACGCGCCTGATGGACTACGACAGCGCCGTGGCCGCCGGCGCCATGGCCCTGTTCGGCGAGAAATACGACAAGGAAGTGCGGGTCCTGCGGGTCGGGGACTTCTCGATGGAGCTGTGCGGCGGCACGCATGTGCACCGCGCCGGCGACATTGGCCTGTTCAAGATCGTTGGCGAGAGCGGCGTCGCCTCGGGCGTGCGGCGCATCGAGGCGGTCACGGGCGAGGGCGCAGTCGAGTTCGTGGAACAGAATGATGCGCTGCTGAAAGACGTGGCGCAGCTCGTGCGCGGCTCGCGCGAGGATGTGAAGGACAAGGTCCGCGAGGCGCTCGAGCGCGTGCGGCAGATGGAGCGGGAAATCCGCACGCTGAAGGACCGGCTCGCGTCCGGCCAGGGCGTCGATCTGGCCGCGGGCGCGCGGGAGGTTCTCGGCGTCAAGGTTCTGGCTATCCAGGTGGACGATGCCGACGCGGCCGCGCTGCGCAGCGCAGTGGACCGCCTCAAGGAAAGGCTGAAATCGGCCGTGATCGTGCTTGCATCGGTCCAGGCACCCGACAAAGTGGTGCTGGTGGCCGGCGTGACCGCCGACCAGACGGGGCGCATCAAGGCCGGTGAACTCGTGGGCGCCGTCGCGGGCCGGATCGGCGGCCGCGGCGGCGGACGAGCGGATTTTGCGCAGGCGGGCGGCACCAATCCGGCTGCGCTCGAGGCAGCGCTTGCGGAGGTTCCGGACTGGGTGAGCAGCCGTCTCAGGGCTTGAAAATGCCGGGTTCCACCGATTCGCGGGGGGGCAAAGGGTGTAGAGTGGTTCGCGAGGAGGTCGAGCCATGCTCATACTGACCCGACGAGTAGGCGAGACGCTGATGATTGGAGACGAAGTCTCTGTAACTGTCCTCGGCGTCAAGGGAAATCAGGTCCGGATCGGGATCCAGGCGCCGAAGAGTGTCGCGGTCCACCGGGAGGAGATCTACAAGCGCATCCAGCGCGAAAAGGAGCAGCACGCCAGCGGGCGTCCGGCCCCCGAAGCGGATGTCGCCGAGTCTTCCGGGGACGAGACGGTGAGGAAAAGCGAGCAGGACGTCGCGCTCTGAGTGCCCGAGGTGCCCGGACGTCCCAATCTCCGGGCGTTTCCAGTATCATGCGCCCCTCTTGGCGGGGCACAGGGCGGCGCGCATGCGCCGAACGGCCACCGTATGAGAGAACCGCCTCTAAAAGACGGAGAGATGGCCGAGTGGTCGAAGGCGCACCCCTGCTAAGGGTGTAAGGGTCAAAAGCCCTTCGAGGGTTCGAATCCCTCTCTCTCCGCCAAAATTTCCTTTAAAACTCAATATATTG
>JAKAYU010000289.1 GCA_021809525.1 Pseudomonadota bacterium | reverse complement strand
GCGGTGGGCTCGGGATCGGGGACCGTCTCGGCCAATGTGACCAATGTGACGGTGACGTGCCAGCCGCTGTATACCATCGGCGGTACGATCACCGGTCTGAGCGCGAGCGGGCTGACGCTCGATAACAATGGTACGGCGGCACTCGCGGTGCCCTACACCACCGGACAATCGAGCTCGATGAGCTTTACGTTCGGGCAGAGCGTCCCGGCGGGGACCCAATATGACGTGACCGTGGGTGCGCAGCCGAGCGGGGAGACTTGCACGGTCAGTTCCGGTTCTGGAACGGTCTCGGCCAATGTGACGACGATAGCCGTGAGCTGCGCAGCGCAGACGTTCACGGTCTCCGGGACAATCTCGGGACTGACGAACAGTGGACTGAAGCTGCAGGATTACACTGGCGGGGAAACGATCTCGGTCGCCGCGAACGCGACGACCTTCGCATTCACTAACCCCGTTCCCTACGGGACCAATATTGCGGTGACGGTTGCGCAGCAACCCTACTGGGAGTGGTGCACCGCCGGGACGGGGAACTTCTCCGGTCCGATCACAGGTAACGTAACGAGTGAAAGCTTTGCCTGTGCGAGCGCCACGGCGAGCGGGGCGAGTCTCACCACGAAGGTCACCTTCAAGGGGCCGGCTGGAATCGCAGTCGATTCTGCCGGCGATGTCTTCGTGGCCGACAGTCTGAATTCGCGGGTGATCGAGATCACCGCTGGCGGTGCGATTCAAACCGTAATGGACTCCAGTTCGAGTCCGGGACTGGTGACTCCAGAGGGCGTGGCCGTCGATTCATCGGGAAACGTGTACATCAGCGACAATTCGACCAACGGCATCTTCAAAGTGAGTCCATCGGGCAGCATTCAACAGCTGGCCGCAGGGTACAGTTTCAGCAGCCCGGTGGGTTTGGCGGTCGATTCGGCAGGGAATGTGTACGTCGCCAACTCTGGCGCGAATAACGTCGTCGAGATACCGGCCGGAGGGGGGACGCCGCAGGTGATCGGGACCTTCGCCGCCCCAGACGGTGTGGCCGTGGACTCCAAAGGCAATCTCTACGTGGCCGATACGGGCGCAAACCTGGTGGCCGAGGTTCCGGCCGGCGGTGGCACTGCGCGGACCCTATCCAATGCGTTCCTCGGACCCCAGGGGGTCGCGGTCGATGCCGCCGGTGATGTCTACGTCGCCGATACCAATGCGAACCAAGTTAAGATGATCAGCGCCCAAGGGACTGTTTCGACGTTGGCCGGTGTTTACGGGAACACGGGTCTGTGTACGAGCAATCCGCCGCTGTTCGGTACCCCATTTGGCATTGCAGTGAACTCGAGCGGCGTTCTCTACGTGACGGATTTTTCCAATAACGATGCATGCACGCTGACCGCCGGGCCCTGAGGCGCCGCGCGGCCGGCCCAGGGTGTGAGCCTGTGGTGCAGCGGGCGCGGATGCGAATCCGGACTGCGTGCATGGAGCGATGCTGCAGTACGATCTCGCCGTGATGGCCTATCTCATTTGCGCCGCTGTCTACGCGCTGCTGCTCATCGGGTGTCTGACGCTCTGGCGGCGGCGACTCACCGGTTCGGGCATCACCACGGCGGTGGCTGCCGAGTTCGGTTGGGCGATCGTCATCGGCGTGCAGGGGCACTTCGGTCCCGCCATTGAGGTGCTGGTCATCCCGGCGGAGTACCTGCGCGATCTGGCCTGGGCGCTGGTGCTGATCCGATGCCTCAGCGGCGCCGAGACCTCTGGCCTTGGGCGCATTGCCCAGCGCATCCTCACCGGCGTGGTGGCGGTGGTGGCGCTCTGGGCCATCGGGGCGTTCCTGCCCGGCGAGCCCGGCCTGCTCGTGCGCGAGGTGGGACGCTACTGGCTCTGGGGCGGCTTCCTGCTTGCCATCACCGGACTCGTGCTCGTCGAGCAGGTGGCGCGCAACACGCGCGTCACGCAACGCTGGGGCCTGAAGTATCTGTGGTTGGCGATCGGGGCGCTCTACGCCTGGGATCTGTGCCTGTACTCGGTGGCCATGCTGCACGGCAGCCTTGCGACCGTGCTCTGGGCTGATCGCGGCTTCCTCAATGCCGCCCTCGCGGTGTTGCTGGCGATCAGTTTCAGTCGCATCCCGGAGTGGGAATCCGCAGCCTTCCTGTCCCCACGCATCGTCTTCTTCAGCGCCACGATGCTCGGGGCGGCGCTCTATGTCATGGTCATGGCGGTTGGGAGCTTCCTCATCCGGCGCTTCGGTGGATCCTGGGGCGCCGCGGGGCAGCTGCTCTTCCTTGCCGCCGGCGCGCTCGTGCTGGCCATCGCTGCGCTCTCGGAGCAGTTCCGCGCCTGGTCGCGGGTCACGATCGCCAAATACCTCTTTCCGTACCGGTATGACTACCGCAGCGAGTGGCAGAAGCTCACCCGCGCGCTGTCCGAAGGCGGCGAGACGCCGCTGCACGACCGTATTGCGCGAGTCATGGCGGGATTCCTCAGCGCCACGAGCGGCGGGTTGTGGCTGAAGGACGAGGAGGGGGCGTACATCCCGGCGGGCGGTGAGCTTGCTCCGCCCGGTGCGCCCCGCGAAGGTGGCCATGGCGCGTTCTTCGAATACTTGCGCGAGCGTGAGTGGATCTGCGATCTGGAGGAGGTGCGGACCCTGCGCGCCGGGCAATCGGCCCGCCAGCCCCCGCTCGATCCACCCGAGTGGATGGTGCAGAGTGCTCGTTACTGGCTGGTCGTGCCGCTGATCTGCACCGAGGCGTTGGTGGGCTTCGTGCTCATCGGCCAGCCGCTCGCCGCGGTGCGCCTCTCCTGGGAAGAGCTCGACCTGCTGCGCGCCGCCGGCCGGCAGGTGGCGAGCTTCCTCGCCTTCGAGCAGGCCGCCGAGCGGCTGGCCGAAGCACACCAGTTCGAGGCGCTGAATCGACTCTCGGCGGTGCTGATGCACGATCTGCGTCACCTCATCGCCCAGCAGGCGCTCGTGGTGCAGAACGCCGCCCGGCATCGCGGCAATCCGGAGTTCTTCGACGACGCGATTCTGACCATCGACAATTCGGTCAAGCGCATGACGCGCCTGATGGACGAGCTGAGGAGCGGCGTGCTCACCGAGCAGCGCCAGCGGGTGGAGTTTGCGGAGCTCTGCGCCGAGGCGGTGCGCCGCTGCGCCGGGCGTGCGCCCGAACCGCGCCTCGAGGTCGGCGAGCGTACCGAGGCGGTACTGAATCGCGAGCGGCTGCTGCAGGTGATCGAACATCTCATCCGTAATGCCCAGGAGGCGACACCCGCAAGCGGATCGGTTACCGTATCGGTGCGTCGGGCGGGTCGCCACGGCGTGATCGAGGTGGCGGATACCGGCTGTGGAATGGATGCGACGTTCATCCGGG
>JAKAYU010000063.1 GCA_021809525.1 Pseudomonadota bacterium | reverse complement strand
CGCTCGGCTCGGTGCACCTCGCCGGGCGCTTCCAGGTGGTGCCGGGAGAGTTCGAGTGGATCCTCGACATCGCACACAACCCGCCGGCGGCCGAGGTGTTCGCCGCGGAGCTCGCCCGGCGTCCCTCCTGCGGACGGACGCTTGCGGTGGTGGGCATCCTCGGGGACAAGGATGCGGCGCAGATCGGCGCGGCGCTGGCCCCGGTGCTCGACGAGTGGTTCCTGTGCGCACTGCCGGGTCCGCGCGGCACCAGCGCGCAGGCGCTCGCGCAACGACTCGCGGCCGTCGCGCGCGCGCCGAAGCTGTTTGACTCGGTAACTGACGCCTGCGCCGCGGCGTCTCGTGCGGCGCGGCCCGGCGACCGCGTGATCGTCTGCGGTTCGGTGTACACGGTCGGGCCGGCGCTGCAGTGGCTTGGAGTATACTCGGCACGGTGAAAGAACGACTGACGGGCGCCATCATTCTCGTGGCGCTGATCGTGCTGTTGGTTCCCGAGTTGCTGACTGGACCGCCGCAGGTGACGCCCGCGGGCGCCCCGTCGGCCGGCGCCACTGCCGCTGTTGCCGCCGCCGGGTCTGCGGCGGTGCACACCTACACCCTGCCGCTCGCAGCGCCCGCCGCTACGCGCGCCGCCCCCCTTGCGGCCCCTCCGCCAACCCACAAGAGCGCGGCGGCTCCGGCGCGCGCCGCTGCGGCCCCCGCCGTGGCGGCTCCTCGGCCCGCTGAGACGTCCCCGGCCCAGGCGGCCGAAGCTGCAGCCGTACCGGTGCAGCCGCACCCTGTAGCGCCTCGCGCTCAGCCGAGGCCGGTGCCGCAGGCCCGGCCCGTCGCACGGCAGGCCGCCGCACATGCCGCTGCGCGCCCGCCTGCCGGGCCGCGCTGGGCGGTGCAATTGGGGGTGTTCGCATTCCACGCCGACGCGCTGCGCCTGGCGCAACGGGTCCGCGCCCGGGGCATCCCGGTCCGCATCACCCCGCTGGATATCCGTGGACGGCGGCTCTGGCGTGTGGTGAGCGGATCGGTGCGAGGCCGGTCAGCCGCCCTTGCGCTGGCGCGGCGCCTGAGCGGGTTCGGGTTCAAGGGCGAGCTGCTGCGGCCGTGACATGACGCCAAGCGGGCAGTGCGGTGCTCTTGTACAATCCGCGCCCCCAGGAGCCGTCCGACTGATGATGCGCCTATCGCGGCTGCCGCACAGCGACACCCCTCCGCCATCGGCCCGACGGCCAGGCGGTGGTGGAGCGGCGCGCGGGAACGGCCCGCAGGCCCGGCCCCGAATGGGCGTGACGGCATGAACATCACCGACTACGTGGTGGCCGCAACGATCTTCCTGTCCGCAGTGGTCGGGGCCGTGCGCGGTTTTCTGCGCGAGGCCATTGCGCTCGCCGCCTGGCTGGTCGCGCTGTTTCTCGGCTGGCATTTCGGTCCGCGCCTTGCGCCGCACCTCGGCGGGCTGCTTTCGGCCCCCGAGGTGCGCATCTGGGCTGCGCGGGTGATCATCGCTGCGCTCGTGCTGCTGGTCGGCATGGCGATCGGAGCGATCGTCGGGCACTTCGTGCGCCTGTCGATCTTCAGCGGCACCGACCGCTTCCTCGGCTTTCTGTTCGGCGCGGCCCGCGGCGTGGTGCTGCTCGGGGTTTTTGTCATACTCGCGCAGCTGCTGCACCTTGATTCCGAGGGCTGGTGGCGCCATTCAGTACTCATTCCATATGGCAAGGCGATCGCAAGCGGGCTGAGGACGCTGGTCGGGGCCGGGCGGCTGTGAGGTAGCTTATGTGCGGAATCGTCGGGCTCGTCGGCACGAGCGCGGTCAACCAGCGCCTGTACGATGCGCTCACCGTGCTGCAGCATCGCGGGCAGGATGCCGCGGGCATCGCCACCAGCGGCGAGAGCGGACTGTGCGTGCGCAAGGCGAGCGGGCTGGTCCGCGACGTGTTCCAGCAACAGCACATGCTCGAGCTGAAGGGTAACGTCGGCATCGGCCATGTGCGCTATCCGACCGCCGGCTGCGACAGCGCCTCGGAGGCCCAGCCGTTCTACGTCAATTCCCCCTACGGCATCTGCCTGGCGCATAACGGCAACCTCACCAACTCGGCCGAGCTCGCCGAGGTGCTCACCCGCGAGGACCGCCGTCACCTCAACACCAGCTCCGACTCCGAGGTGCTGCTCAACGTGTTCGCCTCCGAGCTGCAGCGCATCGGCACGCCCCGGGTAACGCCGGCGGATGTGTTCGCGGCGCTCGAGGCGGTGTATCGGCGCTGCCGCGGGGGCTTTGCGGTGCTCGCCATGGTGATCGGCCACGGCATCGTCGGCTTTCGCGATCCCAACGGAATCCGCCCCCTCGTGCTCGGCGAGCGCGACACCCCGCAGGGAAAGGAGTGGATGCTGGCCTCCGAAAGCGTGGCGCTCGACAGCCTCGGCTTCCGTCTGGTGCGCGACATCGCTCCGGGCGAGGCGGTGCTGATCGATGAGGCGGGCCGGCTGCACTCGCATCAATGCGTCGCTGCGATCCGCCACACCCCATGCATCTTCGAGTACGTCTACTTCGCGCGTCCGGACTCCAAGATCGACAACATTTCCGTCTACCGCGCGCGCATGCGCATGGGCGACCGGCTCGCCGAGAAGATCCTGCGCGAGCATCCGAACCACGACATCGACGTGGTCATTCCGATTCCCGACACCAGTCGCACCAGCGCGCTGCAGCTCGCCCAGCGGCTCGGCCTGAAGTATCGCGAGGGGTTCACCAAGAACCGCTACATCGGTCGCACCTTCATCATGCCGGGCCAGCAGCAGCGGCAGAAGTCGGTGCGCAGCAAGTTGAACGCCATCGACCTGGAGTTCCGCGGCAAGAACGTCCTGCTCGTCGATGATTCCATCGTGCGCGGCACCACCTCGGCGCAGATCATCGAGCTGGCGCGCGAGGCGGGCGCGCGTAAGGTCTACTTCGCCTCCGCGGCCCCGCCGGTGCGCTATCCGAACGTGTACGGCATCGACATGCCGGCGGCGCGCGAGCTGGTCGCGAGCGGCCGCAGCGTCGAGGAGGTGATGCGCTTGATCGGAGCCGATTGGCTCGTGTATCAGGATCTGGAGGATCTGATCGCGGCCTGCAAGCACGAGGACTCGCAGATCGAGGAGTTTGATACCTCGTGCTTTTCCGGCTTCTACATCACCGGCGACATCACGCCGCAGTACCTTGAGCGGCTGCAGCGCGAGCGCTCCGATGAGGCCAAGCAGCGCGGCCGCGATGCACGCGGGGCGCTGAAAATCGTTCACGGTGGCTGACCGCCCGACAGCTGGCGGGCCGCCTCGCGAGCTGCTCATCGAGCTGTTCCGGGCGGGCGTGTCCCGCGTCGAGGGGCGCCGCTGTGTGCGCCAGGCGTTGGGGGGGGAGCCGGCCGGGCGCACCTGGGTCGCGGCGATCGGCAAGGCGGCCGTCTCCATGGCCCTCGGTGCGCGCGATGCGCTTGGAGCGGCGCTCGAGCGGCTGCTGGTGGTTACCCCGCCCGGGCATGGAGCCGAGGCGCTTGCCGCAACCGCCGGTGTCGAGATTCTCGAGAGCGCCCATCCCCTGCCCGACGGGCGCTCACTGCGCGCCGGCGCGCGGCTGCTTGGGTGGATCGATGAGCTGCCCCCGCAGGTCACCCCGCTGTTTCTGATCTCAGGCGGCGCATCGGCGCTCGTGGAAGTGCCCATGCCCGGGGTGGGCCTCGAGCAGCTCGTGCGCGTGTCGCAGCTCGGCATCGCCGCGGGTCGTGACATCGTCGCGCTCAACGCCGAGCGGGCGCGCTACTCGCAGATCAAGGGTGGACGGCTCGCGGCGCGGCTCGGCGCGCGCAGCGGGCGGGCACTGCTGATTTCCGACGTGCCGGGCGATGACCCGGCGGTGATCGGCGCGGGGATTCTTGCGCCGGCTCCGGGCGGAGATCTGATCCATCGTGAAGTGATCGCCTCGATCGACACCGCGATGGACGCCGTCACCGAGGCTGCGCGCACGCGCGGCCTGACGGTGCGGCGTGCCACGGCGCGGTTCGCCGGCGAGGCGCAGCGCCTCGCGACGCAATTCACGCACGAGCTGGCGCTCGGGGAGTCGCAGGTGCGCGTCTGGGGCGGAGAGTCGACCGTGCAGCTGCCGGCTTCCCCGGGGCGCGGCGGCCGCAATCAACACCTGGCGCTCGCCGCGGCGCGGCTGATCGCCGGTTATGCACATCTGACTTTGCTCGCGGCCGGCACCGACGGCATCGACGGCCCGACGCAGGATGCCGGCGCGGTGGTCGATGGGGAGACCTGCGCACGCATCGCCGTGCACGGGCTCGACGCCGATGAGTGTCTGCGGCGCGCCGATGCGGGTACGGCGCTCGCGGCGGCCGGAGCGCTGCTGCGTACCGGGCCGACCGGGACCAACGTCGCGGATCTGGTGATAGGACTGAAGCTTGCCCCGCAACATCCCGGTTTGTGAGCAATTGTAACCGCGGCGCGCGGCGGCGGGGCGGCTCTGGCGCACCCGCGGCGCGCTCCGGTATCGTTGGCGCACGAGCGCACGCCATGGCCGACCATCCCCATCTGCTGATTGTCGATGATGACCGCGAGATCCGCTCGCTGTTGAGTCAGTATCTGGAAAAGGAGGGCATGCGGGTGACTGCGGTGCCCGATGCCGTGCAGATGCGCCGCGCGATGCAGCGCGCGCACTTCGACCTGCTGGTGCTCGATCTGATGCTGCCCGGCGAGGACGGCCTGTCCGTCTGCCGCGAGCTGCGCAGTCACTCGCAGCTGCCGGTGATCATGCTGACCGCGCGCGGGGAAGACGTTGACCGCATCGTGGGGCTGGAGCTCGGCGCTGACGACTACCTCGCCAAGCCGTTCAACCCCCGCGAGCTGCTCGGCCGGATTCGCGCCGTGCTGCGCCGCAGCGCACACGCTTCGCCCGATCCGGATCCGCAGGCCCTGCGCGCGTTCTTGTTCGGCGGCTGGCGCCTGGACACCACGAGCCGCTCATTGAGCGACGGCGGGAGCGAGGTGCCGCTGAGCGGCGCCGAATACCGCCTGCTCGCGGTGTTGCTGTCCGCCGGCAATCGGGTGGTGACGCGCAACCAGCTCGCCGAGCTGCTGCGCGGCCGGGAGGCCGATCCGTTCGATCGCAGCATCGACGTGCGGGTCAGCCGGCTGCGGCAGGTTCTCGGGGACGACGCGCGCTCCCCGCGCATCATCAAGACCGTCTACGGCCAGGGCTACGTGATCGGCGTGCCGGTCGAGACCGAGTGAGGCGAGGACCGGTGCGCGTATGCGCCTGAGGTTCTGGCCGCAATCGCTGTTCGGACGGCTGATCGCTGCCACGATCATCGGCGTGTTGCTCGCGCAGGCGGCGAGTCTGTATCTGGTGGCGCGCAACGAGCAGCGCGTCGTGATCCAGGTCACCACGCGTTTGTGGGCGCGGCGGATCAGCGAGATCACCTTCATGCTCGCGCAGCTTCAGCCCCGCCAGCGCTCGCGCGTCCTGGGGCGGCTGCGCTCGAGCGGCGGGCTTGGGCCGTTCGGCCCGATGCGGGCGCGCTTGCCGATGTCGCGCCCGCCCATGCTTCCCGGCATGCGGCGCCCCGGATGGTTGCGCAGGCACTGGGCGAGGCGTGGCCGGTTCGTTCCGGGGCTGCGCATCCGTCTGCCTTTCGCGTCGAACGCGCACGCGCTGCTGGTGCGGCGGTTGCGCAGCGAGCTCGGCAGCGGCTACCGCGTCACTCTCCTGCCCGCAGCGGCCGCTGCGGGCACGGTCATTCCCGTTTCGCCGCCGCCGTTCGGCCCGCCCGATCGGCGTGTCGGGTTCTACGACGTGCAGGTGAGCGGACCGGGCGCCCCGGCGCTTACGTTCCGCGTGGCGCGCCTCTCCCCGTCGGTGGTTTTGCCGCCGCGCCTGCTGGTCAACCTGACGCTGCTGGTGGCGGTGCTGATCGCGGCGCTGTATGTCGCGGCGCGCGGCATCACACGGCCGCTCTCGCGCCTGGCGCGCGCCGCCGAGACGATCGGCCGTGGCAGGCGCACGCAGCCGCTGGCGGAGCAGGGCGCACGCGAACTGCGTGAGGCCGCGCGGGCGTTCAACAGCATGCAGGAACGCCTGCATCGTTATCTCGACAGCCGCACGGCGGTGCTGGCGGCGATGTCGCACGATCTGAAGACGCCACTGACGCGCCTGCGCCTGCAGGTCGAGACGCTGATCGACGACCCGGCGCTGCGCGAGCGCCTCGGGCGCGAGCTCGATGAGATGGAAGCGATGGTGCACGGCGCACTCGCGTTGTTTCGGGGTCTGGACGAGCAGGAGGGCGTCGAGCCGCTCGACGTCGATGCGCTCGTCGCATCGGTGCGGCGCGGCTTTGAGGACATGGGCCACGAGGTGAGCGTCACTGGGCGCGCGGATGCGCCGTTTCCCGGCCGGCCGCAGGCGCTGAAGCGCTGCCTGACCAACCTGGTCTCGAACGCGGTGAAGTTTGGCGAGCGCGCGCATATCGAAGTGCATGACGGCGCGGTGCTGCGCATCCTGGTGCGCGACGAGGGGCCGGGGATTGCGGCGCAGTCGCTCGAGCAGGTTTTCGAGCCGTTCTTCCGCCTCGAGTCCTCCCGCAACCGCGACACCGGCGGAACCGGCCTGGGCTTGAGCATTGCGCGGGACGTCGCGCAGGCGCATGGCGGCACGCTGCGCCTGCGGAACCGGCCGGAGGGCGGGCTCGAAGCCGAGCTGCGTCTGCCGCGGCGCTGAGCCGGCGGCGCTACATTTCCTTACGGCACCCGCGCAGCTGCGCCGTTACACTGTAGTCAGGGTCAGTCATCGAAGGAGGAAGGTCCATGAAGCGTTTTGCGGTTTTTTTGGCGCTCGCGGGCGTGACAAGCATTGCCCTGGCGCAAAGTCCCGCGCCGGCGCGGGTGCCGCCACCCGGCTGGGCCGCACGCACCATGACGATGCGCATGAGGGCAATGGAAAAATGGCGGTTGCACCAGCTCACCGTGCTGCTTGACCTCAGCGCCGCGCAGCAGCAGCAGATCAAGGCGATTATCGCTGAGCAGCATGCGGCGATGCGCACGAGCATGCTGCAGGTCATGCGCGCAATGCGTGCGGCACGGGCGGCGCACGTGGCGGCGCAACGGGAAATGATGAGCAAGATGGCTCAAGTGCTCAGCCCCGCGCAGATGGCCAAATTCAAGGTGCTCATGCCGCCGCACCGGTGGTTCATGATGCGGCGCATGCGGCCGCGCGGCATGGGGATGGGCATGGGTCGGGGTATGGGTATGGGCGTCGGGCCGGGCAATCGGCCGCCTCCGCCCAGCCCACCGAGGTCCTGAGTGCGCAAGTCCCTGTCCCGGTGAGCGCCCCGGCTCATCGGGGCAGGGCGAGCAGCTCGTAACGGCCGTTCTGGTACGAGAGGTAACTGCCCTGCTCGTACCACGCGCCGAGGACGATGCGCTGAAGGGGTTGGCCGTCGATCCGCTCATCGTGGAGTGCCGGCCGATGCGTGTGGCCGTGGATGATGCGGCGCACGCGTGTGGCGCGGAATGCAGCCTCCACCGCAGCGGCATTGACGTCCATGATGTGTGGCTGCGTACGGGACGTATGGGCGCGGCTGCCCGCCCGTGCTTCATCCGCGAGGAGTTGCCGCGTGGCAAGCGGCAGTGACAGGAAGCGACGCTGCCAGCCGGCGTCTCGGACGATGGTGCGCAGTTCCTGGTAGGGGTGATCGTCGGTGCAGAGGGCATCGCCATGGGTGAGCAGTACCCGTTCCCCGCCGAGCTCGGCCACGACCGGATCCGGTAGCAGCCGGCATCCGCTGCGCTCACGGAAGCCCTCGGCGAGCAGGAAGTCGCGATTGCCATGCAGCGCGAAACAGCTCACTCCGCCTGTGCTGAGCGCTGCGAGCGCCTCGAGCACCGCGCCATGGCTGTGCGCGTCATCGCCCACCCACGACTCGAACAGATCCCCGAGGATGTAGAGCACATCGGCGCCCGCGGCCTCGGTGCGCAGGAAATGGAGGAATTGCGCCTCGGCGGCCCCCGCGACCGCATCCAGGTGAACATCGGAGACGAAGAGGCAGCGCCCCGGGGAGCTAAGCACCGCACCGCCCGCCTCGCGCGTCACGGCTTCGGCGGGGGGCTGGGCGGGCTCGCGGGCGAGGCGGGCGTCTTGGTGCTCTCGGTCCCGTTCGAGCCGGTCGCGTTCTTGGCGCCTGCCGGCTGGGCAGTGGAACTCGTGCCGGTTGTCGAGCCCGTGCCGCTCTGGACCGCCGCTTTCGTCTTCGCGGTGCCGGAAGGCGGCGCTGCCGCACCCGTGGATTTCCCCGCAGCCGTGCCGCCCCCCGAGGGGCTCGCTGGTGCGGCTGCGCCGCTCGCCGGCGCGCCGGACTGTGACGGGGTGACGAGCGTGATGCTCTCGATGATCACGGGCTTCAAGGGCGCCTCGGACTTGAAGGGTCCGAACGAGCCAGTCGGCAGCAATCCGATGCGCTCGACGACGTTCATGCCCTGGATCACCTTGCCGAAGACGGTGTAGCCCCAGCGGGTCGGCAGCGGGTCGAGGTCCGGATTGTCGACCAGGTTGATGTAGAACTGGGAGGTGCCGGAATCCGGGTTCGGGCCCCGGGCGAGCCCAACGGTGCCGCGCTTGTTGACCAGCCCGTTGCCCGCCTCGTTGACTACGGGCGGGCCGGTGGGCTTGAGCGCGTAGGGCGGTGTGGCCTCATGGCCGCCGCCCTGGATGATGAAGTTGGCGACCACCCGGTGGATGAGGGTGTCGGTGTAGAAGCCGGTCTGCACGTAGCGCAGGAAGTTCGCCACCGTAAGCGGCGCCCGGTTCGGCCGCAGTTCGATGACGAACGAGCCCATGTTCGTGGTGACGAGCACCTCGGGGTTCGGCGGCGCGGACTGCGCGCTGGCCGGAGCCGCGCTGATCAAAGTCAGAGTGAACGCCGCGAGCAGTGTCGCTGCGGCCCTCAGGACGGTGAGCCGCGCAGCGGTGCAGTTCCGGTCGTGCATTGGTTCTCCCAGTGACTCGCACAGGCGCGCCATCTTAGCAGCGCCTGATTAAACCCCGTACTATTGTCCACCATGGCAGAAATGGACAGCACAACGGGCCGGACGTTCGCGCACGGCGCGACCCGCTTCGCCCCGAGCCCGACGGGCGAGCTGCACCTCGGCAACGCCCGCACGGCGCTCTTTAACTTCCTGCTGGCCCGCCACGCGGGCGAGCGCTTCGTGCTGCGGGTCGAGGATACCGACGCCAGCCGCAGCCGTGCCGAGCACACCGAGGGGCTGCTCACCGACCTTGCCTGGCTCGGCCTCGAGTGGGACGCGGGCCCCGGCCGCGAGGATGCGCTCGGACCGTATTTCCAGTCGCAGCGCGGGGCGTTCTACGCGCGGCTGTTCGCCGAGCTCGAGCGCCAGGGGGCGGTTTATCCGTGCTTCTGCTCCGCGCTCGAGCTGGAGGCGTCGCGCCGCGCGCAGCGCTCCTCGGGACTGGCGCCACGCTATCCCGGCACGTGCCGCGACCTCACTGAGAGCGAGCGCGAGCGCAAGCGCTCCGCTGGTCTGGCCGCAACGCTGCGCTTCAGAGTGCCGAGCGGCCGGCGCATCGAGTTCACCGACCTGGTGCACGGCACGCAGAGCTTCCTGTCGGATGACATCGGCGATTTCGTCATCCGCCGCGCCGACGGCTCGGCGGCGTTCTTTTTCTGCAATGCCGTGGATGACGCCAGCATGGGGGTGACCCAGGTGCTGCGCGGGGAGGACCACCTGGCTAACACGCCCCGCCAGCTGCTGATCCTCGAGGCCCTCGGCCTGCCGGCGCCGCGCTACGGGCATATCTCGCTGATCCTCGGACCCGACGGCGCGCCGCTCTCGAAGCGGCACGGCGCGGCCAGCGTGCGCGAATTCCGCGAGCGCGGCTATCGTCCCGAGGCGCTGGCGAATTACCTCTTTCGTCTCGGGCACTCCAGCCCGGAGCATGAGCTGCTCGGGCTCGATGCCCTCGCCGGCGCCTTCGACGTCGGCCGCCTGGGCCGCGCACCGGCGCACTTCGATGAGCAGCAGCTGCGGGGCTGGCAGAAAGCGGCCGCGCACCGGCTCTCGAGCGAGCAGGCGCGCACCTGGCTCGAGCCGCTGCTGCCCGCGGGAATCGGCGCCGAGGCGGCGGCGGCGTTCTGCGCCGCCGTGCTGCCGAACGTGGTGCTGCCGGAGGACGCAAAGCCCTGGGTCGAGGTCGTCTTCGGTGCCGCACCGGCGCTCGATGCCGAGGGCGAGCAGATCGTGCGCGAGGCCGGCAGCGTTTTTTTCGCGGCGGCCGCGCGCGCGGCCGCCGCGAACGGCAATGATCTGGGGGCGATCGTCGCGGCCGCGCGCACCGCGAGCGGCCGCAAGGGCGCGCAGCTGTACCGTCCGCTGCGCTTTGCTTTGACCGGGCTCGGCCATGGCCCGGAACTCGCCCCCCTCCTGCAGGCGATGCCGGCAGGCCAAGCCGAGCGGCGCCTCGCGCGCTTCGCCTGAGCGCCTGGGCCGCGCGGCATGCCGTAAGAGCACATTAGGACAACCATGATCCGCATCCACAACTCGCTCACCGGAGAGAAACAGCCGCTCACCCCCATCGTGCCCGGCGAGGTGCGCATGTACGTCTGCGGCATGACCGTGTACGACTATCTGCACATCGGCCATGCGCGCATGATGATCGTGTTCGACGTGGTTGCGCGCTACCTGCGCCACAGCGGCTACCGCCTGACCTACGTGCGCAACATCACCGACATCGACGACAAGATCATCAAGCGGGCCGCCGAGAACGGCGAGACGATCGAGGCGCTCACCGCCCGGTTCATCGCGGCCATGCACGAGGATTGCGCCGCCCTCGGCATCGTGCGCCCGGATTTCGAGCCGCGTGCCACCGAGCACCTGCCGGCGATCATCGCCATGGTTGGCAAGCTCATCGAGCGCGGCTATGCCTACGCGGCGCCGAACGGGGATGTGATGTACGCGGTGGCGAAGTTCGCCGGCTACGGCCGGCTCTCCGGCAAGCGCCTGGCGGACCTGCGCGCCGGGGCGCGCGTCGAGGTGGACGAGGCGAAGCGCGATCCGCTTGATTTTGTGCTGTGGAAGCACGCCAAGCCGCACGAGCCGGCGTGGGATTCCCCGTGGGGGCGGGGGCGGCCGGGCTGGCACATCGAGTGCTCGGCCATGTCGGTGGAGCTGCTCGGTGGGCACTTCGACATCCACGGCGGCGGCATGGATCTGAAGTTCCCGCACCACGAAAACGAGATCGCCCAGTCGTGCGCGGCCACCGGTGAGCGCTTCGCCGAGATCTGGATGCACAATGGCTTCGTCAATGTCGACAACGAGAAGATGTCGAAGTCGCTCGGCAACTTCTTCACCGTGCGTGAGGTGCTGCCGGCGCTGCGCCATCCGGAGGTGCTGCGCTACTTCGTGCTCTCGAGCCACTACCGCGGCCCGATCAACTACTCGCTTGAGCAGCTCGAGCAGGCCGATGCGGCGTTGCAGCGGCTGTATCTGGCGCTGCGCGGGCTGCCGGAGGCGGAGCCTGCCGAATCAGCGCACGCGGCGCGCTTCCAGGCGGTCATGGACGATGACTTCAATACGCCCGAGGCGCTGGCGGTGCTGCAGTCGCTTGCCCGCGAGGTCAACTCCGCCCGGGCGGCGGGCGAGACGGCGCAGGCGGCGGCCCTGGCAGCGCGGCTGCGCAGCCTCGGGGGCATTTTGGGGCTGCTCGGTGTGCCGGCGGAGGACTGGCTGCGCCACGGCAGGCCCGGCGCCGCTGCACAGTCGGTTGAGCGGGCCACCAGTGCGGCCAGTGGCGCGCTGAGCGACGCGGACATCGAGCGGCGCATCGCGGCGCGGGCGGCGGCCCGCAAGGCGAAGAACTGGGCGGAGTCCGACCGGATCCGCGACGAACTCGCCGCCGCCGGCGTGGTGCTCGAGGATAGGCCGGGCGGGGCGACCGACTGGCGGCGCGCCTAGCCGACTGCCCCTGAGCGCGCCGGCTCGGTGCGCCGGTGGAAGGCCTCGAACGTGTTGTGCATCAGCATGGCAACCGTCATAGGGCCGACGCCGCCGGGCACGGGGGTGATCCATCCGGCACGCTCGCGGGCGGCTTCGAACTGCACATCGCCCACGAGGCGTCCGCTGTCGAGCCGGTTCATCCCCACATCGATGACCACTGCGCCGGGCTTGATCCAATCCCCGGGCACGAGGCCGGGTTTGCCCGCGGCCACGACCAGGACGTCCGCCTGGCGCACATGGGCGGCCAGATCGGCCGTGAAGCGATGGCACACGGTCGTCGTGGCCCCCATCAGCAGCAGCTCGAGCGACATGGGCCGCCCGACGATATTGGAGGCGCCGACGATGACCGCGTGCTGGCCCTTCAGGGGCGCGCCGATGTGCTCGAGCATCTTGATCACCCCGTAGGGGGTACAGGGGCGGATGAGCGGGATGCGCTGCGCCAGGCGCCCGACGTTGTAGGGATGGAAGCCGTCGACGTCCTTGGCCGGGTCGATGCGCTCGATGACCGCCGTGGACTGGATCTGGTCCGGCAGCGGCAACTGGACGAGGATCCCGTCGATTTCCGGTTCGCGGTTGAGCTCATCGATGAGGGTGAGCAGCTCGATCTCCGAGGTGGAGCGGGGCAGATCGTGCGCCACCGAGCGGATTCCCACCTCTTCGCAGGCTTTGCGCTTGTTGCGCACGTAGACTTCCGAAGCCGGATTATCGCCGACTTTCACGACAGCGAGCGCAGGCCTGCGCCGCCCGCGCGCCACGGCCGCCTCGATCGCTGCGCGCACCTGCGCCTTGACCCCGCTCGCGAGCGTGCGCCCGTCAATCACCTGTGCCGTCATGGACCGCCTGACCTTGAGCCCTTTCGGAGGGCGCTTATTCTCGCATATCATGCCGTGCCGCCCGGAATTTCCGCCCGCCGCGGCACCGATCGGGGCATGGCGCAGTCTGGTAGCGCATCTGCTTTGGGAGCAGAGGGTCGGGAGTTCGAATCTCCCTGCCCCGACCAATACTTACCATGGATCGCGACATCGACTGTCTCCGCGTCTGTGTCTACTTTCGATTTAGAGCCTTATCGAGAGCAATCTCAGCGGCGTGCAAGCGCAGCCCCGGCCGGGCGAGAACACGGCCGAGCGGCTCGCTAAGTCCAGCAATCGAGGCACCGGAGCATGGCTATCGGCAATCCCAGCGCGCCCGCCGCGGCGCATTGCGGGGTCCCGGCGCTGGCCGCCGGCTCCGTCAATCTCCTGCGCTTCAGCGCGGCGATCGTCCCGCTCTGACCTCTTCGGCCGTCATGACGCCGAGTCCGGCGTGCTGGTCGTTGAGCCGGCGCGGTCCGCGATCCCGCAGGACACTCAATTTGGCATGCGCAGGTACAACCGCCTCAGCCGCAACGAGCGCACGCTGTGGCACCGGATCGCCGGCAGCGCGGTACCTGGAGATGCTGGGCGGGCGTTTTCGGACGGGCGCTACCGAAAGGCCGTAAAATTAACTACAAGCAGCCATGAAAAAAGTTCTCCATGTCTGGTCGAGAGTAAAGTGCAAGTGGGTGGTATGGCGCGGGTCCTATGCCGCCTGGAAAGCTCTCCCCCACGCCGTAGTCATCTGCTGCTGCGCGGCGGTGACAGTCACGGCGGTGCACCAGTTTGCGGCGGCTGGGCTCCCGGGAGGGGCGGCGCCCGCGAGGCTGACCGTTCCGCAGACACCACCGCCCCCTGCCGCATTGAGGCTCGCTACGCTGGGGATCATCCCGTATGACCCTCGGCACAGCCTCACGCATGCAACGGTTCAGCCACAAGAAGTCGGCGGCGTATCCTCGGCACTCTCATGTGCCTCTTGCGCCAGTGCGCCCATTTTTTTACCGCCGCCACCTGTCCAGAGTTCCGTGCCTGAGCCCGGATCGCTATCGCTCTTTGCGGGCGGTGTACTGGCCTTGACGTTGGCCGCGCTGGCGAGACGCCGCAGACAGGCTCGTGACTGATTCCGGCTCTGTTGAAAAACGAGTGAGCCGTGCGGTGGCGTACGGGTCGATGCGGGGAGAAGTCCAGTTTGCCTGCGATCATGAGGATGACCATGCGGGTGGTACAGAGCCGGCCGTACCCGCGGGCCCTGCGCTTGGCAGCCTGAAAGAGTCCATTGATGGTCTGCAGGAACCCTTTGGTCTGGACCTGGGCGTCGCGATCCCGGGAACGGATATTGAGCGCGGCACCCGTCGCCATCCTCTATCCGGCAGGATCTGCGCCGGGCGGGCGAACGCCGCCTGCAGGGCTTGGCCTGCCGGTTTGCGCTGGCCGGGCGGTGCCGGCCGAATCCACCGCCCGCCGCACCGGGGCGCCCGGTCGCGCGGGGCGGACCGCATCTAGCAGGTGGTTCCTCTGAACCGCAGGAGCCAGCATGGGGGCGATGTCGGCAGTCCCGGCACGTGCCGCTCGGCGCACAAGCGCCTCATGCAGTTCTCGCTTTCATGCGCGCGACACGAGCCGCGTGGGATTCAGTTCGCACTCCGGCTCTTCGCCGTCGCGCGTTCTTGCGAGCGACCATGGCGAATCAGCACGGGGATCGCCAAGCAAACCCCTTGCATCTTGCGTAGTCGCGATCCGTGGTCAGCCATTCACAACCGGACTCGATGGCCAGAGCCGCAGACCACGCCGCGTGCGCCGTGGTTTCCGTCACCTTGCAGTCCTGGCACAGGGACTCGAGCATCGACCGCTGCCGCTTGCCGGGCAGAATGACCGCAGCGTCGGGTTGTACGAGGACGACGCGACAAGACTCGACAGCGTCATTCAAGGAAGTGGAACGGGCAGGCATCCGCCGATGGGCGCAGATGCGCACGACGCTGGCGAGCACCTCAGGTGCCACGCCGGTCGGCCGCTGGCCCATTGAGCAGCGATTCCACCCATGTCTTGTGACGCGGATGATCCTCCGCGTCTGAACGAAAGGCGTGGAGCAGAACGTTGGCCTCGCACAGGATAAATCGCGACGTTCCATCCGCCCGAGTAAGCCCGCGCCGTCACTCAACTCCACGTGCGGTACGACACCACCTCCGACTTGACATTGGGGAAGCGACGCCGCCTGCGCGTACGGTTGTTCTCATATGTCCAGGCACATAGAACGTATGTCGGTATGCCAAGTCTCCTTGCGCAGCAGACGGTCGGGAGCTCGAAGTGTCCGTCCCGACCAATACTTGTGAGCGACGGTGCAACGAGCCTTGTGCGGCGCTTCGTACGGATTCTCGAGGGACCCTGCAGCACCGTCGGACCGGACGGACAAAGCCGGGCGCGAGGAACGGATCAGGGCGCGCGGAGTTGGCTGAGCAAATCTGGCAGCCTTCGACAGCGGCTGAAGGCAGCATCCGACCGGGTGAGGAAGCGGGTTTTGGGCAGGTGGCGCCCGCTCACCAAAGATGTGCTGCGGCCGTCCGCACCGGCACATCGATCGATTTCCTCCCCGGATTGCGCTCGGCTGCTCCGCCGCCATGCGCTCCTCCTATCCCATTCACGCAGCATGCGAATTCCGGTAAGCCATCGCCTGGATGATGATTCACCGTCCCGGCCGGGCGAGCAGCAGAGCGCAGCCGACACCGATCAACACTGTGCCGCTGATGCGACGGTGCAGCTCGAGTCGTCCGGGAGCTGTGAGCCAGCTCCGCGCGCGACCTGCAAGTAGCGCATACGCCCCGTCGGAGAGCAGGCCCATGACGATCATCGTCCCGATCAACACCAGCAGCTGCGGTCGCAGCGGCAGCCGTGAATCGACGAACTGCGGCAGGAAGGCGATGTAAAACACGATCGCCTTGGGGTTGGTGATCGCGATCAGGAACCCCTGCACGAACACGCTGGGCCAGGGGCGTTTCACTGCCGGTAGCAATGCGGCCCCCTGCGGGCCCCGGGTCCGCCATGCGTTGACCCCGAGCCAGATCAGATAGGCTGCTCCCGCCCAGCGCATGATCGCAAAGATTTCGCTGAGCAATGCGATGAATGCGACGAGTCCGATCGCGGTAATCGTCAGTAGGATCGCGTTGCCCAGGCTGGCCCCCGCGACAGTCACGAGGCCCGCACGGCTGCCATGACTCAATGAATTGGCGACGATGAGAGTGACCACCGGCCCCGGTATGAGCAGCAGGACCGCAACGGCGAGACAGTAGGCGATAAACAGATGGAGGTTCATTCCGGATTCACCTGTCCGAGCTCATACAGCCTGCCGAGGATGATCTGCGCGAGCGGCGGGCGGCAAGACCGGGTGGCCGGGGTCTGGCCACCTCAAATCATCCGCCGACGCGGATGACCGCCGAGTGCAGAGGAATCTGCCCGGCGGCGGCCTGGAACCACCGCTTCCCGGCGCGGATGAATCGCATGCTGCAACAGCGCGAGGACGGCCAGCCGCAACTGGCTCGTCAGATCGCATGGCATGCGCAGCTGCATCTGGGCGAGCGCCATCGGTATCTCTCGGCCCGGAAACTGCCACTGAATAGGATCTGCGTGGTGATCACCCGGCAGCTCGCGGGCTTCATCTGTGATATCGACTCCCAGTTCAGCCGCTGGTGAGCCGAAGGTCTAACTCAGCCACACTACCACGTCCTCGGAGGTACTTGCCAAATCCCCACTCAACTACCAACGAAACGGCAACGCACCGGTCGCGCGACGTCAGAGTGCCGATGAGGAGAACCCTCGGCCAGGCCATGCGGGCATGCCCGTAATGATCCCCGACATTAGCGCGAGGCAGCTCCGCGACGGACGAATGAGACGCCGCTAGCCTGGATTTCCACGGCGCACTGATTGACTAATCGTCCGCTCGTGCTGGGCGGTCGTCCCGGCGCCCCGCGATTCCGCGGTATGCCTGATTTCCCGCGCCCACGCCTT
>JAKAYU010000288.1 GCA_021809525.1 Pseudomonadota bacterium | reverse complement strand
CGATGCGCTTCAACGCATCGCGTCATCGCGCCGGTCTCGACCTTGCCGCCCTTGCCGTGACGCACGGTGATCTCGCGGCGTGCCCATTTCCCGCGGCTGGCGCATGCCATGGGCCAGAATGAAACATCGCACCCAGCTCGTAAGCTTCCTCGGTATGCAGGGACAAACCCAGCCGGCGCATGCGGGCACGCATCACATCGAGCAGGAGCGGCGGCGGCGTGGTGCCGGGCGCACTTGCAGGTGCGGATTCGGGGTGGGAGGATGCCGGCATCGTGATCGCTGCGGTGGGGAAAAGGCTGCGAGATCAGGCGGCGGTTTTAGGCGGCGCGATGGTTGGAAGCAGTTGATTCATGTAGGGCGGCTCTGATCGCCGGCGTCCGTACGCACGAATTAGGCGGTGGAACCAGGCTCCACTCCGCAACCGAATAATAGTTGGGCCATGAATTACTTTCTACCGGAGGGCTATGTCATGGGTCGCACTCTTGCTCTGTTGTACGGTGTGGTTTGCTATTTGATCTTTTTCGCAACATTTCTCTACGCGATTGGATTCGTCGGTAATCTGGTTGTGCCGAAGTCGATTGATTCTGGCACACCGGGTTCGTTTGGTCAGGCATTGCTGATCGATGCGCTGCTGCTCGGCGTCTTCGCCGTCCAGCACAGCGTCATGGCGCGGCCAGCCTTCAAGCGTTGGTGGACGCGGTTCGTTCCACAGCCAGTCGAACGCAGCACTTATGTTTTGCTGTCAAGCCTCGCATTGATTCTGCTCTACTGGCAATGGCAGCCGATGAATGGAGTAGTCTGGACGGTCGAGAACGTCGCGGCGCGCAATGTCTTGTGGGTGCTCTTCTGGATAGGCTGGGTAATTGTGCTGATCGGCACCTTCTTAATTAATCACTTCGATCTGTTCGGCCTGCGCCAGGTCTATCTGAATATGAAAGGTCAGGAGTACACCAATATCGGTTTCAGGACACCGTTTCTTTATAAATTGGTACGGCACCCGATCATGTTGGGCTTCATCGTCGCGTTTTGGGCGACGCCACACATGTCGGCCGCCCATCTGCTTTTCTCCGTCGCCACGACTGCTTATATCCTGATTGCCCTCCAGTTCGAGGAGCGCGATCTGGTGAGGTATCACGGCGCTGCGTACGAACAGTATCGCCGACGGGTTTCGATGATCCTCCCGTTTCCCAAGAAAAAGTGAGCGACTGGCCTAATCGTCCAGTCGACACGGACGCCGCGGTCGCAGCACGCTGCGGTCACGGCGCCGATTACCGGGAACGTTGGACGGCCCTATGGCAATCGGCACTCTCACATGACGCGGCCCCTTCGATATTCCATCAACGTCACATTGGACGGGTGCTGCGATCATCGTGCAATCGTGCCGGACGAAGACTTGCACCGCCACGCGGCCGAGAACCTCGCCCAGGCCGATGCCCTCCTGTTTGGCCGGGTGACTTACGAAATGATGGAGGCAGCATGGCGGTCGCCGGCGCAGACGGGAGCGAGGCCTGATTGGATGGAGCCCTGGATGGAACCCTTCGCCCGTACGATCGACGCGGCAAAGAAGTACGTCGTGTCGAGCACCCTGGACCGGGTCGACTGGAATGCGCAGCTCGTGCGCGGCGATCTGGGGAAGGCCGTTCAGCAGCTCAAGCGGGAGTCGGGCAAGGGATTGTTCGTGGGAGGCGTAAAGCTCGCGCAGGCGTTGGCGGAGCTGGGATTGATCGATGAGTACGAGTTCGTCGTGCATCCCAGGCTAGCGGGCCATGGGCCGACGTTGTTCGCGGGGCTATCGAAGCGTATCGACTTGAAGCTCGTAAGCCGGCTGGAGTTCGGCTCGGGGGCGGTGGCGATGCGGTATGTGCCGAGAAGGTCGCCATCGGACCTGTAACCCGAGTCGCCCGCTCCGCGCGCTGGCCGCCCTCAGGGCGGGCCGCATCCAGGAGGTACCCGTCAGACGTGGCCACCCGGAAGGGGACCGCGCCAGCGGCGGCCAAGGCACCGGGCGACAGCTTAAGCACAGTCCGTCGGGCCCGAAGGTGAGGAGGAGCCTCGCGATGACCATCGTCATTACCGCCTTTGAACGGTCGCCCGATGGCGGCAAGGGACTGGCACGTGATACGCGCGTTCGCTGGGCGCTCGAAGAAGCGGGTCAACCCTACGAGGTCCGCCTTGTTTCGTTTCGTGCGATGAAGGAACCCGCGCATCTGGGCCTGCATCCTTTCGGCCAGATTCCAACCTATGAAGAAGGCGATCTCGCCCTGTTCGAGACCGGCGCGATCGTCTTCCATATCGCCGAGCGTCATGCGGGCCTGCTGCCGGACGATGCCAATGCCCGGGCACGCGCGATCGCATGGATGTTTGCCGCGCTCAACACCGTGGAGCCGCCGATCCTTGAACTCGCAAACGCCAGACTTCTGGAGGGCGACCAGCCCTGGAGCAAGGAACGCCTGCCTCTGGTCGAGGATCGCGTCCGCAATCGGCTGGGCCAACTTTCTGCTCGCCTGAGCGCTGCCGACTGGCTCGATGGTGCGTTCAGCGCGGGCGACCTGATGATGGTGTCGGTGCTGCTCAGGCTGAAATCATCGGGCATTCTGGACGAATTTCCGAACCTGGCTGCCTATGTCGCCCGTGGCGAAGCGCGGCCCGCATACAGGCGGGCTTTCGCCGCCCAATTGGCGATCAACGCCGGCAAGCCACCAGCCGGCTGATTGAGTGCCGTCCTGGGCTCGATATCGTCATCCGAGTTTTCGTTGCGTTGCCTGCCGAAGGGAAACCAGCCGAACTTCATCACGAACTCAGGATGAGGTGATGCCCGACCCTTCGCTCGGGCGGACTGTCGCAATTGCTCCTCGCTCGCCGGACCCACCACGACAGGCCATCGCCGCGCGGGTCTGAGCCCTGCGCTACATTGTCTCCGGCCGCGCGTGTCTCCGACCGCACGGCGGCGGACCCGGCGCGCTCGTGCGCCAGGCCGCAAAGTGCAGGAGCAACGACATGAAGCCATTCACTCTCATTGCTGCCCTGGTATTCGGACTGGTCGCACTGCTGCAGATGCTGCGCTTGATCCTGGGGTGGCCGGTTGTCGTCAACGGTTTCGCTATTCCCCTCTGGGCAAGTGCAGTCGCATGCCTGGTCGCGGCAGTGCTGGCGGTGATGGTCTGGCGGGAGGCCCGCCGGTGAGTTTGTGACCTGGCGTTCGAGAGTTGCGGCCCGAGCCTTCGTCGCGCCCGACGCGCTGCGGCGGGCTTCATCCGCTTCCGCGTGCGGGCGAACCCGGCGCCGGCCGTCCCTGGCGCCTGCGTTGGCATTCGCGAGGATGACCCTCGCGTCATGAACACCGATCACCCGAGTGCCCCCATGCATCTGGCACCTCTCATTTGCCATAAGAGACTTCCCGTCAACGCCGCGTGCTTGAGGCTCTTGCCTTGAGCTTTCGGGCCATGGCTGGTCATCGTGTTGTCCTCTTTGCTGCGTCGTG
>JAKAYU010000062.1 GCA_021809525.1 Pseudomonadota bacterium | reverse complement strand
CGATCTCGACAGCTCCGGACAGCGCGCACCGAGGCAGTTGTCGCGAGTGGAAGTGACCTCGGCCCACACCGGGTCCGAATCGGCGAGATTCGGCACCTCGGCCAGATCGCCGTTGCGGGTGGTCAACGCCCAGCGGCGGATGCGCTCGAGCGGCGCCTCGGTCCCGGCCGCCCCGGCCCCAAGCGCCAGCGGCACCGTCGCCTCGCCCTGGGAGAGCCGGTAGCGGCACAGGTAGTTCGAGCGGCCCTTGAGCACCGCCACGGTCGCCGGCCGGCCGAGCGCCCGACCCACCAGGGGCAGGTCCTTGGCGTAGAGCTGGTCCTGCAGCGTGCGCGTGCCGGTGGAGATCAGCACCCGGGCGCCCGAGAGCAGCGCCGGCACGAGGTAGGCGAAGGTCTTACCCGTGCCCGTGCCAGCCTCGACGACGAGGGCCTGGCGCGTCGCGATGGCTGCGGCGATGCGCTCGGCCATGCGCCGCTGCGGCTCGCGCACGCTGAAGTCCGCCAGGGCCGCCTGAAGCGGACCGCCGGCACCGAAGATGTCCTCGAGATCCAACATCCGGTCATTGTACGGTGCGCGCGCGCCGCGCACGCCCGTCCCGGCGCCGCTGCGCAGGGAGGCGGCGGGCCGGTGGCCTGTCCCGTCGGTTTCGCGCTGTGCGATTATGGAACAAATTGACCCCTTTTATCGTACTTTATGAGGGGGGCCCGCAGCGGCGGCTATACTGAATCCAAGAGCCGGCGGGGTGCACCCGTCCCCAACCCTCGGCGCCGAGCGCGAGCACGCACCGCGACGGCGCCCCAGCTGAGGTATCGTGAGCATGGCCACCGCTTCTCCCCTGCCGAAGCCGATGTCGCAACTGAGTCGCGAGGTGACCGAATGGGTCGAGTCGGTCCGCGCGCTGACGCAACCGCAGGAGGTGCGCTGGTGCGACGGAACCCGCGCCGAGCGCGAGGCGCTCGTGGCCGAGCTGGTGCGGGACGGACAGCTCTTGCGGCTCAATCCGCACGCCTTTCCCGACTGTTATCTGTACCGCTCCGATCCGGCCGATGTGGCGCGGGTCGAGCATCTGACCTACATCTGCACCGCCTCGAAGGAGGATGCGGGCCCGAACAACAATTGGCTCGACCCGCAGAGCGCGCACGCGAAGATGCACGAGCTGTTCCGCGGCTGCATGCGTGGGCGCACGCTCTATGTGATCCCCTATTGCATGGGCCCGATCGGCTCCCCGCTCGCACGCTGCGGCGTGGAGATCACCGACAGCGCCTATGTTGCCATCAACATGATGATCATGACGCGCAGCGGCCGGGCGGCGCTCGAGCGCATCGCGCGCGAGGGCACGTTCGTGCGCGGGCTGCACTCGACCGGGGAGCTCGATCCGAACCGCCGCTTCATCATGCACTTTCCCGAGGAGCTGTCGATCGAGAGCTTCGGCTCCGGCTATGGCGGCAACGCGCTGCTCGGCAAGAAGTGCCACGCGCTGCGCATCGCCAGCTGGCAGGCCCGCAAGGAAGGCTGGCTCGCCGAGCACATGCTCATCGTCGGCCTGCGCAGCCCGCGCGGGGAGACCCACTACGTGGCGGCGGCCTTCCCCTCGGCCTGCGGCAAGACCAATCTGGCGATGCTGATCCCGCCGGGATCGATGCCCGGATGGGAAGTGTTCACCGTCGGCGATGACATCGCATGGCTGCATCCCGGAGCGGATGGTCGGCTGTGGGCCATCAACCCCGAGGCCGGCTACTTCGGAGTGGTTCCGGGCACCAACCCGCAGACCAACCGCAACGCCTACGAGATGATCCGGCGCGACACGCTGTTCACCAACGTCGCGCTCACCGCCGACCAGCGCCCCTGGTGGGAGGGGCTGCCCGAGGGCACCCCGGTCACCGACTGGCAGGGCCGCCCGTATGATCCCTCGCGCGGGCCGGCCGCACACCCGAACTCGCGCTTCACCGTCGACTCGAAGCACAATCCCTGCTGCTCGCCGCACGTGGATGACCCGCGCGGGGTGCCGATCTCGGCCATCATCTTCGGCGGCCGGCGCCGCGAAGTCGCTCCGCTCGTCTACGAGGCGCGCGACTGGGCGCACGGGGTGCTGGTCGGCGCCTCGGTCGCCTCCGAGACCACCGCCGCGGCGGTCGGCCAGGTCGGCGTGGTGCGGCGCGATCCGATGGCCATGCAGCCGTTCTGCGGCTACAACTTCGCCGATTACTGGCAGCACTGGCTCGCGGTCGGCGCCAAGCTCGCCCGCCCGCCGCGGATCTTCCACGTCAACTGGTTCCGGCGCGATCCACAGGGGAAGTTCCTCTGGCCGGGCTACGGGGAGAACCTGCGGGTGCTCGCCTGGATGCTCGAGCGTTGCGCGGACAAGGTGAGCGCGGTCGATGGGGGCATCGGCCTGCTGCCGCGTCCCGAGGACCTCAATACCCAGGGGATGGCGCTCGAGCCCGAGACACTGCGCGCGCTGCTGTCGGTCGATGCCGAGCTGTGGCGCAAGGAGATCGCCGAGACGGGCGCCTACCTCGAGCAGTACGGCGAGCGGCTGCCGGTGCAACTGACCGCGGAGCTCGCGAAGACCGCCGCCGCGCTCGGGGCGTAGGCCGCTGCCCACCGCCCGCTTCTGCGGGCTAGTCGCGCTCGCAGACGAAGCGGATGGTCTGGGCCGAGTCGGCCTCGGGCATGCGCCCGAGGCTGATCATTCCGCCGCCCTTCAGTTGCAGCGAATCGCGCCGCACGAAGGACTCCTCGCCATTCACATCACGCACGAACGTGCCGTTGGTGCTGTGGTCGATCAGCGTGAACTTGTGCCGCGCGAACTCGATGCGCGCGTGCAGACGCGAGACCAGATTGCCCTTGATCACCAGATCGTTCTCATCCGCCCGGCCGATGGTCAGGATCGGACGCTCCTCGTCGATGAGCAGCTCCTGATCGAGCCACCACAGCCGCAGACGCGTGCAGTACGAGCGGTCGGTATCCTGCCCCATCGTGCGCACCATGCTGGTCACGTCATCGGCCTGCCAGAGCACCTCATACAGCGGCACCTCGTTGCGCTGGCCCTTGATCGGCGCGGTGTCGATCAGCCGGCAGGCCGCCCGCCACTGGCTGGAGAGCTGCCCGACGGTCGCTTCGGTGGTGATGATCTGGCCCGCCTTCGCCTGGCTGGTCATGCGGTTGGCGGTATGCACGGTCGAGCCGAACACGTCCTGGCTCTCCACCACCACCGGCCCAAAATGGCAGCCGACGCGGATCGCGACCGGCTGGCCCTCGACGCGCAGCTGGGCGTGGGCGCCGATCTGCCTTTGCATCTGGGCAGCGGCGTTCAGCGCCTCATCGGCGCTCGGGAAGGTGGCCATGACCTCATCGCCCATGGTCTTGATGACCGAGCCATGGGACTGCTCGGTGGCCGTGCGCATGACATCGACGCACAGCGCCACCATGTCGCGGGCCCGCTGGTCGCCCATGCGCTCATAGAGCCGGGTCGAGCCGACCACGTCCGCGAACAAGACGGCGAGTTCGACGTCCTTACCCATCGATTGGGCGCTCAACCGTCCTCCCCGGCTGTTGGATATCTCGATTGGACATAAGTCCGCAGGGAGATTATACGCGAGGCCGACCGCCGCGCCATTGGCGGAAAGTACGCATGGCTCACGCCGCGCAGGCGCCGGGCGTTGCGGCCGAGCGCGCGGCGGCGGCCGCCCGCCGGATCAGTCCGGCGTCGGCCGCGGGGGCGCGTGCGCCCTCGCTCATCAGCCGCCGGTACTCCCGGGCGCCCGGCTGTCCCGCATACAGCCCGAGCATGTGCCGCGTAATGCTTCCCAGTGAATGGCCCTCAGCCAGCCGGTGCTCAGCGTAGCATGCCATGCGCTCGAGCAGCGCCTCGCGCGAGAGCGCAGCCGAGCCCGGATGCAGCACCTGCTGCAGCTCGGCGAGCAGCGCCGGGCGATGGTAGGCCTCCCGGCCGAGCATCACGCCGTCACACCAGCTCAACGCTTCGAGCGCCGCCTCGGCCGTGCGGATGCCGCCGTTGACGATCACCGGCAGCCCGGCACACGCGCCCTTGAGCCGCGCAACGACGTCGTAGCGCAGCGGCGGAACCTCCCGGTTGTCCTTCGGCGAGAGTCCGCCGAGGACCGCCTTGCGGGCATGCACGATCGCCACCCGGCTGCCGGCCTGGCGCGTCAACGTCACGAACTCGTGCAGCGCCGCGAAATCCGCCTCCTCGAAGCGCTCGAGCGCACCGGCCACCTCCCGGCGCGCGCCGCTCACGACCCCGATCCGCATCTTGACGGTCACGGGAACCCGCACCGCTGCGCTCATCGCCGCGACACACTCGGCGACCCGCACCGGCTCGCGCATCAGACCGGCGCCAAAGGCCCCGCTCGCCACCCGATCGCTCGGGCAGCCGCAATTGAGGTTGATCTCATCGTAGCCCGCCTGCTCGCCGATGCGCGCCGCGGCGGCGAGCTCGCGCGGCTCGCTGCCGCCGAGCTGCAGCGCGAGCGGATGCTCCTCGGCGTCGAACGCCAGCAAGCGCGCCGCATCCCCGCGCAGGATCGCCGCCGCGGTGATCATTTCGGTGTAAAGGAGCGTCTGCGCCGAGAAGCCCCGCAGAAAATACCGGCAATGACGGTCCGTCCAGTCCATCATGGGAGCCACGGAAACCGTGCGGTCAATGCTCACGGATCAACCCCGTCATGCGCTTCACAACCCCTGCCGCCTCTCGGCAATGAGCGCTGCAGTGTACCAAGATGCGCGGCAAAGCCCTGCTGGAGCGACTCGCCCGACACCGAAGCACCGGATCGATCCGACCGCAGCGTTCAGCGGAGCCGATTGACACTCAGGACGTGCCCTCGTGGACAGCAATGGTTGCCAGGCGAGCCAGACTGATGCCTGCCGCGAGGATCGCAATCGGCACGAGCGATCACGGCCGCCCGACCACGCGATCCACACAGATCCACTCCAGAGCATGTTCGGCGGCAGACTCCTTACTCGTCGCCGGCGAGACGCCCGCTCACGGGTGCGTCAACACGCTTCTGAGCATCGTGCTCGCCCCGTTCCAGATGATCTGCGCGCCGATGGCGAGCAGGATGAACGCGGTCAGGCGGATCATGATGTTCGTGCCGGTCTTGCCGAGGCGCCGCACGAGCGAGTCGGCATAGCGGTAGCACAGATAAATGATGAGGCAGGTGAGCAGCACGCCCACCAGATGCGCGATCGTGGTCGGCAGCATCGCGCGCAGGCCGCTCGGCGGGTTGGCGCCGAGCGTGATCGCGACCGATATCGCTCCGGGACCGACGGTGAGCGGCATGGTGATCGGATAAAAGGCGCCCTGCGTGATGGTTTCGGCGCTCACCGGCGCGGATTCCGCCGGAGCGATGGGTCCGTTCAGCAGCGACCAGGCAAGCGCACAGACCACGATACCGCCGGCCACCTGCACCGCCGGGATGGACACGCCGAAGAAATCGAGCACGTATGCACCGACCAGAATCGAGGCAAGCAGCAGCACGAAGCTGTTCAATGCCACCAGTTTGGCGGCGCGCGCCCGTTCGGCGGAATTCAGGCGCGAGGTCATGGCGAGGAAGATCGGCGCCCCCCCGAACGGATTGATGATCGGCAGCAGCGCCGCAACGGCAACGAAGATGATGTCGAAAAAATAATGGATGCGGGAGAAGAGCATGTCGCCAGCCTGGCACCGCGTGCCGCAGATCGCCCAGCAGGTGAGTGTGGCGCCGAACCCGGGCGCGCTCAAGCCGTGCATGGGACGGCCCGCAGCGACCCGGATCCGTGTCCGCCGGCAGGCGCTCCGTCAGGCGCGCTCTACGGCGCGCCGCTGCCAGACCCGAGACATTTAGGATCACAATCCATGGCCGGAGTGATAACTCACGTGCCATCCGCACCCTTGCCGCCAGAGGTTTTGTCCGCTGGCGGCAGCCCACCGTGAACGGCTACCCAGGGCCGCCGCACGGCGGGACTGCCGCGTACTCGCGCCGCCAGGATTGCGGACTGCCCGGGTTCAGGCCCGTCGGTGCCTGTGCGCTGTCCTGGGCAAAGACTCCCTCGGCGTTCCTCCGCGCGCCGGGCGCCGCGAAGATGCTGCCCCGTGGCGCGGCGCTGCTCGGCGCGAACCTCTCCCCGAGCCGATGCTGCGGGAACGAGAAGACTTGCACGCTGCCGGCAATGGACACCCAGCCGCGCCCCATGCGCCCGGACTGCCCAGATCCGCCGCCCTGCGCATACCTCGTCATATGCACGGCCCTCTTGACATCGGGCCGCCGCCCATCGCGAGCAGACGGCCTTCGCTGTGCCGATCGGCCAGCGCACGAAGACGCGCGGCCGCGTGCGCGTGTGCCGCTTCCGTGTAGGCCGGTTGAGCGTCGCGATCACCGCGGGTTTCCTGCCCGAGGATCGACCCGAGGTGTTTGCGCAACTTGAGCAGATGCAAGCCTTCGGCATGCGGGTGGCGCTACACGCGCCCAAGCGCAGCTGCTGTCTGCGGCGGGCTCGGACATGGCGCAGCGATATTACTTCGCTCCGCCGATGCGCGAGGCGCGAGGCGCGATTTCTCACCTTCGCCACGCGCGGATGGAAGTTTGATTTCAAGGCCGCGCTGCGCGAGTTCACCGCGCTGCAGCCGGCATGGCGACAACTCCGGCATGCGCGCAACAGCACTCGCCCAACGGCAAGCGCGCACTCGGGGCCGGACACCGAGAGCGCATATCCCACGCACCGGCCGTGCCCCTCAGCTCAACTCTGCACCATCCCGGAGGCACCTGGGACACCGGAGTCGGGAAGCGACTCATCGCGCGTCAGATTCGTCTACGACTGCGCATACACCCCTACCAGTGCGCTCCGCGACAGCCGCACATGCGGGCTCAAGGTTTGGCGCCAAGGCCGCGCTGCGCCGCCAGCACGGCGGCCTCCACGCGCGAGGAGAGCCCGAGCTTGCGCAGGATCGCCTTCACATGCAGCTTGACCGTTCCGTCGCAGATGCCGAGGCATCGCGCGATGATCTTATTGCTTTCGCCCTCGGCCAGATGACGCAGGATTTCCATTTCGCGCGGCGTCAACTCCTCGAACAGCACCTGGCGCTCCTTGGCGCTCACCTCGCCGCGCTGCACGACCTTGGCGAGCACCGCGGCGAGCTCCGGCGCGACCACCGTCTTGCCGGCGAGGATCTCGCGCAGCGCCTGCACCAGCGCATCAGGGTCCATGTCCTTCAGCAGATAGCCCTGCGCGCCGCAGCGCAGGGACCCGACCAGATCGCGCTCATCATTGCTGGTGGTGAGCATCACCACCGGTTGCGCAACGCCTGCCTCCCGCAGACGCTGAAGAACCTCCAGACCGCTCATCCCGGGCATCCGCAAATCAAGCAGCACCACGTCGAACTCGATCTGTGCGGCCAGACGCACACCGTCCTCGCCGCCGCCGGCGACGCTGACGCCGATACCGTGCCGTTCCAGCAGGCCTTTCAGCCCGGCCCGGAACAGCGTGTGGTCATCGATGAGAAGAACGTGCATTGTCCGACTGGTCGCTCGCCCGATCGGGCAGCCGGGACTGCCCGGGCAGCGGAAACGAGAGCATTACGCGCGTACCCTCGCCCACTTCACTCTCGATCCTGAGCGCCCCGCCGAGGCGGCGCGCCCGGTCCTGCATGATCGACAGGCCGAGATGCTCTCCAGGCCGCTCCTCGATATCGGCCTGCCTGAAGCCGACGCCGTCGTCCTCGATTAGAACCCATGCGGTATTCTCCAGCTCGGCGTCGCGGAGAATCACGCGCACATGGCGCGCCTGGCCGTGCCTGCGCACGTTGGCCAGCGCTTCCTGGACGATCCGCAGGATTTGCATCTCCATATGCGCCGGCAACCGGGTCTCGCGCCATTCCTGCTGAAAGAAGATATCGACCCCGCTGTCCGCGGCGAAGCCATCCACGATTTTCTCGACCACCGTGACGAGGCCGCCGCGGTCCATCGGCGCCCTGAACTGCACCAGCAGTGCACGCAATTCCCGATTGGCCTCATCGAGGCTGTTGGTGATGCGGCTCAGGTCGTTGCGGATCGCCGCCGTATCGCCCGTCTGCACGGTACCGTCCAGGGTGCGCACCTGAAAGCGCAGGCTGCTCAGGGTCTGGGCAAGCGAATCGTGCAGCTCGTGAGCGAGCAGCGTGCGCTCCTCCATCACGCTGAGGCGCTTGGCCTCCTCGTCGAGGCGCGCCTTCTCGATCGCCATGCCCAGGTGGCGGCCGATGTTGCGCAGCAGATCGCTCAGATCCTCGCGCGGCAATGGCAGCGGCCGCTCGAGGAACAGGTTGTAAATGCCAAGCACCTCTCCCCGGTAGGTCAGCGGCACGGCCACCAGCTCCATCCGCTCATCGCCGGCGAGCACCGGGCGGCCGAGTACGCAGCGGCAGATCTCGGCACCGTGGGATTGAAGTGCCCGGGCCGAAACCGCCTTGCCGCAGGCACACTGACCGACCGGCACCAGGCGCTCGCGCTCGAGGACCTCCTCGTCGAGCCCCTCGCTTGCCGCCAATCGCAGCTGCCCGTCCCGCGTCAGCAGACGGACAAGACCACCACGGGCTTCGACCACCTCATTGATGATTTCAAGGAATTTCTTAAGAAGCTGCTCGAGATCGCGCGAGGTATTGATCGTTGCCGCCACGTCGCAGAGGATCTCGAGCGAGCGCGTCTTCTGAGCGATGCGATGGGTGGCCTTGTGTACCTGTGTCTCCATCTCCGCCGACAGGCCGGCCACCTGATCGCCGAGGTCATTGAGCGCGCACGCGACCGCGCGCAATGCGCCGCTCTGCGCTTCGGGAATCCGCTCCGTAAATGTGCCGCGGCGCATGCGCTGCGCCCAATCGCGCACCTGTGCAAGCGGCTGCAGCAGATCGCGGCGGATGCGCCGTTGCAGTAGAAGCGCCAGCCCCACCGCTGCGGCAATCAGACCGAGGGCAAGCACGGTAAGGGGCACGCGCCACGCGGGCGCAGCGGCCAGAAGCAACGCCGACAGCCCGAGCAAGCCCAGGGCGCCGAGCTGCGCCCGCAGCGGCAGGCCGAGCCCGCTGCGCCCGGGATCGTCCGCAGCAGACCCGTTGTCATAGGGCGCCTCGGCCGCCTGCAGCTCGGCGGCGCACCGCTGCGTGTGCCCTATGGCACTCATTGCTCTAATGGCTCCTTCGGCGCGCCAGCGGCCGGGGCGGCAAAAGCGCCCGCGCGGCCTGGCAGCGGATAAAAGCCCATTAGAAAACGCTAAACTATTTCTCCGTCCACCGCAACAAAGTCAAGACGCGGCGCGCTCAGGCGTGCGCTGCAAGGCCCCCGGGGCACCCCGGGCGCAGCGGCGCACGAAGCTCACGAAGCGCCGCGGCCAAGGATCGGCTTCGCATGCGTGCAGATGCGCATAGCTCGCCAGCAGGTTGCGGTACACGATGCCGTCGCGGCGACCGTCGATCCCGCTGCCGCGCAGCACCTCATAGGCGTACTCAAGTTCCGTACTGACATTTGTCAATGTCGAGTAGTGAAATTCGTGCGCATCGAACTGCTCCCGGGCATCGGGCCACGCCCCCTTGCCCGTCTCGCGCAGGCGCACGTACCCGTGGCCCGCCGGACGCTCGTGCATTACGACGTCCGCCGGAATCACCCCGACCATCTCGATGCGCCGCGCCTGCCAGCTGATGCTTCGCGACAGATACATCAGGCCGCCGCATTCGGCATAGGCGGGCATTCCCGCCTCGATGGCCGCGCGCAGCTCGCGGCGCAGGCTCATGTTGGCCGACAGCGCATCGAGATGGGTCTCCGGGAAGCCGCCGCCGATGAACAGGCCGTCGACCTGGGGCAGGTGCGGGTCGCACAGGGTGTCGAAGTCGACCAGCTCCGCCCCCGCTTCCCTGAACGCCTCAAGGTCGGAAGCGTAATAGAAGCCGAACGCGGCATCGCGCGCGATTGCGATGCGCACCTCCCCGGCACGCTTCGGTGCGCGCGCAGGGGCAGGAAGCGGCGGCAGCGGCTCGGCGGTCGCGGCGATCTCCCTCAGCCGGCCGAGGTCCACCGCGGCACCGACTGCCGCGGCAATGCGCGTGATGGTTCGCTCCGCCTCGCGTGACTCGCGGGCCGGAATCAGGCCCAGATGCCGTTCGGTGATCGTCAGGGCTGGGTCCAGCCCGATGGCGCCGAGCACGGGAACGGCGGTGTAATGCTCGATCGCCGCGCGCAGCTTTCCCTCATGGCGGGGGCTACCCACCTTGTTGAGGATCACGCCCGCGATACGCACATCCGGTGCGAACGCCTGATAGCCGAGAATCAGCGGCGCGATCCCGCGCGCCATTCCCTGCGTATCGACCACCAGCACCACCGGTGCGCCGAGCAGGCGTGCCATCGCGGCATTGCTGTCACCACCGGTCAGCTCCATCCCGTCGTGCAGGCCCTTGTTGCCCTCAATGAGGGCGATATCGGCCGTCCGCGCGCCGCGGGCGAGACACGCGGTGATCTCCCCGGTGCTCATGGTGCGGAAATCGAGATTGTGACAAGGCCGTCCCGCCGCTTCGCTGAGCCACATCGGATCGATGTAATCGGGCCCCTTCTTGAACGGCTGCACGCGCGAGCCGCGCAGAGCGAGCGCGCGGCACAGGCCCAGGCTCACGGTCGTCTTGCCCGAGGATCTGCCGGCGGCCGAGATCATCACCTGCGGCACGATCCCCCCTCAGGCGCTGCTGGTCGCCGCCCGCACATCGGCACCCGCCGCGCGCGGTGCCACCACCTCATCGGCAAGACTCTCGGGCAGGAACGGCAGGAGCTTCAGCCCGAAGAGGATGATGAGCAGCGCCAGCGCGCAACCGCCGAGCCCGAGGGCGCATTCCGGCAGACTGGGCGCATAGAAGTTCACCACGCCGTCATAAAAGGAGCTGGACACGCGCATCCCCGGGAAGATCGACAGCGGCCAAGCCTGACCGCCAATGATGATGTCGTACATCAGGGCGAGCCCCCCCACGATGACCGACGCTGCGCCCCAGCCGACCGCGGCGCGCGAGCGGCGCGTCTGCGGCAGCCAGAAGAGCAGCAGGGGCACCACAGCGCCAAGCAGGACGGCCCCGAACCAGAACAGGACGGTGTAGATACCGCCGTTCCAGAGCAGAAAGGCCTCCGCGCCGGCGAACTGCGCCTGGTAGAGCTTGGTGATGTGCAAGGCGAGCAGGAAGTAGAGCACGCCCGCCGCAAACACACCGAGGAGATTCTTCAGGCGCATCAGCGTGTCATCGCCGAGCGGCCGACGCGTGCCCCTGCAGGCCGCCATCAGCACCAGGATGAAGACCGCCAGCCCGAAGGAGAACGACATCACGATGAACATCGGCGCCATGATCGCCTCGTCGTAAGGCTGACGCGCCGCCAGAAAGCCGAAGATCGAGCCGGTGCCGGTCGTCAGGATCAATCGCCAGATGAATGCGACCGTTCCGACCATGCGCGCATAGCCGTTCAGCCGCCGCTCCATCATCACCCACAGATAAAAGCCGCTCACCACCACGAAACCGGTGTACAGAAAGATGTTCCAGGCGAAGATCGACCGGAAGTTGTAATGCGTCAGGGCGACAATGAGATGCCCCGGACGGCCCAGATCGAGCACGAGGATGGTCAGTCCGCCCACCAGCAGCGCGATGGCGAGCAGCCCGGACAGGCGCGCGAGCGGCTTGTACGCCACCTTGCCGAAGACCGAGGCGATGGAAGCGACATTGAGCGCCCCGGAGGCTGCCACGATCAGAAAAACCGCGAACACATGCGGCATGCCCCACACCACCTGGTTGGTCATGCCGGTGATGATGTGCCCGATATGCTCCATGAACCATGCCGCCGTCAGCCCCGCCGCCAAGAACGCGGCCAGCAACACCGCCAGAGCCCAGAACCCGGCGCCGCGTCCGTCGATCTCGCGGAAATGGAGCGCGCTCATCCTCTAGAGCCCCTCGTAACGCACGCCCGTGTCCAGCATCAGATCGGCGCGCAGCTGCACGGACGGATAGGCCGCCAGCGCACGGCGGATGTCGCTCGCCGGATCGTGCAGATCGCCGAAAGTCATCGCGCCGGCGCCCTCGCGGGCGCACGCCTCGACGCAGGCCGGCACCTTCCCGGCGTCGACGCGCGGCACGCACAGCGTGCACGCTTCCACTGTGCCCTTGCCGCGCGGAGCCCATGGTCTTTGGCCGGAGAGATTCTCACTGATGAACGAGCGCGCCTTGTACGGACAGGCCATCATGCAGAAGCGGCAGCCGATGCAGATATGCCGGTCCACCAGCACGATGCCGTCGGCGCGCCTGAAGGAGGCCCCGGTGGGGCAGACTTCGACGCACGGCGCATTCGCGCAATGCTGACACATCAACGGAACCGAGCGCGAAAAGCCCGTGCTCGGGTCCGTCACCTGCACTTTGCGGATCCATTGCGCATCGGTGGGCCGGCCCTCGTTCTTCCAGCCGTTGTACGCTGAGCATGCCGTGACGCAGGCGGTGCAGGATTCCTTGCACTTGGCGGTATCGATCAGAAGGCCCCAGCGCCGTTGCGAGCCGGCGCCCGCATGCTTGCGCGCAGCCCCCTCGGCATAGGCGATGAGGCTCACCCCGGGTGCTAGCGCGAGAGTCACCAGCCCCGCAATGCCGAGAAAGCTTCGCCGGTTCCCGTCGCACCCGCCATCCGCCGCCCCATCCTCGCGCATGCGCGCACGCGGCCCTTGTTCGACCCCACCCGCTCGGGACTGCGGCTTGATCGTGTTCAAAATCGCCCCCTGAGCCGTTCCCGGCGAGTGGCTGCTGCGCCCTGGTTGGGTTTTGCCCTCGTGCGACCCGCGCCCCGCGAGGACGAAGAGGCGGCACGGCCCGCGACCAGCGCCATGGCCCCCGCCCACCCCGCGGCGCTGCCGCGCCCCGCCTGGTGTGCGCGCGCGACCGGGTGCCTGAGTCCATCGGCCATCTCATAGGCGGCGTCCGGCCGGCTGCTATGGCAGGAGAAGCAGTCGATACGCGTCCCGACATATTCATGACAGGCATTGCAGAAGAACTGCTTGCTGCTCGCCGAGGGATACTTCCCATCCGGCAGCCGCGACACGTGGCAGGCGATGCAGCCGGGGAGCGACTCGCGCTTATGGCGGATACCCTCATGCACCGCCTCATAACGCAACTGCATCAGCAGCTTCATGTGGTTCTTGCGCATCCACTGCGTTGGACGTACGCAGTGAGCGCCCTTCGCCGCCGGTATCTTCGGCATCGGCACGCGGCCCGCAACGGCAGGCGCCGCCGCGATCAGGGCGAGCACCACCGTCGGGATGATCAGCCGGATCGCCAGCATCGCCGCTACTCGCCGAGGCCCATCTGGATGTAGCCGGTCGGACACACGTCGTGGCAGACATGGCAGCCGATGCATCGGTTGTAATCGGTGAAGACGTAGCGGCCGATGGCGTGCTGCCCTTTCGGCACCTTCTTGACGGCCGTCTGCGGGCAGTAGACCACGCAGTTGTCGCACTCGAGGCACAATCCGCAGCTCATGCAACGCTTGGCTTCCGCCACCGCCTGATCCTCGAGCAGCGTCTTGATGCGCTCCCCCCCCTCGGCGAAGACGGCGGCAAGGCGCCGCTCCTCGCGCTCGATGCGCGGCTCGGGCGTGAAATGACCGAGGAACAGATCTGAGGACTTGACGATCTCGCGCTCGGCGCGGTTGTCGAAATTGTGCACCGCGAAGCCGGCATCGCACGTGCCGCGAACCTGCTGGTGCGGATAGTCGGCGAGCTCGATCCCGGCATGACGCAGCGCCTTGAGCAAATCGAAATGGTGTTCGTCCACTTTGGGGCGTCTGGCCGGCTCGGCGCCGGCAAGATAGGCGTCGATCCCCTCGGCGGCGATCCATCCGTGACCGATGGCGGTGGTCAGCAGGTGCGGCGTGACAATATCGCCGCCGACGAAATGACCCGGATGGCCGGGGACCTCGAACACGCCTCCTGCGCTGATGGCGCCGCGGCCGTTGCTCACGGCCTCGAGTCCCTGCAGATCCCCCCTCTGACCGACCGCAAAGATCACCAGATCGCCTTCGAGCTCGTACTCCCGCCCACCCTCGATGCGCACCGGGACGTTTTTCTCGATCCGGCAAGCGGCATAGCGCACGCCGCAGGCATTGCCTTGTCCATCCAGCAGAATCTCAAGCGGCATCACGCCGCCCTGCACTTCGACGTTCAGCGAGCGCGCATCGGCCACTTCGCGCCGCGAGGCCTGCATGCTCTCCAGGGGGAAAATCGTGGTCAACGTGACCTGCGCACCGCCGCCGGCCGCCTGCGCGGTCACCGTATCGGCGGTATAAGTCGATGGCCTGCCGGCCGCGCCGCTGTCCTCGCCCGCAAGCTTGCGCGCAACCGTAGTGACGTCGATCGAGGTGTCACCACCGCCAATGACGATGATGCGCCGCGGCACCGAGCGCAACCGCCCGTCGTTGAAGGCATGCAGGAACTCGATGCCGTCCAGGCAATTGGGCGCATCCGCCCCGGGGATGGGCAGCTTGCGCCCGACTTGGGTGCCGATGCCCCAGAATACCGCGTCGTAGTCACGCAGCAGTTCCTCAAGACCGATGTCCTTGCCGACACGGCAATTCGGGCGCACCTGCACTCCGATATCGAGGATGCGCTGGACCTCGCCGTCGAGCACCTCCGCCGGCACGCGATAGCGCGGCACGCCATAGCGCAACATACCGCCGAGCTTGGCTTTCGCTTCAATGATGGTGGGCGTGTGGCCGCGGCGGCGAAGCTGATACGCGCACGAGAGCCCGGCCGGTCCACCGCCAATCACCGCCACCTTCCTGGCCGTCTCCCGCTCGGGTGGATCGAACCGATAGCCCTCCCGCAGCGCCGTATCGCCGATGAACTGCTCCAGCGCATTGATGCCCACATGATCATCCAGGTCATTGCGGTTGCAGCGGGCCTCGCACGGCGCCGGGCAGACCCGTCCCATGACAGCCGGGAACGGATTGGCGTCCGTGAGACGACGGAACGCATATTCCTGCCATGTGCAACCCTGGCGCGGCTTATCGAGCCCGCGCACGATATCGAGCCAGCCGCGGATGTCCTCCCCCGAGGGACAACTGCCCTGGCAAGGCGGCGTGCGCTGCACGTACGTCGGACACTTGTGCGAATGGCCGGCCTGGAACAGCACCTCACGCCACGACCCAGGAGTCGCCTCGCCGTCTCGGTAGCGACGGAACGTGGGCCTGATGCTCTTGTCTTCCACCGATGCGGACATGTCACATTCCCCCGTCGCGCTGCCGTTGTCTCATCATGAATTCGTGCCCAGCTGGATGGCGTTGCTGACGAGCTGATGCACACTGACGATCGTCTCCATCGGAAACTCGTAATACGGAAGCACCTTGCTGAACTGACTCTTGCAGATGGCACAGATGGCCGCCATGTGCGTCACGCCGTGCTCTTTCTGCACCTCGCGCAGCGCCTGCATGCGCGGCAGCGCGCCCTTGACACGCAGCTCGATCAGCTCGTCGGTCAGCAGCCCACCGCCCCCGCCGCAGCAGAATGTCTTCTCCCCGATCGTCTCCGGCGCCATGTCAAAGAAATGGTTGCAGCTCGCCTTGATCACCTCCCGCGGCAACACGAATTGACCGCCGGGCCTCTTGCCCATGCGCGTCGCCCGCGCCACATTGCACGAATCGTGATATGTCACTTTCATGTGATCGTTGGCTGCCTTGTCGAGCCTGATCGCGCCTCTTTCGATCAGATCGTGGGTGAATTCGATGATGTGCTGCGGCACCGGATAGCGCGGATCGAGAAAATCGAAAGGCCCGGCCAGCGTGTTCCAGAAACTGTAGGCGACCCGCCAGGCATGACCGCACTCCCCGACGATGATCCGCCTGACCTTCAGGTCGATCGCCGCCTTGCGGATGCGCAGCGCCACCTTGCGCATCTGCTCGTAGTTGCCGATGAACATGGCGAAATTCGCCGCCTCGGATGCGTACGAGCTGAGCGTCCAGCTGATGCCGGCCTGGTGGAACACCTTGGCGTAACCGATCAGCCCGTCGATGTGCGGCTCAGCGAAGAAGTCGGCCGACGGTGGGATGAGCAGCACTTCCGCCCCCGCCACATCGAGCGGAAAGCGCACATCGGCGCCGCTCTGCTCCTTGACGTCCTCCTCGAGGCCCTCCAGGGTGTTCGCGAGCGCCGCGGCCGGCAGACCGAGATTGTTGCCGATGGTGTGGACTTTGCCGATGATCTCGTTGCAGTACTTCTGGCCGACGCCGATCTCATCCAGAATCTCGCGCGCCGCCATGGAAATCTCTGCCGTATCGATTCCGTACGGGCAGAACACCGAGCAGCGGCGGCACTGCGAGCACTGGTGAAAGTACCCGTACCACTCCTCGAGCAGGTTTGGATCGAGGTCCCGCGCGCCGACGAGTTTCGGAACGAGCCTTCCGGCCAGCGTGAAGTGCCGCCGGTAAACCCCCCGCAGCAGGTCCTGCCGCGCCACCGGCATGTTCTTCGGATCGCCCGTGCCGAGGAAGTAGTGGCACTTGTCGGTACAGGCGCCGCACTTGACGCACGCATCGAGAAACACACGCAGCGAACGGGATTTCCCCAGCAGTTCCCCGAGTTTCTGTACCACCCGCTCTTGCCAGTCAGGTACGAGCTCGCCCGGGAATCCGAGCGCCTCCTGATGCCGCGCAGCCGCCTTGAACGGCGCACTCTTGGCCATCACGCCGGGCTTAATCCCCGGCGTTTCCAGGTAATCACCGACCGCCGGAACCTCGAAGTCCCGCTTCGCCACGCTACACCTCCCCGTCCGTGCGCTCGAGCAGCCGCGCCCAAGGGGCCACGTGTCGCCGCTCGCGGGCGTCATCCGCCTGGTTGCGCGTCGGACTGAAGAACACCCCCGGTGCGTGCAGGAGCTTGCTGAACGGGAATACGATGAGCAGCAGCGCCACCATACCCAGGTGCGCCAGCAGAAGCGGATTGGCCGGCAATGGCTGCCAGTCGAAATAGACGAGTCCCTGCACGAAGATCTTGAACGACACGATATCCGTGTGATCGAGATAGGTCAGCGCGAACCCCGACAGGAGATCGGAA
>JAKAYU010000287.1 GCA_021809525.1 Pseudomonadota bacterium | reverse complement strand
GATGCGAAACTGCACCGGCACCCCGCCATCCTCGGCGGTCGTGAGGATGAACAGCAACTGCTTGAGATCCGGACGGTGATCCTTCGAAGTATGTGCTCGAGCACATACTTCGAAAAATGTTGCGCCGAAAAATATGTGGTGATGGCGTCTCCTGCGGGCGCGTTTCCGCGTCGTCCTCCGGATTGACGCAACATAAGAGTTCGGCGTCTTCTGGCAGACCTCTCCCCACCGGAGCACTGCCATGTTCCAGATTCTTTTTCATCAGAAGGCCGCTGTCAAACGTCATCGGACAGGTCCTCTGTCCACGGAGCGGCGACGATACCTTGAGCACTGCGCTGCTGGTGGTGCACGTTATGGCGAACAGCGTAAACGCGCGAAGTGCCTGTTGTGGATTGCCAAGAGGTTGACTCCGTGTGACCGCAGGGGTGTCGACGCAGAGAGATTGCGCAAGATCGTGTATGGTCAACCGGCGCCTGGCCCGACGATGGCCCAGGTCTTCCTGGAGTTCGGACGCCCGTGGCTGAAGTTTCTTGGATGGTGGCGCACTGAGAGGGAGCCGGTCCCGTTTGCAGAGCAGCTGGAGGCATACCTGATCTGGATGCGTCAAGAACGGGGACTCACTCCGGCAACCATTCGCGCGCGCAGCTGGTGCGCTACGAACTTCCTGCGGTGGTGTGGGAAGAGCGGTCGGGACTTGGCGCGCCTGCGCCCTGAAGATCTGGACGCCTACTTTGCTGCTTCTGCGGATCGGTGGTCCAGGATTTCTGTGGCATCGATGTCCACGCGGCTGCGGGCATTTCTGCGGTACTCAGCCTCGACTGGGCGCTGCTCCCGGCGACTACCGGAGGCGATTCTGAGCCCGCGTGTTTACCGGCTCGAGTCGCTTCCCTATGCGCTGAGCTGGGAGGACGTCCGCAAGCTTCTGACAGGCACCGTCTCCGCGAGCCCTCGCGACGTCCGTGACCGGGCGATCCTGATGCTCCTGGCCATCTACGGTCTGCGCCGCAGCGAGGTCGCCGCCCTCCGGCTCGATCAGATTGACTGGGCAGGGCACCGCCTCTGGATCGATCGGCTGAAGCGTCGGCAACCGCAGGTCTATCCATTGCAGAGATCCGTCGCCGAGGCCTTGTCCTGTTACGTGGATACGGTCCGGCCGCACGTGCCTTACCCACAGGTCTTCATTCGCCTGCAGGCCCCCCATCTGCCGATCGGCGATGGAGCCATCTATCACGTCGTGAGCGAGAGATTGCGCGCGTTCGGCATCAAGGCAGCGCACCTCGGCCCGCACGCGCTACGGCATTCCTGCGCGGCGAGACTCCTCGCCGAACGTCTGACGCTGAAGGAGATCGGAGATCATCTCGGACACCGCAGCACCGCCGCCACCAGGGTGTACACCAAGGTGGATCTGACCGCGCTGCGGGAAGTCGGCGACTTCGATTTGGGAGATCTGCCATGACTGCCCTTGAGGCTGTTGAGGCCTATCTGGCGGCGCGTCGTACGCTCGGCGTGCGCCTCGACCGAGCGGGGCGGTATCTGCATCAGTTCGTTAGGGAGACCGGCAATGCACCGCTGTCCGAGATTACCCCTGTTGCCGTCGAGCGCTTTCTGCGCGGCGGTGGTGCGCCGACGGCAACGTGGAGGACAAAGAGGGCGTATTTGGCGGGCTTGTATCGGTATGCGCTCGCGCACGATCTGGTTGCGGTCTCGCCGTTGCCGGAGCATCCGCCCAAGCTGGTACCGCCTCAGACCCCCTACGTGTACTCGACCGCGGAGCTGCAGAGGCTGCTCGAGGCGACCGCCGTGCTCAAGTATCACAACAGTCCTCTGCAGGTGATGACCTACCGAACGTTGCTCCTGCTGCTCTACGGCACCGGATTACGGGTGGGGGAAGCCATCTCACTCACCGTCGGCGACGTCGATTTGGTCCGACGGCTGGTCACAGTCCGGGACACGAAGTTCTACAAGACACGCATCGTCCCCATCGGGCCTCGCCTCACCCGGCAGCTGGCAGCATACCTGGACCGCCGCCGCCTATTGGTGCTTCCCGAGGGCGAGAGATCCGCATTCCTCTGTACGCGCACAGGACATGGCTTTTACTACCAGGAGGTCATCACCACATTCCAGCGCATACGATCCGCCGCCGGGATCACCTGTCCACCGGGCGAGCCGAGACCACCTCGACTTCATGATCTGAGGCACACGACAGCCGTGCATCGGGTGCTGGCGTGGTACCGCGCCGGCAAGGACGTCCAGCAGCTCTTGCCCCAGCTCGCAACCTACCTCGGTCACGTGGATGTCCGCTCGACCCAGCGGTATCTGCAGATGACCCCGGAGCTGCTGCAGGAGGCCAGTCGGCGCTTTGCTCAGTACGCCGGGCAGGGGGTGACCCATGATTGACCGTAATTTACTGGCACCCTGGGTTCGGCGATTCCTCCTTGAGCATCTGGTCGCCGAGCGCAACTTGGCGCACAACACCCAGATGAGCTATCGCGATACCCTGACCCTGCTCCTACCGTTCGTCAGCCATCGATCCGGCGTCAGCATAGATCGGCTGTCTGTTGCGGACGTTTCCCCTGCTGCAGTGCGGCACTTTCTGGAGCACGTTGAGCGAGAACGGCACTGCTGCGTCGCCACGCGCAATCAGCGTCTCGGGGCGATCCATGCCCTGGTTCGCTTCATCGGGACCCGGGCTCCGGAGCACCTCGCATGGTGCATGGAGATACGCTCCATTCCCTTCAAGAAGGCCGCCAAGACCGTGATCGGGTACCTCGAAAAGGCGGAGCTCGATGCGCTGTTGCGCGCACCGGACCGCCGTACGCCCCTTGGGGCCCGCGACCACGCGCTGCTTCTGTTCCTGTACAACAGCGGGGCCCGTGCGGATGAGGCCGCGCGGCTCGCCGTCAGCAACCTACAACTCGGAACCTCGGCGTCGGTGCGGATCCTTGGCAAGGGCAATAAATGGCGCGTCTGCCCCCTCTGGCCTGAGACCGTAGCCGCACTGCGCCCACTGCTCGCAGGCCAGAAGCCGCAAGACCCTGTGTTCCGGGGACGCACGGGCAAGCCAATGACGCGCTTCGGTATCCATCGCCTCGTTGCAGCCTACGGGAAGGCAGCCTCGGCTTCCATGCCGAGCATGGCCACAAAACGGGTGAGCCCGCACACCGCTCGGCATACGACCGCGGTCCACCTACTTCGAGCAGGGGTCGACATCAACACCATCCGCGCCTGGCTCGGGCACGTCTCGCTGGACACAACCCACGTCTACGCAGAAGTCGATCTCGAAATGAAAGCGAAGGCGCTCGCGAGCCTCGACATCACTGACCTACCGAGGCCGACACGTCGAAGGCGCATGCCGAGCCTGATGGAGTTCCTCCGGGGTCTGTAGCCAGAAAGCTTATGTGCCATGGCCCGGATGCTCGTCCGCACGGCGGCGGCTCTCTCGAGAGCTGCCGCCACATATTTTTTGGCGCAACATTTTTCGAAGTATGTGCTCGAGCACATACTTCGAAGGATCACCGTC
>JAKAYU010000061.1 GCA_021809525.1 Pseudomonadota bacterium | reverse complement strand
CGTACACCGCAGTGAGCAAATGAAAATTATCGCTGCCCAGATAGAACCCGACCCGGCGTGCCGGTGCCGTACGCCCGTTGGCCAGCGTTGCCTCACGTTCGTAGGTGAACACGCCGGCATAGTGACGTGACCCAAAGAAATCCGTGATCACAGTGCCACCCGGCCCCGGATCGCCCCATCCGGCCGTCTGCGGCTCCAGGTACAGAGTTCCAAACAGCTGCGGTCGCAACCCGACTGACCGGCTGATCTCGGAGGTGATGTTGGCCCCGAAGCCGTACAGCACGGCGAAACTGTCCGCATAGTGCTGTACCGGGTCGATGATGTCGAAATCCCGGTGCAATACCGCACCGGTCATGCCGAGATTCGGATAATCGAAAGTGTCCCAGGTGAAAATCGGGACCGGCGAATCGGCGAACTTGTCTCCCAGCTCCCGCGCATTCGCGGTTGAGGAAATGACGATCAGGGCCGTGCCGCGGGCGGCCGACGGACTCACCTGAGCATCGACCGTCCGCACGCGCAATCCCAATTTGCGCAGGTGGCGCGCCACGAGCGCATCGTCATTAGGCTGCGGCGCGCTCGCCCCGCCGGTGACGAAGAGTACCGTTTTACCCGCAAGAGTCGACCACGGCGCGAGCGCAGCTCTAGCCTGCGGCAAGCCAGCCAGAACCCCGAGCGCGCACCCTGCAAAAATGCGCGTGACGCCACTCCACCGCTTCATCGGGCCTCCGTTCGGCCAGCGCCGAGTATCCATAGGGCGGCCGGTCCGCCTCCCCGCGGCGTCACGCCGAGCCACAGCTGCCTGGCCGGTGGAACCAGTGCGAGCGCGCTGCAGCGGCCGGGTAGCCGAAGGTTTCCCTCAGCGCGATACCGCACGAATGCCTGCATCTGCACCCCCGCGATCGCTCTCGGGCCTGCCAAGAACACACCCCCCTTCCAACCCCGCCTGCCGATGGGATGGAATGCGAACGCCGCCTGCTGCTGCATTCCGCCCGGAATGGGCAGGCGGACGAACGTAAATCCGAGGTCCGCATCGACCACAAGCACCCGACCGTTGGCGCAGCCGACGAACAGCCGGCGGCCGACGGTATCCATGGCCAATGCGTCAGGAGCCCGACAGCGGCGCAGCGGTATCGAGCCGGCTTTGCTCATCGGGCCGGCGTCCACGACCTCAAGCGTATCGCGCGCCGCATTCGTGACGTACAGAGTGCCGCGGCCGTTTCCAGCCATCTGCCCGAGCGCGCCGGCGAGGCGCACCCGCCCGAGCGGTTGGCCCGAGTTCGGATCGAGTCGCACGATGTTGCCGCTTGCGCGACTCTCCACGAACAGCATCTTTCCCTGGCGGTCATAGAACAGCGCTGCGGGTATGCCCGAATCGAGCGCACGCCGGCGTTCGACCGCGAGAGTGCCGGGAGCGAGAAACACGATCTGTGCGGGCGCGCGCAGCGCCGCGAGGATCTCCCCGGCGCCATTACGTGCCAGGGCGATCACCTGACCCGCGAGTCGTCGGTGCACGGGAAGTCGCGCTCCGGTCAGCGCATACTCGAGGATCTCGCGCCCCTGCGCCACATAGATCTGCCGGGTCTGCGGATCGAAAAGAACCGCATGGACGGCACCGGCCGGCGGCAGTGCGACTCGGCGCAGGAGGCGGTACGGGAACCCGCCTGCCGCTGAAGCCGCCGGCATCACATTCACCAGCACTGCCACGACCATCAGCGCTGCGCCGCTCAGGAGTCTGCTCATACGCACCGGTCAGCTTCCGCCGGCAAGGCCGATCTGGCGCAACGCGGCACGCGCCTGAAAAGCCCGTAGCGGCAGGAACACGCCCTCTCGCCGCACATCGCGCTGCCCCTGGCGACTGAGAATCAGCCGCAGAAACTCCCGCACGATCGGCGCAAGCGACGCGCCGGGTCGCAGGTTCACGTTGGCATAGGTCACGCGGCTGAGCGGATAGCGGGCCAACGCGACATTCGTATAGGTCGGCGAGAATGTCCGCGTGCCCCGACCGATCGCGAGAATCTTCACACCCGCGTCCACGAAGGCAAGTCCGGTGTAGCCGACGCCGTCCGGATCCGCCGCGATCCGCCGCGCAAGCGGGAACACCGTGCGGCTGAAATGCATCCCCTTGCGCCAATGACCGCGGCGCCCGCCATGATCAAGCACCCGCTCCCGCACGAACTCCTCGAAGCCGTTCCACGGCCTGATGCCGTAGACGTGGATCGGGCGGCGTGCCCAGACGCCGTGCGCACCCACCTCTCCCCAGGTCTCGGCCGCTTGATCGCCGCGAAGATGCGAGCGGGAGAAAATGGCATCGAGCTGCGTGAGCGTCAGCCGCTTCACTGGATTTCGCTGATTCACGATGACCGCCACGGCATCGAGAAACCCGAAGTGCCGCCACGACCCACCGGAAGCCGGCACGCTGGTCGGCGCATAACCGTACCGGGCCCTGAAAGAGGCGACGTCACTTGGCCTCAATTCACGGGACACGAACGCGATATCGACGCGTCCGTTGCGCAACGCGGCTGCAGCATCACTGCCCTCGAACGGTGGACCGAAAACTACATGTACTTCTGGATAGTAGTGCGCAAACGAGCGGATCCACGCACCCACGAGAGCCGGCATCGTGTCCGAACACATCAAACGAAGCGTACCGCTCAGCGTACGTGAATAGCGGCGTGTAAAGGGCTTCAACTGCGGATCCAGAGTCGGTTGCAGCGCCTCAGGCCTCGGCAGCGGCCGCCCATTGCGCATCCCGGCCAGATCCTGTGCGCGCGTCTGCACGGCATGTATGGGCGCCGGCCGCAACTGCCACTCCACAGTGACGGCCCCACCGGAAGCGACGCCCGCCCAGCCGCCAGCCGGTGCCGCTGCCAGCGCCAGCACAGCACAGACCGCCCACTGACCGCGCGCGCGATCGTCACGCGCCTTCATCGCAGATAGACCCGCACCGCGAGCGTAAAGGTGCGGGGCGCGCCCGGCAAAACGTTTAGATTGTCGGTAAATCCAGAACTCTGGTAATAGGTCGCATCGAGCAAGTTTGTTACCTTGAAGGTCAGCGTATATCTGGAGCGCACGTAATACAATGCGGTATCGACTCGAGTATAGGCGGGTAGAATCAACATCGGCTCAGCCTTCGTCGGACTGATGCCGTTGCGCTGTCCGTCATGGATGATGCCGAGTCCAATGCCGAAGCCGCGCAGCGCAGGTGTCGAGAACTGATATCTCGACCACAGGTGCTCGGCCATGCGCGGCACGTTCGGCAACTGCAAGCCCACTTCATAGGGGTCAGTCGACTGCGTGACCTGGGCTCGAGTATAGGCAGCACCGGCCGTGATCTGCCAATTCGGCAGGGGCCGGGTGTTGACCTCAAACTCCACTCCCTTCGATTGCGCCTTGCCGACCTGCTCATAGCAGGAGCCATAGTCTGCACAGGCAAAATGACTGAAGGTATTCTTTTCGTCGATACGAAACAGCGCCAGCGTGGAAGTGAAATGACCGTGCAAGAAGCTGTCCTTCTCCCCCACCTCGTATTGGGTGGCAGATGTCGGCACGAAGTTGCTCGTCCCATTTATGCTGATGGCATTCGATGGCGGCGGCTCGAACGAGGTGCTGTAGCTGGCGTAAAGACTCCAATGCTTGTCAGGCTGATAGACGACTCCTCCCATCGGCAGCACGTCGTGTGCAGTTGCTACCGTCTCGGGCGCGTATTTTCCCGTGATCGGATAATACGTGCTCAACCACTGTTTGTCGTACGCGTAGCGCAGTCCGACCGAACCCTTCCAGTGGCGCGAGAACGACAGCTCATCGGCCATGTACGCCCCGAAGTTCTCGATCACTTCATTGCGGTCATCGAGCAGGGTGTCATGCCCTGGCGCCACCAAAGGCAGGTCGGCGAGCGCCGGCACATTCGCATAACTCGGATTGTAGACACTTATATCGAGTGAATCCGGCCCGGTCGCCGGCGCATTGAAGAATTGCTGTCGATCTTCATAGGCGGAATCTCGCCCACCGGTCAATCCGACCACCATCTGGTGAGAGACACCGAAGGTGTTGAATTTCATCTGTAAATGCGTGTCCGCGTAATGGTACCCGCGTTGATTCAGCTGACCGCGGGCTCGCCGCTGGATGAACTGCAGATTCGGGCTGATGGCATACACATCGAATCCGTGTGCTTCATCGGTATGCCATACGTCGCGTGTTTCAAGGTGCCACGTCCAGCCGTTGGCGAAGCGATGCACGAAGAACATCGACAGAACACTGCCGTGCTCCTTGCCATAGTCGTTCGGCTGTTGATAACGCGTGGTAATAGGCGCCACGAGATTGATATCGTTGTTCGGCGCCACCAAATAGCTGTCGTAACTGTAGCGCAGCGCCTGGTAGACGTACTCCAAGGTCAATTTCGTGGCTTTTGAAATCCGCCACGTGAAACTCGGCGCAAGATAGATATTGCGGTTGTACGCGTAGGTGCGATACGTATCGGCGTTCTGGTCGGAGAAGATCAGTCGATAGAGGAAGTGCCGATTGCCGGCGATCGGCCCGGTGGCGTCCATCCCGGCCGTGAAGCCTGGGCGCTGGGCGACCCCAACGCCGTGCCCGTCGTAGGTCGTGCCGATCGCGGACAGCTCGACCGAGGTGCGCGGCTGGGGCTTCTTGGTGATCAGGTTGATGAACCCTCCGGGCTGCTCCTCGCCGTTCAATACGGACGCAGGCCCGCGCACCACGTCGATGCGCTGGATACCAATGGTCACGGGAGAGCCAAAACGTGTCTCCAGGCCCGGCAGTCCGTCCACCAGGATCGAATTCTGATCGTTCGCACCGCTCTGGAAGCCGCGAAACACGATGTCATAGCCGGTGGAGCCGGCGCTTTGAATGCCGGTCATGTAAGAGTACAGCGAGGAGACCTGCTGCGCCTCGATGGCGTGCATGAAGCTCTGAGTGTAGGTCGAGATGGAGAACGGGGTGTCCTTGGCCGGCAGATTCATCTTCATCGCGCTGAAACCAGCGTTGGAAATGAAGCGGCCCTCGACCAGAACCGTCTGCAGCGATGGTGGCCGCTTGCGGATCGCGGGCTCGCTGATCGTGGCGGGGGGCGCGCGCGAGATCGTCCGGTCCCTCGTTTGCGGCGGCGGCGAGGGAGCATCTGCGGCACTCGCCGGGCGGATCGCAATGGTGCGCGCATTGACGCGAATGAACGTAAAGCCAGAGCCGGAGAGCAGTTGCTGCAGCGCAGCTCCCGCTCCCATGCGTCCGGCGACCCGGCGCGCCCGCAGGTGCTCAAGCGCCCGGTAATCGAATAGCAGTTGCACATGCGCCTGGCGCGCGAACGCGTGCAGCGCCGTCGGCATCGGCTGAGCGGGAATATTGAAGGCAACCGCAGGGTCCGATGCAGCCGCGATCGGCACTACGGCTAACGATGCACACATAAACAATGCCATCGCCAAGAACAGCTGCCATCGTGAGATGCGTAGCATGCGACCCCCTCAGTCGTTATTTTCGTATCCCTGGGTATCGACGGCTGGCGCGTGAGCTTCCTATACTGAGATTGCCCCTCACTGCGTACCGGAAGGGTACAGAAGGATTGTGTGCCGCGGGCCCGGCAGCGCACGGATGTTGAAGGAGTGACCGAGGGCTGCCACGAAACTGTGCACCGCCAGGATGCGGAACGTTCCGCCGATGCGCAACCGCATCAGCGTCGGATCGGTGATGATTATCTTGCGGTAATTGGAGCGGTTGAATTCGGCTACGGCCTGACCAAGTGTCTCGCCGCGGAAATTCAGCCTGCGTCGCAGCCAGTGCAGCTGCCTCGCAATCTCGCGTGCAGCATCGTGTCGTACCATGACGTGATGCGCCGTGAGGACTGCCTCATCGCCGGCCCATAGTACGGGCGAGCCGTGCCCGGACGCAGACGAGGTGCCGGCAGCCGGCAACACCGCCACTCGGCCTCGACGGACGAAGATCTGGACAGTGCGTGCATCCTCGCGTCGCACGTCGAAAACAGTCCCGACGTCGCGTACGGTATGCTCATCGGCACTGACCTGGAACGGCCAACGGCTGTTGTGGACGACTTTGAACTGCGCTTCGCCGCGGACCAGAACAACGGTTCGTGCCGCGCGATTGAACCGCACGAGCAGTTCGGTGTCTGCATTGAGTGTCACAACAGTGCCATCGGACAGAATGACGCGCGAGAGAGCGTTGGGCCCTGTGCGAAGAACTTCGGCAGCGCCTCGCGCAGAGAAATTCCACCAAGTCATCAGTCCGGCTGCGGCTGCAGCCACCGCCAGGGCGCCCGCGGCTTGTCGGCGCAGGCGAGGGCGGATCGGCGCACGCATGCGCGTCGCGCTCGCGTGTGTCGGCGCCAGCAAATCCGGATCGGGTTCCGCGTCCGGCGGACGCAGCCGCCCAAGGCGCTCGGTGCGCGCCCAGGCCTCGGCCAGCCGCAGATATGCGGCGCGGTGGCGCGGATCTTCCAACAGCCAGGCCGCAAGATCGGCGTCCACGGCCGATCCGCACGCGTCACAACGTGCGATCCACGCTGCCGCCCGTTCTTCAATGTCCGTCGCTTCACTCATGACGTTTCAACCGGCGCGCCAGGCGATCGGCCAGAGAGTGCGGTTGGTGCGCCCCCACCTCGCGGGCGAACAGCGCCTCGGCGCAGCGGCGTACTGCGCGTGCGAGCAATTGCTCGACGGTGCCTTCCTTGATACGCAGCCGCTCGGCAATTTCACGTTGGGATAGTCCATAGACGCGGCGCAGAGTCAGGGCCTGCCGGCAGCGTTCGGGGAGCTCCGCAACGCATTCGGCGAGCAATGCAAGTTCCTGGTGGGCATTGACGATCTCCTCGACCTGGGCCGATTCGTCGAGCACCTCGAGCGCTGCAATATCAGCAACCAGACTGATCGGCACGACGTTCCGATGCCGTAGCCAGTCGAGCGCGACGTTGCGCGCCACCGTCAGCGCAAAAGCGCGAACGGAGCGAATCTCGGCATTGGACTCGACCTGCGCAGTCAGCAGGTGCGCGTAGGTTTCCTGCAGCAGTTCATCGACATCCGCCGCGTTGTGCGCGTAGCGGAATAGGAACGCCCGCAGGAGCCCTTCGCATTCCAGTGCCTCCAGAAGATACCGATTTCCCGCTCCGGCCACTGATATTCCCCCCGCGAGCCAGCATGCGCCGGCTATTGGGGGCGGCGCAAGAGCGTTCAGGTGATGTTGGCCGAACCGGCATCAGGAGAGGTCGGCATGTGTAGGAAGTTCGCGGGGTGTCCGTCTCTTCAGCGTGCTGAAGGCATAATTGGACAGGTTCGGGTCGTGCCATCCTCCGGCGGTGCGACGCAGCCCGCCTCCGGCGGGCGCCAGGTACCGCGTTCGTACGGACAGACCGGCGTGTCAGCCGTGCGCTCCGGATCGACGATGCGCGAGGCCTCCTCGGCATCATCCTCTCGGACGAACAGCGTGCGGCTGCCCGCCATGGCATCGGTGGTCATCCGCGCGTAGGCGTCCCTGTCGGTGGCGGCGCCGTGACGGCTGGCGAACAGCTCGATGGTCTGGCCGATACGTGTTTCGGCATCATCCGATGCGTTCAGGGCGGCGGCCATTACTCTCGCCGCCGCAGCGCTCAGCAGGCTTGCGCCAGCGGCACGTCCGGATCGGCGAGCCGGGTGCGGTCCGGGCGCGCGCGCGCGAGGATCAACTTGCGCGCGGCGAGCTGATCCTTCGGCATGTTCACGCTGTCGACCGCGATCAGTTCCCCGCCGCGCAGGTAACAGGCCGTGAATGCGCGCGTCGCCGGATTGCCGCGCAGCACGAGTTCATCGTAACCCGCGTTGACGCCGACGATGACGAGCTTCAGATCGTACTGATCGGACCAGAACCAGGGCACCTTGTCGTGGACCGTGGGCCGGCCGAGGAGATTCAGCGCAGCGCTCGTGCCCTGCTCGAATGCGTTGTCGACCGACTCCAGACGCAGCCGCCGCCCGTAGTGCGGACTGGGATGTCGGGTGCAGTCGCCGGCGGCATAGATCGCCGGATCGGCCGTGCGGCAATACTCGTCCACGAGAATGCCGTCTTCACAGGGCAGCCCCGCGCCCGAGGCGAGCTCCGCTGCCGGCAGCGCGCCCACACCGAGGAGCACGGCATCGGCGGGATATTCCGTCCCGTCGTCGGTGAGCACGGCGCGCACCCACTCTTGTGCCGCCTGCGTCGCAATCGCCTGGATGCGAACGCCGCAGACGATACGCACCCCGTGGCGCTCGTGCTCCGCAGCATAGAATGCAGACACTTCGGCACAGGTCACCCGCTCGATCACGCGGGGCGCGAGCTCGAGCACCGTCACGGCGACCCCCATCTCCCGGGCAGTCGCCGCGACCTCGAGGCCGATGTATCCGCCGCCCACGATGACGAGCCGTCCCCCGCGTGTCAGGACGGGGCGGATCCGGTCGGCATCGGCGAGGGTCCGCAGGCTGAACACACCGCCGAGGTCGGCGCCGGGCACCGCAAGCGGCCGGGCGCGGCTGCCGGTCGCGAGCAGCAACGCATCGTAGGGGACGCTCGATCCGTCATCGAGCCGCACGCGTTGCGCGGCGCGCGAGATCTCCTCGACGCGGCGGCCAAAGCGGGTCTGGACGGCGTGCTGCTCATAGAAGGACGCCGGACGCAGGGAGAGCCGCTCAGGCGGCAGCGTCCCGGCCAGATATTTCTTCGAGAGCGGCGGACGCTGGTAGGGCAGCGCCGGCTCAGCGCCCAGCAGCGTCAGCCGGCCGGCAAAGCGGTTGCGCCGCAAGGTCTCGATGGCCTGCACGGCCGCCTGGCCTGCACCCACGATCACCACCTGCTCGTACATCGCCGGGAGCTTACCGCAGCGGCGCGGCAGTGCACTACGGCTGGGCAGGCCGCTTCTCGCGCTGCGCCAATATGGTGCAGGCGTGCGCCGCTCGGGGAGCCGAAGGGCGCAGGTTCAGGCCCTTACGGCCATTCCCCCCGTGGCACGAAAACTGCAAAATCGGCTCACGAAAATCGCCGGACGCGAGGCGCACCTCACGCCGCGGCACGCTAAGCTAGAGACTGCCCCCACCGGAGAGCCGCACATGAAACTGGTCACCGCGATCATCAAACCGTTCAAGCTCGATGACGTGCGCGCTGCGCTGTCCGAGATCGGTGTTTCGGGCATGACGGTGACGGAAGTGAAGGGCTTCGGCCGCCAGCGCGGGCACACGGAGCTTTACCGCGGCGCCGAGTACGTGGTGGATTTCGTGCCCAAGACCCGCATCGAGGTCGCGGTGCGCTCGGATCTGGTCGACGCGGTAGTGGAGGCCATCCTCAAATCGGCCAAGACCTCTAAGGTCGGCGACGGCAAGATCTTCATCACCGACATCCAGCGTGTGATCCGCATCCGCACGGGTGAGACCGACGAGGCCGCGCTCTAGTCAGCCCGCGGCGCGCGCGGCGCTCAGGCCCGCACCATCCGCAGCTGGCGCGCATTACGCTCGATGCCGAGCGCGCCGCTGCGTACCACCTCGAGCAGCTCGGCGCTGCGGGCCAGATCGGCGGCGAACGCATTGATTTCCGCCTCGCTCGCGGTCAGCTCCACGATGAATCCGTCCGGTGCCGGATCGAGCACGCGCCCGCCCGTGCGCACCACGTAGCCGCGCACCGGATCGATCTGTTCCGGCCGAACCTTGAGCTTCAGAAGGATCAGCTCGCGCTCCAGGTGCTCGCCGGTGGTCATGTCCTCGACACTCACCACATCGACCAGCTTGTACAGCTGGTTGACGATCTGTTGGATGACCGCATCCGATCCCTCGGTGACCAGCGTCAGTCGCGATACCGTGGGTTCCTGCGTGGCCGCGACCGAAAGCGATTCGATATTGTAGCCGCGCGTGGCGAACATGCCCGCGACCCGGCTGAGCGCGCCGGCTTCGTTCTGCATCAGGATGGCGATGATGTGACGCATGGTCTTCCAGGGGAAAGCGAGCGGAACATTTCCCAGGATAAAGGATCATGCCGCCAGCGGCCACGCTGCAAAGCGCAGAACAGCAACTTCCGGCCAGCGGACCGACCTGCTAGTCTCGGGATCATCTCCCTCTTCCGGAACCTCGCCGCCGCCACATGAGAGCGCCGCCATGATCACGACCATCCCCGAATCCACCCACCGCGCGCACCCGCTCGCCGGGCAGAAGATGTCCGGCGCGCGGATGATCATGCAAGTGCTGGCGGACGAGGGGGTCGAAGCGATCTTCGGCTACAGCGGGGGCGCGATCCTGCCGACCTACGACGCCGTATTCCTCTATAACGAGGAGCAGCAGCGCGCCGGCGGCCGGCAGATCCCGTTGATCGTGCCCGCCAACGAGCAGGGTGCAGGCTTCATGGCAGCCGGATTCGCCCGTGCCACGGGCCGCGTGGGCGTGTGCCTGGTCACCTCGGGCCCTGGGGCGACGAACACCGTCACCCCGGTGCGCGATTGCATGGCCGATTCGGTGCCGATCGTGGTGATCAGCGGACAGGTGGCGCGCGCGGCCATCGGCACCGATGCGTTTCAGGAGGCGCCGGTGACCGCCATCATGGGCTCGGTGGCCAAGCACGTGTTCCTAGTCACCGAGCCGCAGCGCCTGGAGGCGACCATGCGCACGGCGTTCGAGCTGGCCCGCACCGGACGGCCCGGGCCCGTGGTGGTCGACGTCCCGAAGGACGTGCAGAACTGGGAGGGCCTCTTCCAGGGCGCCGGCACCCTGCCCATTCCGGGCTACCGCCGCCGCATGCAGACCCTCGCCGAACGGCGGCTCGAGCCGCGCGTGGCCGAGCGCTTCTTCGAGATGCTCGGGGAGTCGCGCCGCCCGCTCATCTACGCCGGTGGCGGTGTCATCCACGGCGATGCGTCGGCGGAACTGGTTGCATTCGCAACCGCATTCGACATCCCGGTGGTCACCACGCTGATGGGTATCGGGGCCATCGACACGACCCATCGGCTCGCGATGCGCATGCTCGGCATGCACGGGGCGGCGTTCGCCAACTACGCGGTCGATGATTGCGACTTCCTCATCGCCGTCGGCGCGCGCTTCGATGACCGGGTGGCCGGAGTGCCGGCCAAGTTCGCGCGCGGCGCGCGGCGCATCGCCCAACTCGACATCGACGAGGCGGAGATCAACAAGGTCAAGCGCACGCACTGGAGCCATGTGGGGCTACTGCCCGAAGCGCTGAGCGCACTCACCGCCCACGGCCGGCGCGCGGGCTTCACGGGCGAGTTCGCCTCCTGGCATGCGCACCTCGGCGAACTCAAGCGCCGGCACGCGATGAACTACGACCGCGACAGCGCGCTCATCCAGCCGTACTACGTGATCGAGCAGATCAACCGGCTCACCGCCGGGGAGGCGATCATCACCACCGGCGTCGGCCAGCACCAGATGTGGGCGGCGCAGTACAGCGATTTCCGCAGGCCGCGGCTGTGGCTCACCTCCGGCAGCATGGGCACGATGGGCTTCGGGCTGCCGGCGGCGATCGGCGCCCAGCTCGCCCGTCCGGACAGGCTGGTGGTGGACATCGACGGCGACTCGAGCATCCGCATGAACCTCGGGGAGCTCGAGACCGTGACCACCTACGAGCTGCCGATCAAGGTCGTCGTGCTCAACAACTGCGGCGACGGCATGGTCAAGCAGTGGCAGAAGCTGTTCTTCAAGGGACGGCTGTCGGCGAGCGACCGCTCGTTGCACAAGAAGGACTTCATCCGCGCCGCCGAGGCCGATGGCTTCCCCTACGCCGTGCGGCTCGAGCGCAAGGCGGACGTGCCGCGCGTGATCGAGGAGTTCCTGCGCTTCAAGGGCCCGGCGTTCCTCGAGGTGATGATCGACCCCGATGCAGGCGTATACCCGATGGTCGGTCCCGGACAGACGTACGAGGAGATGATCACTGGAGAGTTCATCGCCTCGCGCCACAAGGTGGACATCACACCGCCGGGACCGTCGGAGATGTTCTGAGGAGCGATGATGAAATATCTGCACACCATGGTGCGCGTGACGGATCTGGGCGCTTCGCTGCGCTTTTACTGCGATGCGCTCGGACTCGCGGAGCTGTCGCGCAAGGACTATCCGCAGGGACGCTATACGCTGATATTCCTCGCCGCGCCGGGTGACGAGTCCGCGCAGGTCGAACTCACCTACAACTGGGACCGGGAGACCTACACCGGCGGGCGCAACTTCGGGCACCTCGCCTACGCGGTTGATGACATCTACGCCGCGTGCGAGCGGCTGCGCCAGCACGGGGTGACGATCAACCGGCCGCCGCGCGACGGCCGCATGGCGTTCGTGCGCTCGCCGGATCAGATCTCCATCGAGCTGCTGCAGCGCGGCGAGGCGCTGCCGCCGGCCGAGCCCTGGGCCTCCATGCCGAACACCGGCAGCTGGTAGGGCCGCCGCCGGCGCGGATGGACGGGCCCGAGGCCGCTCTCGAGAACGATCTGCGCGGGCGAATCCCGCTGACGGCCGCGCTCGGCGAGCAGGTCGCCGAGGCCAGCCAAGAGTGCGCTCGGCTCACCGCGCCCCCGCGGCGAACATCAGCCACAGCGGCACGGTGTTCGGCGGTTCGGCCGGGGCGACCCTGGCGCCCGAACCCCGCTGCACCTGCCTCTGGCGGCGGCCGGCCGCTTCGAGGGCGAGTTCATCGCCCCGGGGCGGCGCACACGCCGCACCCGATCCGACCGGCCCTTCAGCCGCATCGGGCGACGTGGCACTGCGGCGCGGCTCGGAGCACAATGGCCAGGGGATCTGCGCGTACGGATCCGCTTACGTTGTTGCAACGCAGTCCGAGAAAACCTGGGGGACATTGACCATGAGTCCAGCCGACCTGCGCGGCCAGTTCATATGGCACGAGTTGATGACGCCGAACGCCCAAGCCGCCGCCGATTTCTACTCGAGCGTGCTGCCCTGGAGGACCGAGGTATCCACCGTGCCGGGCTATACGCTGTGGATGAGCGGTGCGGACGGCGTGGCGGGGTTGACGCCCCAGCCGCAGACCGTGCGTGACAGCGACACGCCGCCGAGCTGGCTGATGTACATCGCCGCCCCGGATGTCGATGCGACCGCCGAGGCCGCCCAGCGCCTCGGCGGCAAACTGCTCAAGGCGCCGACGGACATTCCGGGCATCGGCCGCTTCGCCGTGCTGTCCGACCCGCAGGGCGCGGCATTCGCGGTGTTCATGCCCGCCATGGCGGCGCCGCCCCGCGCAACACCCGCGCCCGCCGGCCGCTTCTCCTGGCACGAGCTCGCGACCATCGATCCGCAGGGCGCGCTTGCCTTCTATGCGCAGCTGTTCGGCTGGACCCGCGGCCCGGCGCACGACATGGGCGCGGGCGGCCTGTACCAGATCATCGAGCACGCCGGGGTGCAGATCGGCGGCATGCATGTGCTGCAGGACCCCTCCAAGCCCCCGCGCTGGCTCGGCTACGTCCGGGTCGAGCGGCTGGATGAGACGCTGGCGGCCGTCAGGGCCCACGGAGGACGGGTGCTGCAGGGCCCGCATGTCGTGCCCGGCGGGGACCGCGTTGCGCAGGTCGTGGACCCGCAGGGTGGCGTGATCGCGCTGCACGAGCTGCCGCTGCCTGCAGCGGCGGCCGCTCCGCCGGCCCGAGCCCCGGCGCGCCCCACACCCGCCCGCAAGAAGACGGCGCCCAAGCCCGCCGCGCGGAAGGCGCCGGCGAAATCCAAGCCCGCCGCGAAGCGCCCTGCCAAACGCAGTGCGAAGCGCACCGCCAAGCGCGCCGTGAAGCCGGCTGTGAAACGGGCAGCCAAACCGGCCGCCCGACGGACGGGGAAACGCGCAGTCGGACTCGCGACGGCACGCAAAAAGACCGCCGGGCGGGCGCCGAGCCGCAAGACGCGCGCCGGTGCGCGCCCGAAGAAATCGGCCAGGCGTACGGCGCGGCGCCGCTGAGCGCGTTCGGGCGGCGGCGTCGATCATACGGGACAGCTCCGGGGGGCCGCTCGCGCGGCCTGCGCGTCCTTGCCCGTTGGGTTCTCACGGTGCGATCACGGGCACGCTTCTCGCGCCGCGCACCCGACCTGCCCGGCGAAATCGCTTAATCCCGAATCCCGCCTGCGGCACAATGGCGGACACACCATGCCGAAACGCACAACGCTCCGTTCCGAGCCCGCGGTGAGCGCGGCCGTACGCATCCGGCGCGGCTACTTCGAGTGCCGCTTCGGACAACTGCACGTCCACCAGGCAATTCCCGGCGGCGGCGGGTTCGAAGAAGGCACCCCCCTGCTCGCACTGCACCCCGCGACGCACTCCGGGCGCATGTTCACCGGATTGCTCGCCGCGCTCGGCCGCGACCGCTCCGCCTTCGCGCCGGACCTGCCCGGATTCGGACAATCGGACGCGCCCGCCGTGCGCTCCATCGCCGAGCAGGCTGCGGCAATCGGTGACTTTCTCGACACGATGCGGCTGCGGCAAGTCGATGTGCTCGGCTGCGGTCTTGGCATGGGCGTCGCGCTCGAACTGGCGGCCACACGCCCCGCCGTGCGCCGCGTGGTCCTCGCCGCGCTCTGCTGGGCCGAAACGCCTGCGCTGCCGCCGTCCGCGGAGTCCGCCGATGCGTATCTGCGCAGCCAATGGGCGGGGGCCCGGAGCGACTGCGGGCCCGGCGCACCCCTGCCGGCGCTGATCAGCGCCTGCGGCGAGCGGCTGTGCAACGCCGCCGAGGCTGCGCACGCGGCTGCCGCCGAGCAGAGCTATCCGCTCGGCGAGCGCCTGGGGCAGATCCGCCAGCCGCTGCTCCTGCTGCACGCGCCGGAATGGCCGCGCGGCGCCGGATTGTCCGGCAGCGAGCTGCCCGCGCACGCGCGCCGGGCGCCCTGCCGCGACATCTCGGTGCTGCGGGAGGCTCCGCAGGCGCTCCTGGGGCCGATACAGGAATTTCTTACCGCCTGAGCACGCATGGTCAGCCCCTACATCGAGCAGATCCTCAAGGCGCGCGTCTATGACGTCGCGATCGAGTCCCCGCTGGAGCACGCGCCGCGGCTCTCGCAGCGCATCGACAACCACGTCCTGCTCAAGCGCGAGGATCTGCAGCCGGTGTTCTCGTTCAAGCTGCGCGGCGCCTACAACCGCATCACGCGGCTGTCGGACTCCGCGGCGCAGCGCGGCGTGGTCTGCGCTTCTGCGGGCAACCACGCCCAGGGAGTGGCGCTCGCGGCGCGGCGGCGCGGGATCAAGGCGCTGATCGTGATGCCGCAGACTACCCCGCAGATCAAGATCGAGGCCGTCAATGCCCTCGGCGGCGAAGTGGTGCTGCACGGGGACGACTACGATTCAGCGTTCGAGCATGCGCTCGGACTGGTGCGCGAGCGCAACATGGTGTTCGTGCATCCGTTCGACGATCCCGACGTGATTGCCGGCCAGGGTACCATCGGGGTGGAGATGGCACGCCAGACCGGCGGCAACCTCGATGCGGTGTTCGTGCCCGTCGGCGGCGGCGGCCTGATCGCCGGGGTCGCGGTGTACCTGAAATACCTCTATCCGGGCATCCGCATCATCGGGGTCGAGCCCGAGGACGCCGCGGGCATGTACGAGTCGCTCAAGGCGGGCCGCCGGGTCACGCTGGAGCGCGTAGGCCTGTTCGCCGACGGCGTCGCCGTGAAGCGCGTGGGCGAGGAAACCTTCGAGCTGTGCCGCAAGCACGTCGATGAGATCGTCCTGCTCGACAACGACGAGATCTGCGCCGCGATCCAGGACGTCTTCGAGGACACCCGCTCGATCGTCGAGCCGGCCGGCGCGCTCGCGGTGGCGGGGCTGAAGAAGGTGGCCGCTCGCGAGCACTGGCGCGGCAAGCGCTTGGCTGCGATCACGAGCGGCGCCAACATCAACTTCGACCGTCTGCGGTACGTGGCCGAGCGGGCCGACCTCGGCGGCGAGCGCGAGGCACTGCTCGCGGTGAGCATTGCGGAGCGGCCGGGAAGCTTCCGGCAGTTCTGCGAGATCCTCGGCCGGCGCAGCATCACGGAGTTCAACTACCGCTACGAGAGCGAGGAGGCAGCCCACGTGTTCGTCAGCTTCTCGCTCGCCCGCGGGCGCGGTGAGAAGGACAGCGTCGCGCAGGCGCTGCGCGGGGCAGGCTACACCGTCACCGACATGAGCGACAATGAGATGGCGAAGCTGCACGTGCGCTACATGATCGGCGGCCGGGCGCGGGGCATCCGCGACGAGTTGCTCTATCGCTTCGAATTCCCCGAGCGCCCGGGTGCGCTGCTGAAGTTCCTCGATGCGATCGGCTCGCGCTGGAACATCAGCCTGTTCCACTATCGCAACCAGGGCACCGATTACGGCCGGGTGCTCGCCGGCATCCAGGTGCCCGCCGGGGAGCGCGCCGAGTTCGTGCAGCACCTGAACGAGCTGCATTACGAGTACGCCGACGAGACGGGCAATCCGGCCTACCGCATGTTCCTCGGCGCGTAGCCGGCCACAGCAGGCCGTCAGCCTCAGCCCATGCGCAGCGCGCGGCTTACCCGTGGATGTAGGTTTCCAGCTGCTCGATGGTGCGCCGCTGCTCTTCGATGACCGACTTCACCAGGTCACCGATCGACACCACGCCGATCACTCGCCCCGCCTCCACCACCGGCAGATGGCGGAAGCGCCGCTCGGTCATGAGGACCATGCAGTGCTGAACAGTGGTCTCCGGAGCGACGGTGATCACCGGCGAACTCATGATCTGCGCGACGGGCGTGTCGGCCGAGGCACGCCCATGCAGCACGACCTTGCGGGCGTAGTCGCGCTCCGAGACGATTCCGGCCAGCTCCCCGGCGCTCATGACGAGCAACGCGCCCACGCCGTGCTCGGCCATGGAGCGCACCGCCTCGAGCACAGGCGCGTCCGGCCCGATGGTGAACAGGGAGGATTTCTTGTTTGCGAGCAGGTGACGTACGTGTGTCATGTCAGCCTCCTCTCGGGCGCGCCCGAGCGCGCCGTGATGGGGATCTGGTTCGAGCGTACGCCTACCGGGGCGCGACCGCCACAGTCAAGGTGACGTTAGCGGTAACACGGATCCTGCCGGACTCGATCGGCGTGGCCGGCGCCATGCGCTGCGCGCGGATGACCTGCGGATAGACGATCGGGCCGGGCGGGGCGAGCGCAACGCCGGTCTGCCGGACGGACACGATCCGCACGATCCTCAGATCCAATGCCCTGGCGAGCGCGCTGGCGGCCTCGCGCGCCCGGCGCGCCGCCTGCGCGAGCGCCTGCACTCTCGCCGCCTCGGGATCGCGCAGCGCAAAACGCAGATTCTGCTGGAGGTTCGCGCCGGCAGCGCTCGCCGCGTCGATCACCGCGCCGATGCGCTTCAGATCATCCAAGCGCACCCGCACTACGTTCGTCACCGCATAGCCGGTCAAGGTCGGCGCCTTGCCGTCGTTGTAATAG
>JAKAYU010000060.1 GCA_021809525.1 Pseudomonadota bacterium | reverse complement strand
ATGCGGGTACTGGTGATCGATCTGGGGCTGCCGAAGCTCTCGGGGCTGGAGGTGATCGGCAAGCTGCGCGCCGCGCACAAGACCTTTCCGATCCTGATTCTCACCGCGCGCGACAACTGGCAGGACAAGGTCGCCGGCCTGCAGGCCGGCGCCGACGATTACGTCGCCAAGCCCTTTCACTTCGAGGAGGTGCTGGCGCGGCTGCAGGCGCTGCTGCGCCGCGCCGCAGGTTGGGCGAGCCCCGAGCTCAAGTGCGGCCCGGTCACGCTCGACACGCGCGCCCAGACTGTCGCCGTCGATGGCGCACCGGTCGAGCTCACCACGTTCGAGTACCGCATCCTCGAGCATCTGATGCTGCGCGCCGGGGAGGTGATCTCCAAGGCCGAGCTCACCGAGCGGCTCTATGACCAGGACTTCGAGCGCGACAGCAACGTCATCGAGGTGCTGGTCGGGCGGCTGCGCCGCAAGCTCGACCCCGAGGAGCGATTGAAGCCGATCGAGACGCTGCGCGGGCGCGGCTATCGCTTCTCGCTCGCGCGCGAGGCCCGCTAGGGGCTGCGCAGAGGCTCTGGTGCATTCACTCAGCCAGCGGCTGCTGCTGTCGGTGGCGGTGCCTCTGGCGCTGTTTTTCGGGTTCATGACGCTGGTGCTCGACACCGGCTTTCGCACACTCTCGGAGCACTCGCTGCACGAGTTGCTCGACTCGCAGATCATCGCGCTGATCGCAGCCGCCGAGCGCGAGCCGCACAAGGGCTACGTCGCCCCGCTTAAGGCGCTCGATTCGCGCTTCGCCACGCCGCGCTCGGGCCTGTACGCGCAGATCCGCTCGGCGCGCCACGAATGGCGCTCGCCCTCCACGGCGGGCGCGGATGTGAACTTCGGGCCGCTGCTCGAGCAGGGCGAGCGTCAGTTCTCCTACACGATGGCCGGACACCGGCGGCTCGCCATCGAGAGTCGCGGCGTCGCGTTCGCGGACGACCCGGCCGGAGCGGGGCCTGTGACCTTCAGCGTCGCGGTGAGCCTGACGCCCTACGAGGAGCAGCTGTGGGAGTTCCGCCGCCGCATGGTGTTGTGGTTCAGCGCCCTGATGCTGCTGCTGCTCGCGACGCTCGCGGTGCTGCTGCGTGCGGTGCTCGCTCCCGTGCGCCGGCTCGAGCGGGAGATCCACGAGGTCGAGGAAGGCCGCAGCGAGGTGCTGGGCGGCGGTTACCCGCGCGAGTTGAGCGGCGTGGCGCGCCACCTCAATGCGCTGCTCGTCGGCGAGCGCAAGCGCGTTGCGCGCTATCGCGACACCCTCGGCAATCTCGCCCACAGCCTGAAGACGCCGCTTGCGGTGATGCGCTCGGCGCTCTCGGGCGCGCCCGAGGCGTCCGGGACGATCGGCCCGGAGATCGACCGCATGAGCGACATCATCGAGCATCAGTTGAAGCGCGCGGCTGCCTCGGGTGGGGCACTGCTCGGGCAGGCGCCTGTGGCGGTCGCTCCGGTGGCGGCCGATCTGCGCGCGGCGCTGCTGAAGGTCTACCGCGACAAGGACCTCTCGCTCGAGCTGGCCGTTCAGCCCGAGAGTCAATTCGTCGGCGATCGGGCCGATCTGATGGAGATGCTTGGCAACCTGCTCGAGAACGCCTGCAAGTGGTGCCATCAGCGCGTGCGGCTCAGCGTGACGGTCGATCCGTCCGCAGCGGTGCAGGAAAACATGACGGTCACAGTCGAGGACGACGGTCCGGGGATTTCTGCCGAGAACCGCGCGCGGGTGCTCGAGCGGGGCGTGCGGACCGATGAGACCGTGCCCGGTCATGGGCTCGGGCTCGCCATGGTGCGCGAGACAGTCGATCTCTACGGCGGCAGCCTCGCAGTGGATACCTCGCCGCTCGGCGGTGCTCGCTTCGAGGTGCGTCTGCCCGGACGGGTCTGAGGGCTCGAGCGGCTCGCGCCGGACCGCTGCGCACAAGTGCGGATTGCCGCCGGTCGGCGACGAAGTGCATCGTGTGCAATCTTGCGGCCCGGCTCGCCCCTGGGAGCTGGTTGCGCCGGGCCCCCGCACACCGTGCCGAGGCGAGCAGATGAATCTTGAGCCGAGCGAGTCAACCCCGGCGGCTGCGGCCGCCGCAGCGAGCGCCAGCGCGAGCGACGGGCTGAGCACCGCCGAGGCGCGCCGCCGCCTCGAGCAGTACGGGGAGAACCTCCTGCGCGAGCAGCATGTCAGCATCGCGCGGCGCATCCGCGGGTTTTTCTGGGGACCGATTCCCTGGATGATTGAGGCGGCTGCGACTCTCTCGGCGGTGCTCGGTCATTGGGCGGATCTGGCCGTCATCGCGCTGATGCTGTTGATCAATGCGGGCGTCGGCTTCTGGCAGGAGTACAAGGCGGATACGGCCATCGAGGCGCTCAAGCAGCGCTTGGCGCTCTCGGCGCGCGTGAAGCGCGACGGCACGTGGCATGAGATCGCCGCACGGCTGCTCGTGCCGGGGGATCTGATCGCGATCAACATCGGCAACATCGTGCCGGCCGACGTGACGCTCGTGGAGGGCGAGTACCTGAGCGTGGATCAGTCGGCCCTCACCGGTGAGTCGCTCCCGGTGGACAAGAAGCGCGGCGATGCGGCCTACTCCGGCTCGATCGTCCGCCAGGGCGAGATGAACGCGGTGGTGAGCGCCACCGGCATGAAGACCTATTTCGGCCGTACTGCGAAGCTCGTCGAACAGGCCGGCGCCGTCTCGCATTTCCAGCGCGCGGTGCTGCGCATCGGCAACTTCCTGATCATGGTGAGCGCAGCGCTGGTGCTGGTGATCGTGCTCGCGGGCCTCTTCCGGCACAACCCGCTGCTCGAGATGGTGCAGTTCGCGCTCATTCTCGCCGTGGCCTCCATTCCGGTGGCGCTGCCGGCGGTGCTCTCCGTCACACTCGCGGTCGGCGCCGAGCGCCTGGCGCGCCTGAAGGCGATCGTCTCACGCCTGGTCTCGATCGAGGAGCTGGCGGGCATGGATACGCTGTGCTCGGACAAGACGGGCACGTTGACGCGCAATGAACTGACGCTCGGCACGGCACTGCCGGCCCCTGGCGTTGAGGTGCAGACTCTGCTGAGTGCCGCGGCGCTCGCCTCGCGCCGCGAGGCGCCCGATGCGATCGACAGCGCCATCCTCGCGGCTGCCCCGCCGGCGGGGCAGCTCGAGGCCTACCGTCTGCAGAGCTTCCGGCCCTTCGATCCGCTGATCAAGCGCACCGAGGCGCAACTGCAGTTCAATGGCAGAGCGCTGAAGGTGGCCAAAGGCGCGCCCCAGGTCATCGTAGAGCTGTGCGCGCCGGATCCCGAGCAGCGCAGCGCGATCCTCGCGCAGGTCGAGCAGGCCGCCGCCAAAGGCTACCGGACCGTGGCCGTCGCCCGCGACGAGGGTGAGGGCTGGCGCTATCTCGGACTGCTGCCGCTGTTTGACCCGCCGCGCGAGGACAGCGCCGCGACCATTCGCGCAACGCGCGCCATGGGCATCGACATCAAGATGGTGACCGGAGACCACGAGGCAATCGCGCGCCAGATCGCCGCAGAGCTCGACCTGGGCGGTAACATCCTCGTGGCGGACTCGGTGTTCGGCAAACATGCCGCGCCGCAGGTGCTCGCGCAGGTGCTCGGCGCAGGCGGGTTTGCGCAGGTGCTCCCGGAGGACAAGTTCCAGATCGTCAAGGCGCTGCAGTCGAGCGGTCGCATCGTCGGCATGACTGGCGATGGCGTCAACGATGCGCCGGCGCTGAAGCAGGCGGACGTCGGCATTGCGGTGAGCGGCGCGACCGACGCGGCGCGCGCAGCCGCGGCGCTCATCCTGACCGCCCCGGGGCTGTCGGTCATCACCAGCGGGATCGAGGAGGCGCGGCGGATCTTCGAGCGGATGACGAGTTACGGAACGTACCGCATCGCCGAGACGATCCGGCTCGTTCTGTTCATGACGGCCAGCATCCTCATCTACAACTTCTATCCGGTCACCACCCTCATGGTGGTGCTGCTCGCACTGCTCAACGACATCCCGATCATGATGATCGCCTACGATAACGCACCGGTGGCGGCTCGCCCCGTCCGCTGGGACATGCCGCGGGTGCTCACCATCGCCTCCGCTGTCGGTCTGTACGGGGTCTTCGAGAGCTTCGTGCTCTACTGGATCGCGCGTGATCTGCTGCACCTGCCGGTGCCCGTTCTGCGGGCGGTGATTTTTCTCAAGCTGCTCGTCTCCGGGCACATGACGATTTATCTGACCCGCAACAAGGGGTGGGCCTGGCAGCGGCCGTGGCCGCGCTGGCTGCTGGTCGTGCCATGCGAGCTCACTCAGCTCCTCGGCACGCTCATCGTCGTGTACGGCGTCGCGATGGCCCCGATCGGGTGGGGCTTGGCGCTGTTCGTATGGGCGTACACGGTCGTCTCGTTCTTCGTGGCGAACGCTGTCAAGGTGGCCACCTACGGCCTGCTCGATCAGCGCATGGCCTCTCACAAACGTCATCTGCAGCGGGTCGAGGGCCCGCTCGTATGACGGCCGGGCCGTTCAGTCCCGGCGCGGCGGGCGGTGGTGCACTCGCGAATGGGCGAACCCCGGCATCTCGCGCGGCTCGGGCGCTAGGCGCCGCTGCAGGATGGCGAGGGCGTCCTCGGGCCGGTCGGCGAATTCGAACAGCTTCAGGTCCTCAGGATCGATCACGCCGTGGCGGGCGAGCGCATTGAAATCGATGATCTCGTTCCAGTATTGCGGACCGTAGAGGATCACCGGTATGTCGCGCTCGAGCTTGCGGGTCTGCGCCAGCGTGAGCACTTCGGTGAGCTCATCGAGCGTGCCGAACCCGCCCGGGAAGGCGATGAGCGCGCGCGCCAGATGCGCGAACCAGAGCTTGCGCATGAAAAAATAGTGGAACTCGAACGTCAGCTCGCTCGACAGATAGGGGTTGGGGCGCTGTTCGCGCGGCAGGCTGATGTTCAGTCCGACGGTCTTGCCGCCGGCCTGCGCGGCGCCGCGGTTGGCCGCCTCCATGATGCCGCCGCCGCCGCCCGAGCAGACCACGTAGCGATGGGTGTGCTCGGGAAGCGAGGCCGACCAGCGCGTGATCAGCGAGGACAGCTCGCGCGCGTGCTCGTAGTACTGCCCGAGCGGCCCGTCGGGGCGCACTCTGGCCGAGCCGAAGAAGACGATGGTGGCGTGCACCCCGGCGCGCTTGAAGCGCTCGAGCGGCTCGAGGTACTCCGCGAGGATGCGCAGCGGTCGGGCCGCATCGCTTGCGAGGAAGCTTTGCTCCTCGTAGGCGAGCTGAGGTTGAACGGCAGCTTCGGTCTGGCTCTGTGGGTTGTTGTTCATGAATGCACGCGCTCAAAGTCGATGAATCCCTGTTCGACGTCGACCCGTACCAGCCGCACCTGCAGGCGGTGGCCGATGTCGGCGCCTTCGAAGCCGCGCACCAGACGGCCCTCGATCGCAGGCCGCAGGATGCGCACCCAGGTACCCTTGGGCGCCGCGCCGGTGACGAGCGCATCGAACTGCTCGCCGAGCCGCCCGGCCAGCAGCAGCGCCGCGGCGGACTTCGCCACGCGCCGCTCGACTTTGGCCGCCTTGTCCTCCTGCTCGGTGCAGTGCAATGCGAGTCCCGTGAGCACCTCGTAAGGATACGGCGGGGGCGCGCCGGCGAGCACAGCCTTGACGAGACGCTGGCTGATCAGATCGGGAAAGCGGCGGTTCGGGGCGCTCGAGTGCGTGTAGTTGCTCACCGCCAGCCCGAAGTGGCCGGGGGGGCGCGCGCCCGGGGCGTGCGCGAGGTACTCGCCGGAACCGAGCGATTTGACCACCGCGAGTGACAAGTCCGCGAAGCGTTCCGGGTCGGCATGGCGGCGGCGCAGAAGAAAGCCGTTCAGCGCCAGCGCGTCCGGCTGCGCGGGCAAGTTCTCGCCCACTTCCTCAGCCAGCGCGACGATGCGTTCCCAGCGTCGCGGAGTGCGCAGCACGCGGCGCAGCGAGGCGACACCGTGCTGCTCGAGAAAGTGCGCCACCGCACCGTTGGCCGCGATCATGAGATCCTCGATGAGTTCCTGCGCGCGATTCTTGCTATCGCGCTCCAGATCGCGCAGCGCATCGCCGTCGAATACCGCGTGGGTCTTGAGCGTCTCGAGTGTCAGCGCGCCATGTTCATGCCGCTGCGCGCGCAGCGCCTGGGCTGCGGCGTCCTGCAGTCGCACCTGACGCTGCAGGAGCGGATCGCCGAGCGCAGCCGGCGGGCCGGATTCACCTTCGAGCCAAGCGGACACCGAGGGGTAGGCGAGCTTGGCCTGATTGCGTACGAGCGCCCGATAGAGGTCCGAGCCGGCGAGGCGCCCGTCGGCGGTGACGGTCATTTCCGCAACGATCGCCAGGCGTTCCTGCCGATCCCCGAGGGAAGTCAGGTCGGTCGAGAGCCGCTCGGGCAGCATCGGGAACACCCGCGCCGCGGTGTAGACCGACGTGGTGTTGTGGTGCGCGTGTGCATCGATCGGGGTGTCGATGCCGACAAGCGCATCGACGTCGGCAATTGCCACCCAGAGGCGGGTCGAGCCGCCCTCGAGCGCCTCGCCAGCGGAGATCTGATCGAGGTCGCGCGAGTCGTCATTGTCGATCGACACCCACGGCAGTGCGCGCAGGTCGCGGACCGTGGCGGCGCGCGGTGCGCGTGCCGGGGCGCCTAGAGCGGCAGTCTGGCGCATCGCGGCGGGGGGGAATTCCGGCTGCAGACCCCGCTCGATCATCGCGATACGGGCGATATGTCGCAGGATCTGTCTTCCACCGCGCGCTGCCGGATGCATCCTGTTGCCTCAAGGGGTGATGGCGGGGATCGTAGGCGCGAGCGCAGGGGGGGTCAATTCGCGCTGCCGAGGCGCGCGGTGGCGATTGCGTATTGACGATGGAGCGGCAAAAGCCTGGCAGGGGAGCCTTGACGGTCGCCGGCGCGGCCGCCGGGAAGGACTCGGCACTGTCTGATCACGGCGATCGGCCGGTCGCGCAGCCGCTCTCGGCCGAGCGGCTGCGTCGGATAGAGGCATATTGGCGGGCCCCCAATTACCCCGTGCATCGGACAGATAGCGCTTCGGACAGCGGATTAAGCGGGTCCGGATTGGTTCTTGCTACCTGCGCATGCGGCAGAGGCACATATTCCGCTGAGGAGTGACTGGGAGTTTGGAGTTGGACGCACAACAGCGAGGCACCCAGGCCGTCCGGAGGGGCGGTGGTCAACAGCGTAGTCTCTATGCCCGACCCATGGAGCGCGGCGATCAAATGGCCCGTCTGCTGCCGGTTCTGATGCAGCAGCATGACCCGTGAGATCGGTGTGCGGACGGCCGAGGCGCCGGTGGCGGTTGCCTCCGGCGCATGAGCGCAGGTATTGACGGGCGGCAGTTCGAGCTCGAGTGGCGAGTGGGGAGCTGCGCGAGTCCTGTTCGGCCTGGCCGCAGTCTTTGGCGAGGTTTTTCGGGTCGCCGCTTGGTGTTGTGGGATTCTTGCCGCAGGGCAAGGTATTTCGGGCGGCGGCAGTAAATACGAGTCGTTACGAGCATACACTTGGAGCATCAGCTGCCGCGACACGCGCGGTCGCGAACGAGTCGCACGCCCATGGGGGCGGGAGCTGTCGCTCGGCAGCCGGGCTGATGATCTCGAATCAGATCGACGAGGCTGCGGCGCGCGCCGGCGCGTGGCGAGCGCTCAAGCGCCCGCAGGGTATGCCCGGGGAGTCAGGGCGCCGAATGCCCAGTCGCTGCCCTTGCCCTGGTAGAGCGACTGGTTGATCCACACCATCGCGTAGGGCTCGAGGTAGCGCGATTGCTCGAGAGCCCCCGCATCGAGCGGCTCGAATCCGAGGTCGCGCAGCAGACTCGCTACCGCGATTTTCGCATCCGCGTCATTTCCGGCCAGGAACATCACCGGCGCGTCCGCGAATGCCGAGGTGTCGCCCATCACATCGGCGCCCACCTGATTGAGCGTCTTGACGATTCGCGCCCGCGGCAGCCACTCGGCAACGGTCTCGCCCGCCGAGTTGGAAAAGCCGAGCTCGAGTGCGAGCACTCCGTTGCGCAGCGTGAGTGGGTTCATGCAGTCGATGACGATCTTGCCCGCGAGCGGTCCGAGGGCCCGAACGGCCTCACGGGCGACGCTCCAGGGCAGCGCCAGCACCACCACCTGGGCGGCTTCGGCCGCCTCCCGGGGAGTGCGCGCGAGCGCGTGCGTCTGTTTGCAGAGGGACTCGACCTTGGGGGCCGCCGCATCGCGCACACCGAGCAGCAGCTCGTGACCGCTGCGGGCCCACCCTCTTGCGAGTGCGCCGCCAACGTTCCCGGCACCAATGATGGCGATCTTCATGGCCTGGCTCCGGTGTGACCTCGAGCGAGTCTAGTGCCGGCAGACAGGTGACGACAAGCTCGCGCCGTCGCCGGGGCGCGAGGTCCGCTCGCCGCGGACCTCGCCTGCAGCACTTACAGCTCGAACTTGATGCCCTGCGCGAGCGGCAGCGCACCGCTCCAGTTGATGGTATTGGTCTGGCGGCGCATGTACGCCTTCCACGCGTCCGAGCCCGATTCGCGTCCGCCGCCGGTGTCTTTCTCCCCGCCGAACGCGCCGCCGATCTCCGCCCCCGAGGTGCCGATGTTGACGTTGGCGATGCCGCAGTCGCTGCCGCAGGCGCCGAGGAAGGTCTCGGCGGCCCGCAGCCGCTCGGTGAACAGCGCCGAGGACAGTCCGTAGTGGCTCTCGTTCTGCTGGGCGATCGCCTCCTGGAGCGATTCGACCGGGATCAGATACAGAATGGGCGCGAAGGTCTCGTTCTGCACGATCGGCCAGTCGTTGCGTGCGCGGATCAGCGTCGGTTCGACGAAGTGGCCGGGTCGCTCGAGCACGTTGCCGCCGGCGAGAATCTCCCCGCCAGCAGCGCGCGCGGCGGCCACGGCCGCCTTGAACCGCTCGAGCGCGTCTGCATCGATCAGCGGGCCCATCAGCGTCGTCGAATCGAGCGGATCGCCGATCCTGACCTGACGGTACGCGTTGATCAGCCGGCGCTCGAGGTCAGCGGCAATGGCCTTGTGCGCGAACACGCGCCGCGTGCTCGTGCAGCGCTGCCCGGCGGTGCCGACCGCCCCGAACAGGATCGCCGGGACGGCCAGATCCAGGTTGGCGGACTCATCGACGATGATGGCGTTGTTGCCGCCGAGTTCGAGCAGACTCTTGCCGAGACGCGCGGCAACTCGCTCGCCGACCTTTCGTCCGACGGCGGTCGATCCGGTGAACGAGACGAGCGCCACACGCCGATCCTCGACGAAGCGGGTGGCGAGATCAGCACCCGCGTCGATGAACAGCTGGAACACTGGCGGCAGCCGGTGCATCTCGAGCACCCGGTTGACGAGCTTCTGCACGGCGATGGCGGTAAGCGGAGTCTTCGGCGAAGGCTTCCACACCGACACGTTGCCGCAGATCGCCGCGAGAAAGGCGTTCCAGGACCACACCGCGACCGGGAAGTTGAACGCCGAGATGATTCCCACCACACCGAGCGGGTGCCACTGCTCGTACATGCGGTGGCCCGGGCGCTCCGAGTGCATGGTCAGGCCGTAGAGCATGCGCGACTGGCCGACCGCGAAGTCGGCGATGTCGATCATCTCCTGAACCTCGCCAAGCCCCTCGGCGAGGATCTTGCCGTTCTCGAGCGAGACCAGCGCGCCGAGGTCGCCCTTGGAGGCGCGCAGAGCTTCGCCGATCAGGCGCACCGCTTCGCCGCGTTTCGGTGCCGGCACGCTGCGCCATTGGGCGGCCGCATCGAGGGCCGAGCGCATCACCGCTTCATAATCAGACGCATCTGCCGTGTGCACGCTGGCGAGCGTACCGCCGGTGGACGGGTTGTGGACCGTGAGAACCGGCCCGCTGCCGCGCCAGCCCCCTGGGCCGGCCGAGGCGCCCGGGTTCTGCGCGGCGAGTTCCAGCCGCTCGAACAGGGCGCTGATGTCAATGGACAGGCTCATGGATCAGGCCGCCTTGTGAGCGTTGGCGGTGCGCTGCCGGCCGGTCTTGCCCGCGACGATGACCTCGCCCGAGACGTCCTTGGTTCCGCCGGGCGCGTAGTGCCGCCCGAAGCGGTTGGCGAGGATCTCGGGCAGGCGGAACTGCTCCTGGGCGATGAAGCCGGCGTAGCGCTCGGGCTTCTCGAGCACCAGGTCGACCACGGCGCTGATGCCTGCGGCGGTGGTGACCTGGATCGCCGACCAGAGCCGCCCGCCGATCAGCTGCGGGTAGATCTTGTTGACGTAGTTCTCCTCGCGCAGCTGCCCGTCCTGCATGCCGGTGACCGCCACGTAGACGATGATCACGTCCTGCAGCGTCTGCGGCACGGCGTTCTCGAGAATGCGCTTGAGCGTGTCGCGATCCTGATTGAGCTTCAGGTCGTTCATCAGCAGGCGCATCTGCTCGCAGTGGCCGGGGTAGCGGATGGTCTTGTAGTTCATCGACTCGGCGTGCGCGCCGTGCGTCTCGGCGAGCGAACCGAGGCCACCGGAGGTGTTGAACGCCTCATAGAGCGTGCCGTCGATTTCGATCTCCTCCAGACCCTCGAGCGGGGAGACCTCGACGCTGCGGCCATCGACGATGGCCTGACAGGGGTTGCCGTACTCGTTGATCAGGCCCTCGGTCGACCAGGTGAGGGAGTACTTCAGTACGTTGTTCGGGTGCTGCGGCAGCGCGCCGACACGCAGCTTCACCGCGCGCAGCGACTGGAAATGGGTGATCAGCTCGGCCGCGGCGATGCTGATGAAGCCCGGGGCGAGACCGCACTGCGGCACGAATGCCTTGGCGGAGCCCGCTGCGATAGTGCGCACCGCGCGGGTGACGGCCACGTCCTCGGTCAGATCGAAGTAGTGCACGTTCGCATGGCGGGCGGCCTCGGCCACGGTGACGTTGCAGTGGAAGGGCAGGCTCGAGATCACCGCATCGACGGGATGCGCCGCCAGATGACGCTCGAGCGCCTCGCGGTTCTTGGCGTCGAGCCCGTACGCGCTCATGCCTTTCAGGCCGTGCGCCTTGACCACGGCCTCGGCCACGGCCCCGTCGACATCGGCCAGATCGACCTGATAGGCCCCTGAGCCGGCCAGCAATCCTGAGATCAATGCGCCGATTTTGCCGGCGCCGAGAATCAATACGCGGTGCATGTAGCCCCCGGATCTAATAGTGAAACCAATAATTCTCCCTCTATGGGCCGATCGGCGCCAGTCCATGCTAGGATTCTGCGCATCATGCGCTCTCCTGAAAGCACGTCCTGGCACCCGGCCAGCTGGCACGGCAAGCCGGCTCAGCAGCAGCCGGCGTACGGCGATCCGGCCGCCCTCGAGCAGGTGGTGGCCGAGTTGTCCCGGCTGCCGCCGATCGTGGTGTCCTGGGAGATCGAGGCGCTGCGCGAGCGCCTGGCGGCCGCCCAGCGCGGGCAGGCGTTTCTGCTGCAGGGCGGGGACTGCGCCGAGACGTTCCACGATTGCGAATCGGACTCGATCGCCAAGAAGCTGAAGATTCTGCTGCAGATGAGCCTCGTGCTGCTGCACGGGCTGAAAAAACCCGTGATCCGCGTCGGGCGCATGGCCGGCCAGTACGCCAAGCCGCGCTCGGCCGATACCGAGACGCGCGAGGGCATGACGCTGCCGAGCTTCCGCGGCGATCTGGTGAACCGCCCGGAGTTCACGCCCGAGGCGCGCCAGGCGGACCCGCAACTGCTGCTGCGCGGCTACGAGCGTGCCGCGCTCACGCTGAATTTCGTACGCGCGCTGGTCGATGGTGGTTTCGCCGATTTGCATCACCCGGAGTACTGGGATCTCGGCTTCGTCAAGCATGCGCCGCTGAAGGACGCCTACCAGCGCATCGTGCAGTCCATCGGCGATGCGCTCGATTTCTTCGAGGGCATCAGCGGCCGGCGCGTGCACGAGGCGACGCTGGTGGATTTCTATGCCAGCCACGAGGGTCTGCATCTGCTCTACGAGCAGGCGCAGACTCGCTTCATCCCGCGGCAGAACCGCTGGTACAACCTCTCCACGCACATGCCGTGGATCGGCATGCGTACCGCCAAGCTCGACGGGGCGCACGTGGAGTACTTCCGCGGCATCTCCAACCCCATCGGGATCAAGATCGGCTCGGCGATGGATGCAGCGTGGCTGCAGGGGCTGATCGCGACCCTCAATCCGCAGAACCAGCCGGGCCGGGTGACCCTGATCCATCGCTTCGGCGTGAAGGACATCGACTCGGCGCTGCCGAAGATGATCGAGGCGGTCCGTCAGAGCGGTCAGACGGTGCTGTGGGTGTGCGACCCGATGCACGGCAATACCGAGACGAGCACCGCGGGCTTCAAGACGCGCCGCTTCGAGAATATTCTGAAGGAAGTGGATCTCGCCTTCCGCATTCATGCCGAACTCGGCTCGCGTTTGGGCGGCGTGCACATCGAGCTCACCGGCGATGACGTCACGGAGTGCACCGGGGGCGCGCGGGGACTGACGGATGCCGATCTGCAGCGCGCGTACCGCTCCACGGTCGACCCGCGGCTCAATCACGAGCAGGCGCTCGAGCTGGCGATGCTGATCGCCGAGCGCAGCCAGAACCGGCGGCTGGCGCACGTCTGAGGGGCCGGGCCGGCCGACGAGCGCACTCTGCGGGGCGGCGAATTGCATGACGAATGAGCATCGGTGGCCGGGTTTGCCGGTAGAATGCGCCGATGCAGTACGAACATATCGCCGTCCCCGCCGAGGGACGCAAGATCACCGTCAACCCGGATCATTCGCTCAACGTTCCGGATAAACCCGTCATTCCGTTCATCGAGGGCGACGGCATCGGGGTGGATGTCACGCCGGCGATGCTGCGCGTGGTGGATGCGGCCGTGGAGAAGGCCTACGGCGCCCGCCGGCGCATCTGCTGGATGGAAGTGTTCTGCGGAGAAAAGGCCAATGCGCGCTACGGGGAGTGGTTCCCGGAGGAGACGCTGCATGCGCTGCGCGATTATGTGGTGTCCATCAAAGGCCCGCTCGGCACGCCCATCGGCGGGGGGATCCGCTCGCTGAACGTGGCGATGCGGCAGAACCTGGATCTGTACGCCTGCGTGCGGCCGATCCGCTACTTCCCCGGCGTGGTCAGCCCGATGGCCGATGCCAGCCTCACCGACATGGTGATCTTCCGCGAGAACACCGAGGACATCTACGCCGGCATCGAGTGGCCGGCGGGCTCGGCAGACGTGCACAAGCTGATCGCCTTCCTGCACAAGGAGTTCGCAGTCACCGGCATCCGCTTCCCGGCGAGCTCCGCCATCGGCATCAAACCGGTCTCCAAGGAAGGCAGCCAGCGCCTGATCCGCAAGGCGATCCAGTACGCGATCGACAACGACCGCGTGTCGGTGACCCTGGTGCACAAGGGCAACATCATGAAGTTCACGGAGGGAGCGTTCCGCAACTGGGGCTACCAGCTCGCCCAGGAGGAGTTCGGTGCCGAGCCGATCGACGGGGGCCCTTGGATGAAATTCCGCAATCCCCTCACCGGCACCGACATCGTGGTCAAGGACGTGATCGCCGACAACTTCCTGCAGCAGGTGCTGCTGCGGCCGGAGGAGTACGATGTCATCGCCACGCTCAATCTCAACGGCGATTACGTCTCCGACGCGCTCGCCGCGCAGGTCGGCGGCATCGGCATCGCCCCGGGTGGCAACATCGGCGAGGGACTCGCAGTGTTCGAAGCCACGCACGGCACCGCGCCGGGCTTTGCGGGCAAGGACCGCGTCAATCCCGGCTCGCTCATCCTCTCGGCGGAGATGATGCTGCGCTACCTCGGCTGGAAAGAGGCTGCCGACCTCATCATCAAGGGCGTGACCAATACCATCGCGCACAAGGAGCTCACCTACGACCTCGCGCGGCTGCGCGAGGCGATCAAGGCGCCGAAGCGCGAGCTCGCCGCGAGAAGGAGCGTGGAGGAGGACCTGCAGCGGCTGATACCGGGCGCAACGCTCATGAGCTGCTCGGGTTTTGCATCGGCCATCATCCGTCACATGGATGACCGATAAGGCGCTCTACGATCCGGACTGCAGGCGCTGTCCGCGGCTCGCCGGATTTCTCGGGCAGGTGCGGGCGCGCCATCCGGATTACTGGGCCCGCCCGGTGCCGTCCTTCGGCGCCGTCGACCCGAGGATCCTGATCGTGGGGCTCGCTCCGGGGCTGCACGGGGCGAACCGCACCGGGCGGCCCTTCACCGGCGATTACGCCGGGATCCTGCTGTACCAGACTCTGCACGAGGCGGGGCTTGCCAGTGCCCCGCACTCGCAATCGCGCGACGATGCGCTGAAGCTGCGCCATGCGCGCATCGTCAATTCCGTCAAGTGCGTCCCGCCGCAGAACAAGCCGACTCCTGCGGAGACCCGCACCTGCAACGCGTACCTGCGCGAGGAGCTCGAGCGGCTCGATCGGGTGCGGGTGGTGCTCGCGCTCGGTCGCATCGCCCATGAGGCCTTTCTGCGGGCAAGCGGCCTGAAGCTCGCGGCGTTCCCGTTCGCCCACGGGCGCGAGCATCCGCTGCAGGATGGGCGCACGCTGCTCGATTCGTACCATTGTAGCCGCTACAACACCTCGACCCGCCGGCTCACGCCCGAGATGTTCAGGCGCGTGGTCGGGCGCGCCTGTGCGCTCGCGGGCGTTTAAGATGTCCGGGTGAGCTGCGCATTCGATTCCAAGAGCTTCGTGGCCGCGCTGCCGCGCCGGCCCGGGGTGTATCGCATGTTCGACCGTCAGCACGAGCTGCTCTACGTCGGCAAAGCGAGGAGCCTGAAGGACCGGGTGGGAAGCTACTTCAGCGGCAGCAACGTCAGTCCCAAGGTCCAGGCGCTGGTGCAGTTGATCGCCGACATGGAGGTGACGGTCACGCATTCGGAGACCGAGGCGCTGCTGCTCGAGTACAACCTGATCAAGGCGCATCGGCCGCGCTTCAACGTGGTGCTGCGCGATGACAAGAGCTACCCGTACATTCTGCTCGGCACCGGCCACGCATTCCCGCGCCTCTCGCTCTATCGGGGCGCGCGTACCTCTGGAGCACGCTACTTCGGGCCGTTTCCGAGCAGCACGGCGGTGCGCGAGACGCTGAACCAGCTGCAGAAACTCTTCCGCATCCGCAACTGCCGCGACAGCTTCTTCGCACACCGCTCCCGCCCATGTCTGCAGCATCAGATCGGGCGCTGCTCGGGGCCCTGCGTCGGTCTGATCAGCCGCGAGGCCTATGCGCAGGACGTGGAGGCGGCCGTGAAGGTGCTCGAGGGGCGCAGCGATGAGGTCAACGCGTTGCTGAGGTGCCGGATGCAGGCGGCGGCCGAGCGGCTCGAGTACGAGCGTGCCGCGGAGCTGCGCGATCAGCTGGCCGCGCTGCGGGAGATTCAGGCTCAGCAGGTCGTGACCGCTGAGCACGAACGCGACGTCGATGTGTTCGATATCGCCGGTGAGCCGGGTGAGTACGCCGTCAGCGCCATGCTGGTGCGCGGCGGGCGTAATCTCGGCACCACCAGCAGCTTCCCGCGCGCGGCATTCGCCGAGCCGGAGGAGGCGCTGTCTTCGTTTCTGATGCAGTACTACGCCAACCACGAACCGCCGGCGGAGGTGCTGCTCGGGCGGCGGCTCGAGGATGCCGGCGCGCTCGGGGAGGCGCTCAGCGAGCGCGCCGGCCATCCGGTCGGGGTGCGCACTGCGGCCCGCGGGCTCGCGCTGCGCTGGGTGCAGCTGGCGCGCGAGAACGCCGAGCAGGCGCTGCGGATGCGCCTGGCGCGCCGCCAGGGAATGGAGGAGATGCTCGCGGCGCTGGCGCGCGAACTCGATCTGCCGGGCCCGCCCGGCCGCATAGAGTGCTTCGACATCAGCCACACCGGCGGGGAGGGTACGGTCGCCTCCTGCGTGGTGTTCGGTCCGGAGGGACCGCTGAAGAGGGAGTATCGCCGCTTCAACATCACCGGCCTCACCCCCGGGGATGATTACGGGGCGCTGCGCCAGGCTCTCAAGCGCCGCTATACACGCGTGCGGGACGAGCAGCTCCCGGCACCGGACCTGCTGCTGATCGACGGGGGCGTCGGCCAGATCGCAGGGGTGCACGAGGAACTTGCCGCGCTCGGGGTCGCCGGGGTGATGCTCGTCGGCGTCGCCAAAGGGCCGGACCGGAGGCCCGGCCAGGAGCGGCTGTTCATCTACGGGGAGGCGACGCCGAGAATCCCTGCGGCCCATTCGCCTGCCTCGCGGCTGATTCAGCGCATCCGCGACGAGGCGCACCGCTTTGCCATCAGCGGCCATCGCCGCAAGCGCGCACGCCGCTATAACGAGTCGGTTCTCGAGGCCGTGCCGGGTCTGGGGCCGGCCAAGCGCCGGGCCCTGCTGGTGCACTTCGGGGGGCTGCAGGGGGTGTTGCGCGCCGGCATCGCCGATCTGGCCCAGGTGAACGGAATCGGAGCAAGCCTGGCGCGCAGCCTATATGATCACCTGCATCCCGGATCATGAGTCGCGAATGCCCTGGAACCTGCCGAACACGCTGACTTGGCTGCGCATCGGCGCCATCCCGCTCATCGTGCTGCTCTTCCTGCTGCACTACCACTGGACGGATCCGGCTGCGGGACTGCTGTTTGCCGCGGCGGGCATCACCGATTCCCTGGACGGGTACTTCGCGCGGCGGCTGGGACAGACCTCGCGTCTCGGGGCGTTTCTCGATCCGGTCGCCGACAAACTGATCGTGGCGGTGGCGCTGGTGCTGCTGGTGAGCCGCGATACGCGGCCGCTGATCGTGCTCACGGCCATCGTGATCATCGGGCGGGAGATCACGATTTCAGCGCTGCGCGAGTGGATGGCGGAGATCGGCGCGCGGCGCAAGGTGGCGGTCTCGCAGCTCGGCAAGGTGAAGACCGTGCTGCAGATCGTAGGGCTCTCGATGATGCTGTATCGGGTGCCGCTCTTCGGCGTGCCGATCTACGCCACGGGAGTGATGATGACCGAGCTTGCGGCGGCCGCGACACTGGTCTCGATGGTCGCGTATCTACGGGCGGCCTGGCCCGAGCTCAAGCGCTGAACAGTAGCCTTGACTTCGCCCCGGCGCCCCCTAAAATGCCGGCTCGCCTTGCGGTGCGGGAATAGCTCAGTTGGTAGAGCGCAACCTTGCCAAGGTTGAGGTCGCGAGTTCGAGCCTCGTTTCCCGCTCCAATTTCCCCTTAAAAAACAAAAAACTGCGGCGAGTTCCTCATCTTGCGAGGCAACGGCCGCGCTTCGCCGTCCCGGGTATTCTGCGCGAGTGAATTGACGGGCCGGCGCGATCAGGACAGTCTTCAGCACATCCGTGAAGGGGAGCGGCGATCTGCCCTGTGTGTCGGAGTAGTTCTCGGTGCGCCACTCGCCC
>JAKAYU010000059.1 GCA_021809525.1 Pseudomonadota bacterium | reverse complement strand
CTGGGTGGCACCATGCGACATCCAGACGCCAGCTTACAGCAGACGCTGCTGGCCGACCCAACCAGCTCGGGCCTGAACGGCGCGGTTCGAAGCGATGGGCCGGTGGCGACGAAGTTGAGCGGGCAGGGGGGGTCGACTGGGGGGAGGAATCATGCCGGACCCGGCTGGCCCAAAGCCCCATTATCGGGGGCAGGAAGAAGGTAACGGGGGCATGGCCGAAGTCATGCGCGCCGCCTCCGGAACTGGGTATTTCCGGGATGACAGCGCCGTCGTCGTGCAGTTTCCGGACCCGTCCGCCTCGATGAGTGTGACCGGCCGCACGGGTCCGCTTACCTGGACTCCCGGCGCAGCGAGCAGAGCGTGAAAACGTGAAATCGAGTCCTTCCCGCACCGGGCGACACCCGTAATTTGAGGTTCCTCATGGGAGTTCATCGCTTGAATCGGGGTACGCTCGCGCGAAGCTGCGCCGGCGCACTGTTGCTTGCCGCCTGGACGCTCGGTCCCGCCGCGCATGCCAGCTGCTTCGATGTGCAGGAGACGGCATTCCGCGAACTGCGTCCGCTGGTTCCGCGCAATCCGAACCAGGCCCTGGCCGAGGCCAATGCCCGCATCGCAGCGCTGCCGCCCGCAGCAGCCCGGCGCGAACCTCATACGCTCGCAGCCCTGTACGCCGTGCAGGCGCGGGCCTATGCACAGATGGCCCTCACGCACCCGCAGCGCGCTGCCGCCCTCGCGGGCCTTGCCCTGCTGCATAATCCCACCAGTCCGCTGCGCCTGGAGCTGCTCGACGATTACGCCGGCAGCTTCACCTCACCGGCGCCCATCGCCCGTGCGCTGCTGCAGGTCAAACAGGCGCGCGCGCTGCTGCGGCCGGGCTCGCGCAGCGATATCTGCCTGCAGATCAGCCAGGGCTTCATGAACTTGCTGCGCAATCGCCCGACCGCGGCAATCCGTGAGCTGACCCAGGCCTACATGCAGAGCACTGCCCACGAGCTGCCCGAAGCCCGCGTCGATGCGAGCGAGGGGCTCGCCGTGGCACTGCGCAGCATGGGCGATGGCCACGAGGCTCTGACCCTGATCGGCCGGCAGATCCGCTGGGACGAAGCCCACCACGCCACCGACGATCTGTCGGGGGGCATCTACTTCAAAGGCGAGATTCTCAGATCCATGGGGCGCTACCGCCAGGCGATCGCGGCTTTCAAACAGTCGAGTGCGATCAGCACCGCGATCGGCGACCGGCAGGGGACGGCGTATTCGAACCTGCGCATCTGCGAGGCGGACATCGCGCTGAAGGATTTCCCCGCCGCGCGCAGCGCGTGCGATCGAGCCGCCCCGGTGCTCATCGCCGGGGGGGTGGCCCCCATGATCAAGGAAACGCACGTACAGCTCGCCAAGATCGATCTGGCCGAGGGGCACCCGGTGCGCGCAGTGAAACTGCTCGATCGGGTGCTCGACCACCACGGTGCCGACATGGTCGCCTTCACGGTGGCGCCCGCCTACCTCGCGCGCGCCGAGGCGAACGCCACGCTGCATCGCTACGCTTCGGCGTACCACGACTTGCGTACGTTCCTGCGGCTGTACCAAGCGCACAACCGCGCCAATCAGACCCGGCTGCGCGAGGCGCTCGAGATACGCTTCCAGGCCCGACAGGAATTTGAGCGCAACGCGGTGCTGCGGCGCAAGCTGCGGGCGGCGGCCGACAAGGCGAGCAAGCAGAAGGAGCTGCTGCGCTGGATGGACGCGGCCGGCATCGCCGGTGCGCTCGCGATCGCTCTGCTCTCCTACATTCTGATCACCGACCGGAGGCACCGCCGGCAGCTCGTGCTGCTTGCCAACGAGGACCCACTCACCCGGGTGCCGAATCGGGGCCACACCGCGCAGCTGGCGAGCGTGGCGCTCGCCGCAGCGATCGAGCACAGCCGCCCGCTGACGGTGGCGCTGATCGATTTCGACTACTTCAAGGCCATCAACGACCGCTGCGGACACGCCGCGGGCGATCACGTCCTGCAGGAATTCGCGCACCTCTCGCGCGGTGCGCTGCGCTCGAGCGACATTCTCGGCCGCTGGGGCGGGGAAGAGTTCCTGCTCGTCCTGCCGGATGCGACGCTTGATTCCGCCCTCGCCACCGTGGAGCGGCTGCGCCTGCTCGCGCTCGGGATCCAGATCCCCTGCCCCCAGGACAAGCTCGATCTGCCGCGCGTGACCTTCAGCGCCGGCCTGGCGAGCACCGCCGATGGGGCACGCACGCTCGATGAGATCGTCGCGCGCGCCGATGCAGCCCTCTACGAAGCCAAGGATGCGGGCCGCGACGTGGTGCGGGTCAGCCGTGTCTGCGCGCCGAGCGCGCCCGCGTCGCGACGGGCCTGAGCGCACCGGCCGATCTGGCAGCCCGCACTCAGGCTGCCGAGCGCTTTGCGCCTTCGCGCGCAGTCGACAAGCGCCCCCAGCCACCGTATCCTGCCGGCGGTTCCCCTGCGATCAAGCCGCCCCCGCGTTGTCTGCCCCGTCTCACACCATGACCTTCTGCAGCCAGTGCGGCGCGCGGCTGACGACGCGTGTCCCGCCCGGCGATCATCTGCCGCGTTACGTGTGCGAGTCCTGCGGGACCATCCATTACCAGAATCCCCGGCTCGTCGTCGGCTGCGTGCCCGAGCACGAGGGCCGGATCCTGCTGTGCCGGCGAGCCATCGAGCCGCGGCGCGGCTTTTGGACCGTGCCGGCGGGATTCATGGAGAACGGCGAGACGCTCCAGCAGGCCGCAGCGCGCGAATCGCAGGAGGAGGCGCTGATCGAGGTCGAGATCGGCTCGCTGCTGTCGATCGTGCACGTGCTGCACGCGCACCAGGTGCACGTATTCTTCCGCGCCACGATGCCCAAGAGCGAACATCGCGCCGGCCCGGAAAGCCTGGAGACGGCCCTGGTGTCGCCGCAGAACATCCCCTGGCCGGAGCTGGCGTTTCCCAGCACGGAGTTCACGCTGCGCCGCTACCTCGAGGACCGCGCCGCAGGGCGCGACGGATACCACTTCACGGCTCTGGCTCGGCGGCTCGGCTGAGTCGTCCAGCGCGGCCGGCCCGGCTTTGCGGGCCGCCGGGGCCGCGTGGCACAATGTTCCGTGTTGCGGACATCCCATCCCCCATCCCGCCGGCTCACGCTGCTGCGCGCGCCGTGCGCCGCGCCGTCTCCGGCAAAGGGCGTGGACGGTCCAGTCCGTTGATCCAGAAGGAATTCCGATGACTTTCGTGGTGACTGAAAACTGCATCAAGTGCAAGTACATGGACTGCGTGGAAGTCTGTCCGGTGGATTGCTTTCACGAGGGTCCGAACTTTCTCGTCATCGATCCGGACGAGTGCATCGATTGCACCCTGTGCGAGCCAGAATGCCCGGCGGAAGCGATCTTCTCCGAGGAGGAACTCCCGGCCGGTCAGGAATCGTTCAAGCGACTCAATGCCGAGCTCGCCAAGCAGTGGCCGGTGATCACGGAGAAAAAGGAGCCGCCCGCCGACGCCAAGGAATGGGATGGCAAACCGGATAAGCTCAAGCAGCTGCAGCGTTAGCGCAGCCGGAGCCAGGCGCCACGGGCGGCCGGGCTCAGGAACGCGGATGGTGGCGCGAGTGCAGATCCTTCATCCGCTCGCTCGCGACGTGGGTATAGATCTGGGTCGTCGACAGGTCGCTGTGCCCGAGCAGGATCTGCACGACGCGCAGGTCCGCCCCGTGGTTGAGCAGATGGGTGGCGAAGGCGTGCCGCAGCGTATGCGGTGAGAGCCCCTTGCCGATGCCCGACTTGCGCGCGTAGCGCTTGATGATGTGCCAGAACGCCTGACGCGTCATGCGGTCACCGCGCCGGGTCGGAAACAGATAGTCGGTCTGGCGCTCGAGCAGGATCTCGTCGCGCGCCCCGTGCACGAATTCGGTCAGCCAGCGCACCGCCTCATCGCCGAGCGGGATCAGCCGCTCGCGATTGCCCTTGCCGAGGATGCGGATCACCCCCTGGTTGAGGTTGATCTGCTCGTAGCGCAGATTCACCAGCTCCGAGACGCGCAGACCCGTGGCGTAGAGCACCTCGAGCATGGTCCGGTCGCGGTTGCCGAGCGGGTCGCGCACCACGGGCGCGGCGAGCAGGGCCTCGACCTCCTCCTCGGTCAGGGACTTCGGTAGAGAGCGGCCGATCTTGGGCATCGCGATCTGGGCGGTCGGGTCTTCCTGGATCAGCCGCTCGCGCACCAGATAACGGAAGAAACGCCGGAAGCTCGAGAGCTGCCGGGCGGTGGAGCGCGGGCGGGCACCCGCATCGACGCGCCAAGCGATGAAATCCTGCAGATCCTGCCGGGACGTGCGCACCATCGGCACACGCCGCTCGGTCAGCCAGCGCGCCAGCGCCGTCAGATCGGCGCGGTAGGCGGCGAGCGTATTGGCCGACAGGCCACGCTCCATCCACACGGCATCGAGGAAGCGGTTGACCGCTGGATCCATGTCGGGATGAGCAGGCTTGGCAATTACGGCAGAATCGTTCGACAATTTCTGTCTCGCTGCAGATCCGTGCACACCGCCCGATAGGCTTCGGCCCGCCAGGCAAAATCCCCGGCGTCACGGTGGCGATCGCAGTATGGTGAGCATCGACCGCCCGACGGTGTGATGATGATCACACTCGGGTGCCCTTGTTAACGTAATAGAGACTCCCATCACACTAGCCGGCGCGCCATGCGCCGACCGCACGATGCCACAGGATTCATCGACCCCTTCGCGCCCGCTGCGCACCCTTGCCCTGCTGCCGTTCAGGCTCACCTTCACGGTCTATGCGGCCGGGGTCTTCCTGGTCATGGGCCTCGGCGCGCTGCTCGCCGCGACGGCTCTGCCGGGCCTCGCTCGCCGGCGGGCCGCCGCGCGGCGCATGGCCCGGCTGCTGCTCACCAGCGTGGGCATGCGCCTGACGGTGCGGGGTCTGGAGCACCTGCCGCCCGGCCAATGCGTGATCGTGTCCAATCACGCCAGCTACCTCGACGGTCCGGTGTTCACGGCCGCGCTGCCCGCACGCTTCGGCTTCGTCATCAAACGCGAAATGGCGAGTGTGCCGTTCGCGGGGGCGTTCCTGCGGCGCATCGGGTCGCAGTTCGTCGAACGCTTCGATCGCCAGCGCGGCGCCGCCGACGCCCTGCGCGTGCTGCGCACCGCCACCAATGGCCATTCGCTGGTGTTCTTCCCCGAGGGCACCTTCACGCCGACCCCCGGGCTACTGAAATTCCACAGCGGTGCCTTCACCACGGCCGTGCGAGCAGGCTGCCCGGTGGTGCCGGCGGTGGTGCGCGGCACCCGCGCAGCGCTTTCCCCTCGCGGCGAGCTGCCCCGGCCGGCGCGTATCGAAGTGCAGTTGCTGCCGCCGATCGCGCCGCCTGAGGGCACGCCGGCCCAGCGCGCCGCCTTCATGCGCGAACAGGCGCGCGCGGCCATACTCAGCGTGCTCGGCGAGCCGGACCTGGGCTCACATGTTGCGCCGGTAGCGGCCGCCAACCTCGTACAGGGCATGGGAGATCTGCCCGAGTGAGCAGAACTTGACCGTCTGCATCAGCTCCTCGAACACGTTGCCGCCGGCCCGCGCGGTCTCGCTCAGCCGGGCGAGCGCCTGGGGAACGCGCTCGGCATTGCGCGCCTGAAAGGCCCGCACCGAGGCCACCTGCGCCTGCTTCTCCTCCTCGGTCGAGCGGATCAGTTCGGCGTGGGCGTGCTCGGCCTCCGCGTCGGACTTCGACAGGAAGGTGTTAACGCCGATGATCGGCAGGCTGCCGTCGTGCTTGCGGGTCTCGTAGTAGAGCGACTCTTCCTGGATCTTGCCGCGCTGGTACATGGTCTCCATCGCACCGAGGACCCCGCCGCGCTCGGTGAGGGCGTCGAACTCCCGGTAGACCGCCTCCTCCACCAGATCCGTCAGGTACTCGATGGCGAACGATCCCTGCCAGGGGTTCTGCGTCTTGTTCAATCCGAGCTCGCGGTTGATGATGAGCTGAATGGCGACCGCCCGCCGCACGCTCTGCTCGGTCGGAGTGGTCAGCGCCTCGTCGTAAGCGTTCGTGTGCAGGCTGTTGCAATTGTCGAACAGCGCGTACATGGCCTGCAGCGTGGTGCGGATGTCGTTGAAGGAGATTTCCCGCGCGTGCAGGCTTCGCCCCGAGGTCTGCACGTGGTACTTGAGCATCTGGCTGCGCGAACCGGCGTGATACAGATCGCGCATGGCGCGCGCCCAGATGCGCCGCGCCACACGGCCGATGACCGCATACTCCGGATCCATGCCGTTGGAGAAGAAGAACGACAGATTGGGCGCGAAGTCATCGATCTTCATGCCGCGCGAGAGATAGTACTCGACGATCGTGAAGCCGTTGGCGAGCGTGAAGGCGAGCTGCGAGATCGGATTGGCTCCAGCCTCGGCGATGTGGTAGCCGGAGATCGACACCGAGTAGAAATTACGCACGCGCCGATCAATGAAGTACTGCTGCACGTCACCCATCATGCGCAGCGCGAACTCGGTGGAGAAGATGCAGGTGTTCTGCGCCTGATCCTCTTTCAGGATGTCCGCCTGAACCGTACCGCGCACTGCGCTCAGCGTCTCGGCCTTGATCCGCTCGTAGACTTCGGGTGCAAGGAGCTGATCGCCCGTGACCCCGAGCAACGCAAGTCCCGAGCCGTCGTGTCCGGCGGGCAGCTCGCCGCGGTAGGCCGGCGGCTCGACGCCTCGCTCGGCCGCCGCACGATGCAGCGCCTCGATGCGCCGCTCGGCCTCGCTCCAGCGGCCCTCGGCGCGCAGATACTGCTCCACGCGCTGGTCGATCGCGGTATTGAGGAACATGGCCAGGATCATCGGCGCCGGCCCATTGATGGTCATGGAGACCGAGGTGGTCGGCCGGGCCAGATCGAAGCCCGAGTAGAGCTTCTTCATGTCATCGAGCGTTGCGACCGACACGCCGGAGTTGCCCGTGCGCCCATAGATGTCCGGCCGGGTGTCGGGATCCTCGCCGTAGAGCGTCGTTGAGTCGAACGCGGTCGAGAGGCGGGCGGCGCCGTGGCCCTGCGCCAGATAATGGAAGCGCCGATTGGTCCGCTCCGGAGCACCCTCGCCGGCGAACATGCGGGTCGGATCCTCCTGCTCACGCCGGTAGGGGTAGACCCCGCCGGTGTAGGGGAACGCCCCCGGCAGGTTCTCCGTGCCGATGAAGCGCAGCAGCTCGCCCCAGTCGCGCAGCCGCGGCACCGCGATTTTCGGCACGCGCTGGTGCGAGAGGGTTTCGGTGTAGTTCTCCCCGGTCACCTCCCGGCCGCGCACGGTGTAGGAATACGTGTCGTCGCTCGCGGCGCGCGCACGCGCCGGCCAGGCCTTCAGTTCGGCAATGCCCGCGGGGCCGATCTCGGTGAGGGCCTGATTGTAGGCGGCGCGCAGTTCACGCCGCGTGGGGTCGGCTTCCCCCCGCAGCGCCGCCTCCGGATACGGCTCGAGCGGCGTGGGCAACGGAACGTCTGCGAGCGCTTCGAGCGCCTGGTACAGGCCGTGGGCGCGCCGCGCCGCCTGCGCCTGACGCTCGATGTCCTCGCGCGCCGCGCGGCCGTGGCGTGCGATCTCCGCCAGGTAGCGCACGCGAGAGCCCGGGATCGCTGCCCCACGCGGAGCGACTTCGAGCGCTGCGGGTGCCGCGGCACTCTGCCAGCGGGCCGCTCCGATGTGCTTCTCGTCCAGGGTGCGGCACAGCGCCGCAAACAGCTGGTTCACGCCCGGATCGTTGAAGCGGCTGGCGATGGTCGGAAACACCGGCACGTCGGCGTCGGCGAGCTGCTTGTGCTGCGGATGGTTGCGCCGCCACTGCTTGCGCACATCGCGCAGACTGTCGTCTGCGCCGCGCCTGTCGCTCTTGTTGAGCACAACGAGATCGGCGTAGTCGAGCATATCGATCTTCTCGAGCTGACTGGCCGCGCCGTATTCGCTGGTCATGACGTACAGCGACAGGTCGACCAGGTCGACGATCTCGCTGTCGGCCTGACCTGTGCCGGCCGTCTCGACCAGAATCAGATCGAAGCCCGCCGCCTGGTAGAGCTGGATGACGTCCTTCAGCACTACCGCCGTGGCCATGTGCTGGCGGCGCGTAGCGAGCGAACGCATGAAGACCGCATCCGAATCGAGGCTGTTCATACGAATGCGGTCGCCGAGGAGCGCCCCGCCGCTGCGCCTCCGCGTCGGGTCCATCGCCACCACGGCGATCTGGCGGTCGGGGAACTCGCGCAGGAATCGCGCCAGCAACTCATCGGTGAGGCTGGACTTGCCGGCGCCCCCGCTGCCGGTGAGTCCGATGACCGGCACCCGGTTCGGCGAGCGCTGGATGGCGCGGCGGACCTGCTCGAGCTCCGGCTGGCCGGCCTCGGCATTCTCCAGCACCGTGATCGCGCGCGCGATCTGGGCCGGATCGCGCGCCGTGAGCGGACGGTGCTCGTACGGCGGCTTGCATGCGGCGCGCACCCGCGTGAAGACATCGTCGATCATGCCATCGAGGCCTAGGCGACGGCCGTCCTCCGGGGTGTAGATGCGCTCGACGCCGTAGCGCTCGAGCGCCTCGATCTCCTGCGGAGCGATCGTGCCGCCGCCGCCGACGATCACGCGGATGTGCGGACAGCCCCGCTCGCGCAGCATGTCGACCATGTAGGCGAAGTATTCGTTGTGCCCGCCCTGGTAGGAGCTCGCGGCGATCGCGTCCGCGTCCTCCTGGATCGCCGCGCGAACGATCTCCGCCACGCTGCGGTTGTGCCCGAGGTGCACCACTTCGGCCCCATGCGCCTGCAGCAGGCGGCGGATCATATTGATCGCGGCATCATGGCCGTCGAACAGCGAGGCGGCCGAGACGAACCGCAGCGGCGGATCGAGGCGGGCCGGGACGGGATCCTCGGCATGGGCGGAGGGGACGGCACTGGTGTGCTTCGGCAGCATGGCTCGCTCGCTGGGCGCTCGGCGGGGCAAAAGTCTTTACGCGCCGGTAGGATAGCTACCGGTGAGTATGATGCATGGCCGCCCGGCCGGTCAACGCGTCGGCCGGGACCGACGTACGCACGGAACCTGCACGCCTCGCGCAAAGCTGGAGTGTCGATCCGCGCGCGGCGCGAGGCGGGCAGAACGGGCGGCGGGCGGCTATACTGGAGTGCCTAGGGCCCCGCCCGCAACGGGCTCTCCTGAACCGGCATGCCAACCAGCCGACGCACAACAGCGCCCCGACGCGCACCCCTCGGGGCAACTCCGGCCGGCACATCCGCCGCTCCCGCGGTGCGCGGCTCGCCGTGGCGCGCCAGCCGCGAGCGGGCCCGCGACCGTCAGGTCAAGCGCGAGGCGGTCATCCGCGCCGCCGCGCACGCCTTCAACCGCAAGGGCTATCACAATACCTCGCTGGACGACATCGCCGCGACGCTCAAGGTCAGCAAGCCGACCGTGTATTACTACGTCTCGAACAAGGAGCAGCTGCTGTTCGAGTGCTTCGTCGCCGGCATCGAGCCGATCCGCGCCGCCTTCCGCAAGGCGCGCCGGCTTAAGGCGAGCGCTCGGGAGCGGCTGCAGGCGGTGCTCGGTCATTATGGGCAGGCCGTCGCTTCCGAGTTCGGCTGGTGCATGGTGCGCGCGGAGGATCAGGACTTGTCCCCGGCGATGAGCGCGCACATCAAGTCGCTGAAATCGGAAATCGATCAGGGCATTCGCCGCCTGCTGCGCGAAGGCGTGCAGGACGGCTCGATTCATCCGTGCGACCCGAAAATGACCGCCTTCGCACTCGCCGGGGCGCTCAACTGGATCGCGCACTGGTACCGGGAAAACCAATCCATGACCGGCGCGCAGATCGCCGCCGCGTTCATCACCGTCTTCGAGAACGGGCTGATTCCGCGCGAGAGCGCCGAGACCGGCCACCGGCCCGAGGGCCGGCTCGCCGCCCGGATCGCGCGCTGAACGCCCGACCGTGCACAGAGGAACGTCCATGTCGAATACCGAAATCGTCATCGCCACCGCCAAACGCACCCCGCTCGGGGCCTTCCAGGGCGCGCTCGCCCCCATGACTGCCCCGCAGCTCGGCGCCTGCGCGCTGAAGAGCGCCATCGAGGCTGCGCGGATCGATGCGAGCGAGGCGAACGAAGTGATCCTGGGCTGCGTGCTGCCGGCCGGTCTCGGCCAAGCGCCGGCCCGCCAGGCCGCCATTGCGGCGGGGGTACCGATCGCCGTCCCCGCAACCACGATCAACAAGATGTGCGGTTCGGGCCTGAAGGCCGTGATGATGGCCGCCGACCAGATCCGTGCCGGCAACGCCGAGATCGTGCTCGCCGGGGGCATCGAGTCGATGACGCAGGCACCGTATCTGTTGCCCAAAGCGCGCAGCGGCTACCGCATGGGCCACGGCGAAGTGCTCGACCACATGTTCCTCGACGGTCTGCAGAGCCCCTTCGACGGCAAACTCATGGGCTGCTTCGCCGACGCCACCGCAGCCCGCTACGGCTTCACCCGCGAACAGCAGGACGCATTCGCGGCCGAATCGGTGCGCCGCGCGCTCGCCGCGCAGGACGGGGCGTTCGCTGCGGAAATCGCGCCAGTAACCGTCAAGTCCCGCAAGGGCGAGGCGCTCATCGAGCGCGACGAGACCCCGGGCACCTGCGACCTGAAGAAGATTCCCACCCTGAGGCCGGCATTCGCCAAGGACGGCACCGTCACGGCAGCGAGCGCTTCGTCGATTGCCGACGGCGCGGCCGCATTGGTGGTGATGAGCGCGCAAGCCGCCCGGGCGCGCAACTTGAAGCCCCTCGCGCGCATCCTCGCGTATGCGAGCCATGCGCAAGAGCCGGAGTGGTTCACCACCGCGCCGGTGGCGGCGGTGCGCAAAGTGCTCGCCGCACTGGGGTGGCGGGCGGACGAGGTCGATCTCTACGAGATCAATGAGGCGTTCGCCGCCGTCACCATGGCCGCCATGCACGATTTGAAGCTCGATCATTCGCGCGTCAACGTCAACGGAGGCGCCTGCGCGCTCGGCCATCCACTCGGCGCCACCGGCGCACGCATCCTCACCACGCTCGTGCATGCGCTGCGCGCCCGCGGCGGCAAACGGGGCGTCGCCGCGCTGTGCATCGGCGGCGGCGAAGCCGTGGCGGTGGCGGTCGAGACGGTCGGGTAAGCTGACGAACCAACACCCAGGGGAAACCATGAAGATTCAAGACGCCCGTGCCGCCATCACCGGCGGCGCCTCCGGGCTGGGACATGCCACCGCACGCCACCTGATTGCGCTCGGCGGCCGCGTGGCGCTCCTCGACGTACAGGAGGAGGCCGGGCGGGCGGCAGCCGAGGCACTCGGGCCGAACGCGCACTTCGTGCGCTGCGACGTGACGTCGGAGACAGCGGTGAACGCGGCCATGGCCGAGGCCCAGCAACGGCTCGGCGGATTGAATCTGCTGGTCAATTGCGCCGGCGTCATCGGTGCCGGCCGCGTGCTCGGCAAACACGGCCCGATGAGCGGGGAGTTCTTCAGCAAGGTCGTGCAGGTCAATCTCATCGGCACATTCCTCTGCGACAAGGCGGCGGCAGCACTGATGCAGCACAACACCCCCGGAGAAGACGGCGAGCGCGGCCTGCTGGTGCACACCTCGTCGGTCGCGGCCTTCGAGGGACAGATCGGCCAGGCGGCCTACTCGGCGACCAAGGCGGCGCTGGCCGGCATGACCTTACCGATGGCGCGCGAACTCGCCCGCTTCGGCATCCGCTGCATCGCCATCGCGCCGGGCATCTTCCTCACCCCGATGGTCGAGACCATGAGCGCCGAGCTGCAAGCCTCGCTCGCATCCCAGATTCCCTTTCCGCACCGGCTGGGCAAGCCGGAGGAGTTCGCGCAGCTGGTGGCCGCGGCATTCACCATCCCGATGCTCAACGGCGAGACCATCCGCCTCGATGGCGCCGTGCGGATGCAGCCGCAATGAACACCGCGGTGGCAGGCGAAGTCGAACGCGACGTCATGGAATATGACGTCGCGATAGTGGGCGCCGGGCCGGCCGGACTGGCCTGCGCGATTCGGTTGAAGCAGCTCAAGCCCGAGCTCAACGTGTGCATGCTCGAGAAGGCGGCGACGGTGGGCGCGCACGCCCTTTCCGGTGCGGTGATCGAGCCCGGCCCGCTCGATGCGCTGGCGCCGGAATGGCGGCAATCGCCACCTTCGATCTGCGTACCCGCCGCGCGCGATGAGATGCATCTGCTGACGCGTACCGGCAGGTTCCGACTGCCGCTGCCGCCGCAACTGCACAACCGGGGCAACTTCATCGTCTCCCTCGGACTGCTGGCCGCTTGGCTTGCGCAGAAGGCCGAGTCCCTCGGGGTGGACATCTTCCCGGGCTTCGCCGCCGCCGAACCGGTGCTCGGCCCGGACGGCGCGGTGCACGGAGTACGCCTGGGCGATGTGGGTCTCGACAAGACCGGCAAGCCCGGCCCGAACTACGCGCCCGGCGCGGAAATTCACGCCGGCACGACGATCGTGGCCGAGGGGTGCCGCGGGAGCCTCGCCAAGCAGCTGATCCGACGCTTCGAGCTCGACGCCGGCTGCGCCCCGCAGACCTACGGCCTCGGGCTGAAGGAGCTCTGGCAGCTGCCCGAGGGCCGCGTGCGTCCCGGACTGATCCAGCACACCGTCGGCTGGCCGCTCGATGGGCGGACCTACGGCGGCAGCTTCATCTACCACCTCAGCGAGAATCGGGTCTACGTGGGATTCGTGGCCGGACTGGACTACGAGGATCCGGGCTTCTCCCCGTTCGAGGCGTTCCAGCAGTTCAAGCACCACCCAAGTGTCAGACCGCTGCTCGAGGGCGGGGAGATCCTCGCCGCCGGTGCGCGCACCATCGCCGCGGGCGGCTGGCAGAGCATTCCGCGGCTGGAGATGCCGGGCGCGCTGCTGATCGGGGACGCCGCAGGCGGGGTCAACGTGCCGAAGATCAAGGGCGTGCACCAAGCGATCCGCTCGGGCATGCTGGCCGCCGAGCACCTCGCCACAACCGGCTCGCCGGCGGGGTTCGATGCGCTGTGGCGCGCCTCGCCCGGTGGGCAGGAGCTGCGCGCGGTGCGCAATTTCAAGCCGGGATTCAAGCGCGGCCTGTGGTTCGGTCTTGCCAACGGCGGCCTGGAGGCCCTCACCGGCGGCCGTACCCCCTGGACGCTCACGCACAAGACGCCCGACCACGAGCGCCTGCGCCACATCGATGCGTATACGCCGCCCGAGCGGCACTGGGTCGAACGGACGCTGCCGCCGCGGGACCGCTTAGCCTCGGTGTTCTTCGCCTCGACCAGCCACGATGAGCAACAGCCGGCGCACCTGAAGGTGCGCGACACGAGCATCTGCACGGACCGGTGCATGCGCGAATTCGGCAATCCGTGCCAGCGCTTCTGCCCGGCGGGCGTCTACGAAATGGTGCAGGACCAGGGCGGCTGGCGGCTGCAGATCAACGCGGCCAACTGCGTGCACTGCAAAGCCTGCGACATCAAGGATCCGTACGCCATCATCGACTGGACGCCGCCGGAGGGCGGCTCCGGACCCAACTATCAGTCCCTGTAGCGACCATGGATCCGATCTGGCAGCCGTCGGCGCAGCGCATCGCTGCCTCCAACCTGACGCGATTCATCGCGTGCATCAATGCCAGATTGGGTCTGACCTTGAGCGACTTTGCGGATCTCTACGCATGGTCCATAGCCGCGCCGGCGCAGTTCTGGAGCGAGCTCGCGCACTTTGCCGACGTGCGCGCGGACTGGGGCAAGGGACCTGCAATCGAAGATCCCGAGCGCATGCCTGGAGCGAGATTCTTCCCGAGCGCCACGCTCAATTATGCAGAGAACCTGCTGCGTTTCCGGGACGATCATGCGGCCATCACTTTCACCAACGAGCGCGGCGCCGATCAGCGCCTGACCTACCGGCAGCTCCATGACGAGGTGGCGCGGGTTGCCGCGGGACTGAGGGATGCCGGCGTCGAACCCGGTGAGCGCGTGGCCGGCTACCTGCCAAACCTGCCGCAGACGCTGATTGCGATGCTCGCCACCGCGAGCCTGGGAGCCATCTGGTCGTCCTGCTCGCCGGACTTCGGCGTACACGGCGTGCTCGACCGCTTTGGGCAGATTGCCCCGAAAGTGCTGTTCACGGCCGATGGCTATTTCTACACCGGCAAGACGCTCGATTCCCTCACAGCGATCGGCGAGGCCGCCGCGCAACTGCCGAGCGTGCGGCGGATCGTAGTCATCCCCTACGTGAGCGAGCGGCCGACGCTCGGGCGGTTGGGCGCAGCCGCAGAGCGCGCCACGCATTGGGAGGAGTTCGGCGTGCGTGGCGCGCCGCTGCGCTTTATTGCCCTGCCGTTCAACCATCCGCTGTATATCCTGTTTTCTTCAGGCACCACGGGCGTGCCGAAATGCATCGTCCACGGCGCCGGCGGCACGCTCCTGCAGCATCAAAAGGAGCACCTGCTGCACGTCGACCTGCAGCGCGCCGATCAGATTTTCTACTACACGACCTGCGGTTGGATGATGTGGAACTGGCTGGCGAGCGCACTCGCCACCGGCGCAACGCTCGTCCTGTACGATGGCAATCCCTTCCATCCCGACCCGGGAGTGCTCTGGCGCATGGCCGCTCGCGAGCGCGTCACAGTGTTCGGCACGAGCGCCAAATACCTCTCCGCCCTGGAAAAGAACGGCTACACCCCGGCGCGCGAGGTCGACCTTGGGGCGCTGAAGTGCATCCTCTCCACCGGCTCGCCGCTGCTGCCGGAGGGCTTCGACTTCGTGTACCGCGCGATCAAGTCGGACGTGCACCTCGCCTCGATCTCCGGCGGCACCGACATCGTGTCGTGTTTCGCGCTCGGCTGCCCGACTCTGCCGGTGTACCGCGGCGAGCTGCAGTGCCGTGGCCTCGGCATGCGGGTGGAAATATACGACGATGCGGGCAAGTCCGTCCGCGGCGAGCGCGGCGAACTCGTCTGCACCGCGCCGTTCCCATCGATGCCGGTGGCGTTCTGGAACGATCCGGATGGCAGCAAGTACCGGGCGGCCTACTTCGAGCGCTTCCCGGGCATATGGCGCCACGGCGACTACGCCGAGCTCACCGTGCACGACGGGATCATCATCTATGGACGTTCTGATGCGGTGCTCAACCCGGGCGGTGTGCGCATCGGCACCGCGGAAATCTACTCCGCGGTCGAGAGCCTGCCGGAGGTCGCCGAGTCCATCGCCGTCGGCCAGGACTGGCAGGGGGACGTGCGGGTGATCCTGTTCGTGCGTCTGCAGGACGGCACCTCGCTCGATAAGCCGCTGAGAGAGCGGATCCGCGCGGCGATTCGCACCCAAACCACGCCACGGCATGTACCGGCAAAGATCATCGCCGTGCCCGACATCCCGCGCACCCGCTCCGGCAAGCTGACCGAGCTCGCCGTGCGCGAAGTGATTCACGGGCGGCCCGTGCGCAACATCGAGGCGCTCGCCAATCCGCAGGCACTCGATCATTTTCGCGACCTGCCCGAACTGGCGGGCTGACTCGGAGCCGCCACCATGGACGCACCGACCGCGCCGACGCTGCGCGAGATCTACACGCGGGAACTGCGCGAGCGGGGCTACAGTGCCGATCCGGCGCAATTGCGCGTGCTCGCGCAGATGGAGGATCTGCGCAGCCGGCTGATCGCCGCGCGCGCCGGCGAGATCTCGCTCGCTCGGCGCCTGCTCGGGCGCCTCCGGCATCCTGCCAGGCTGCCCGAGCGCGGCGTCTACCTGTGGGGACCGGTCGGGCGCGGCAAGACTTGGCTGATGGATCTGTTCTTCCATAGCCTGCCGTTTCCCGAGCGCCGCCGGCGCCACTTTCACCGCTTCATGCACGATGTGCATGCCGAACTGAAGACGCTGCGCGCGCAGGACTCCCCGCTCGAGGTAGTCGCCGAACACATCGCCGCGGACACTCGGGTGCTGTGTTTCGACGAGCTGTACGTGACCGACATCGCCGATGCGATGATCCTCGGCGGACTGTTCAACGGTCTGTTCCGGCGCGGCGTGAGCCTGGTCGCGACTTCCAACACTCCGCCCGCTGCGCTGTACCGCGACGGACTGCAGCGCCAGCGGTTCCTGCCGGCCATCGCGCTCATCGAACGGCATACCAAAGTGCTCCCGCTGGACGGGGGCAGCGATTACCGCCTGCGCCAGCTCACCCAGGCCGGGACCTATCTGCTCACAAGCGAGGCGGACGTTGCGGCGCGGCTGCGCGCTCTGTTCGCCGAGCTGTCGCAACACGCCGAAGCGGCCGGTGGGCAGCTGCACATCAACGAGCGCGCCATTGCGGTCGTGCGCCAGAGCGACAGCGCCGTGTGGTTCGATTTCCAGGCGCTGTGCGCCGGACCGCGCAGCCAGGAGGACTACATCGAGCTCGCCCGGCTGTACTCCGCACTGGTGCTTTCGGAAGTGCCGTGCCTCGACGAGACGCGCCACGATGAGACGCGGCGATTCATCGCCCTGATTGACGAGCTGTACGACCGAAACGTCAAGCTCGTGGTGTCGGCAGCCGATACTCCGGAGCATCTGTACCGCGGCCAGCGGCTGCAGTTCGAGTTCCAGCGCACCGCGAGCCGTCTCATCGAGATGCAGAGCGCCGAATACCTGGCGCGCGAACACCTGCCCTGATTCCTCGGACGCCGTCGCCGCACGCATCTGCAGCGTCCGCGCATGCACACCCAGTGCACAACCCTCAGGCAACCCCTGCGGCTGGCAAGTATGGCGCGGGTCGCGCGCAGTGACAGACTGAATCTAGCGTGATCCGCGCCATCGCCAGTGGATTGCGTGCCGTGCTCCGACAGACAAGAACTCGGTTATCACCCCGAGAGGGTCCTCGCCGGAAGTCGCCTGGACGGCAACATACCGATGCAATTCGCCGCGCAAATCGTCAAGCTGATGAACCGCAAGCGCATCCACGCCAATGGACATGCGCGCTGATGCGCGGCGTGACGGTCAAGGAAAACTGTCCCGACGTACGCAACTCCAAGACCATCGACGTGGCCCACGAGCAGTTCCGCAGCCCCGCGGCAGAGACCATCCACAGGTTATGCCGCAAGAACCACGAGCTGTACGATATTAAGCACGTCTTTCCCGCCACCAAGGTGGACGCGCGGCTGTGCCGCGCCAGCGCTCAGCGCGTCAGCCAGCCGCGCGCCCGGACGGTCGCAAGCGCGTAGGGGAATATCCAAAAGAGCGCAATGGAGTAGAAATAGGAGTACAGCACGCCGTAAATGAAATCCAGCGAGCGTTCGCTGCGCAGGTAATACAACACGTTGAACAGGGACACCGCGCCCATCACGGCGACCATCGATGCGGTGGTGCCCGGATCCTGCGCGATGACCAATGGCAACACAGCGAGGCCCGCATATGAAATTGGCAGACCGACATTGGTGATGAATCGGTCATATACAGCGCGCAG
>JAKAYU010000286.1 GCA_021809525.1 Pseudomonadota bacterium | reverse complement strand
CTCCTTCCCGGCCGCCCGGCGTACCCCCCCCCTCAGAATTCAACAGAGCCAGAAATCTCAAGCGCCATATCCGCCACTGCAGCAAGGCTCCGCGCATCGTAAAGTGGGGATATTCCGACACCAGCAGGCATCTCGACGCACGTTCAGCTGTTACAGGCGACTGGGCCCATGGCCGAACGGCTCGCGTAAAAGTCCGCTCCGCGGCTGGCCGGTGCGCGGCCTATTTACTCCACGAACCGCCGCGCATTCCTGAAGAGGCGCATCCAGCCGCTGAATTCGCCCGCTCCCTCCGGCCGCCAGGAGTTCTGCACCGAACGCACCACGCGCTCCGGGTGCGGCATGGTGATGGTAACTCGTCCGTCTGCGCTGCTGAGCGCGGCGATCCCTGCCGGGGAGCCATTGGGGTTATAGGGATAGGTCGTCGCTGGCTTGTGGTGGTGATCCACGTAGCGCACCGCCACCAGTCCGCTCCTGAGGCAAGCCTCCTCGGCCGCCGCGCTCGCGAACTCCGCCCGTCCTTCCCCGTGCGCCACGGCGATCGGCAGTACCGAGCCCGCCATGCCCTCGAGGAGCACGGACGGTGAACTCGTGATCTCGACCAGCGTCAGGCGAGACTCGTACTGCTCGCTGCGGTTGCTGACGAAGCGGGGCCAATGCTCGGTGCCCGGGATGATGCTCTTCAGCGCGGCGAACATCTGACAGCCGTTGCACACGCCGAGCGCGAAGGTGTCCGGGCGCTCGAAGAATGCCTGAAACTGCTCCCGAAGCTGCTCGTTGAACAGAATCGACTTCGCCCAGCCCTCCCCAGCGCCGAGCACATCGCCGTAGGAAAACCCACCGCAAGCTGCCAGGCCGACGAAGTCCCTCAGCGCCTGCCGCCCGGTGATCAGGTCGGTCATGTGCACGTCGTAGGGGGCAAATCCGGCGCGCTCGAATATGGCCGCTGTCTCGTTGTGGCTGTTCACGCCCTGCTCACGCAGGACGGCAATGGCCGGGCGCGCGCCGCTTGCGATGTAGGGCGCAGCGACGTCCTCCTGCGGATCGAAGCCGAGCTTGACCGTCAGGCCCGGATCGCGCTCGTCGGTCTGCGCGGCGAATTCCTCATCGGCGCACTCGGGATCATCGCGCAGCCGGCGCATCTGCCAGGACGTCTCCGACCAGGCCGCGCGCAGGTCGCGCCAGGCCTCATCGAGGACGCATTCACCACCACAGACAACCTGTACGCGCAGCGCAGACTGTGGGGCACCCAGACGCACCGCTCGTCCGGCAAGCCCGTGGCGCTCGAGCACGGCGCGCAGTTGCGCCTCGTGGCGCGCCTCGACCTGAACCACGACCCCCGGCTCCTCGGCGAACAGCTGCGCGAGCGGCGCACCGCGTCCCTCAGGCAGCTCGATAGCAAGACCGCAGTGGCCGGCGAAGGCCATCTCGAGCAGCGTGGCGATGAGCCCGCCGTCGGAGCGGTCGTGGTACGCGAGCAGCAGGTCCGCACGGCGCAGCTCGGCAAGCGCAGAGGCGAGCCGCACGAGATCTTGCGGCTCGTCGAGATCCGCCGGCTCGCTGCCGAGCTGTCCGTAAACCTGCGCCAGCGCCGAGCCGCCAAGCCGCTGGCGGCCGAGATCGACCAGCCAGAGCGCCGTCGCAGCGTCGTTGCGCAGCACGGGCGTGAGGGTCTTGCGCACATCGCCGACGGGTGCGAACGCCGAGACGATCAGTGACACCGGCGCAACCACGCTCTTTTCCACAGGCCCGTCGGTCCAGCCGGTCCGCATGGACAGCGAGTCCTTGCCCACCGGAATGGCGATCCCGAGCGCCGGACAGAGCTCACGGCCGACCGCGCGCACCGTCTCATAGAGCGCGGCGTCCTCGCCGGGCTCGCCGCAGGCAGCCATCCAGTTGGCCGACAGACGGATCTGCCCCAGCCGCTCGATGTCCGCCGCCAGGATGTTGGTGATGGCCTCGGCGACCGCCAGGCGCCCCGAGGCCGGCGCATCGAGCACCGCCACCGGCGTGCGCTCGCCCATCGCCATGGCCTCTCCGCGCACGCCGTGATGGTCGGCCATCGTCACGGCCACGTCGCTCACCGGCACCTGCCAGGGCCCGACCAAGGGATCGCGGCTCACCAGACCGCCGACCGTGCGATCGCCGATGGTGATGAGAAAGGTCTTGTCGGCCACCGCGGGCAGGCGCAGAACGCGATACAGCGCCTCGCGCGCGTCGATGGGCTCGAGATCGAAGGGCTGCCGCGCGGGAGTGATGCTCTGCACGTCCCGCGTCATCCGCGGCGGCTTGCCGAGCAGGACATCGAGCGGCATGTCCACCGGGTCGCCGCCGAGGAGCGGATCGTGCACCGTGAGCCGGCCGGTGTCGTCGAGTTCGCCGATCACTGCGAACGGACAGCGCTCGCGATCGGCGATGGCACGGAACACCGGCACATCCGCGGCTGCCACCACCACGACGTAGCGTTCCTGCGCCTCGTTGCACCACAGCTCGAGCGGCGAGAGGCCGGATTCGGCGCTGGGGATGGCGCGCAGATCCACACGTGCCCCACGCCGGCTGTGGGCAACAGCTTCAGGAACGGCGTTCGAGAGTCCACCGGCCCCGACGTCGTGGATCAGGAGGATGGGATTTGCTTCCCCGAGCGCCCAGCAGCCGTCGATCACTTCCTGCGCCCGGCGCTGGATCTCCGCGTTGCCGCGCTGCACGGAGGCAAAATCCAGCTCGGCATGCGAGGCGCCGCTGCCGACCGAGGAGGCCGCCCCACCGCCGAGACCGATCAGCATGGCCGGTCCGCCGAGCACGATCAGCTGCGCGCCCGGGGGCACGTCGCACTTCTCGACGTGCGCACGCCGGATGCTGCCGAGACCACCGGCAATCATGATGGGCTTGTGGTAGCCGCGCACACGCTCGGGCGGATCGCCGGCGCAGTGCTGCTCGAAGGTACGGAAGTAGCCCAAGATCGCCGGCCGGCCGAACTCATTGTTGAAGGACGCCGCGCCGATCGGCGCTTCGAGCATGATCGTGAGCGCCGAGGCGATGCGTCCGGGGCGGCCGAACGGCCGCTCCCAGGGACGCGCGCAGCCCGGAATGTGTAGGTTCGAGACGGAAAATCCGGTGAGCCCCACCTTCGGCTTCGCACCGCGGCCCGTCGCACCCTCGTCGCGGATTTCCCCGCCCGAGCCGGTGGCGGCGCCTGGAAACGGCGAGATCGCGGTGGGATGATTGTGCGTCTCCACCTTCATCAGGATGTCGATGGACTCGCTGCTGTGACGATACGCCCCGGTGCGCGGATCGGGGAAGTAGCGCAGGCCCGGCGGGCCTTCCATCACGGCGGCATTGTCGCGATAGGCCGAGAGCACCCCCTCGGGGTGGCACTCGTGCGTGTAGCGGATCATGGCGAACAGTGACTCGGGGCGCTCGCGTCCGTCGATGATCCAGCGGGCGTTGAAGATCTTGTGCCGGCAGTGCTCGGAGTTCGCCTGCGCGAACATCATCAGCTCGGCGTCGCTCGGGTCGCGCCCGAGCTGCGCGAAGCTCGCGAGCAGATAGTCGACTTCATCGGCCGAGAGCGCGAGACCCA
>JAKAYU010000285.1 GCA_021809525.1 Pseudomonadota bacterium | reverse complement strand
TTCCGATCTCGACCAGCCGGCCGTCGCGCGCATACACCCCCGCACGGGCAAAGCCACGTGCGCCCGAGGCGCTCGGGCTCTCCACCGCATAGAGCAGCCAGTCATCCACGCGCAGCGGGCGATGAAACCACATGGCATGGTCGATGCTCGCCATGACCAGCGCGCCGCTGAAGGAGGTCTTGCCGTGCGGCAGCGTGGCCGTATCGAGCAGGAAGTAGTCCGACAGGTACGCGAGCAGTCGCCGGTGCAGGCCCTCGTCGTCCGGCAGGCGGTCCACCGCCCGGAACCACACCTGGCGCGCCGGGGGAGCGCGGCGCGCCATGAGCAGCTCCATCGGCTGCACGAGGCGGAATTCGAATGGCCGCGGCCGCTCGAGAAACTGCCGCACGGCCTGCGGCAGCCGCTCGAGCAAATCCGGCGGCGGGCGGCTCGCATCCGGCAGCGATTCCGGCGGCGGCACATCCGGCATGTGGATCTGATGCTCGAAGCCCTCTTCGACGATCTGAAACGAGGCGGCCATGGTGAATATGGGCGCACCGTGCTGAATCGCCACCACGCGGCGGTTGCAGAAGGAATGACCGTCGAGGCTGCGGTCGACCTGGTAGACGATCGGCGCGTTGAAATCCCCGCGGCGCAGGAAGTACGCGTGCAGCGAATGCACGATGCGCCCTTCCACCGTGGCGGCGGCGGCGGTGAGCGCCTGCCCCAGCACCTGCCCGCCGAAGACCTGCGGACTGCCGATGTCGCGGCTCTCGCCGCGGAACAGATCGACCTCGAGCCGCTCCAGGTCGAGCAGTTTGATCAAATCGGCCAGACGGGGATCCATCGGGGCTGCCTCCACGCGCGGCGCAACGCTCAATCGGGAACCCCCAGCCGCTGATGCATGATCGGGCTGGTGGTGGTGTACTGCAGGAACTGGCGCCTCTCGGGATGCAGGTGATGCTGGACGCCGAAGGCCGCCAGCGCCGCCTCGTGGAAGCCCGATAGAATGAGCTTCTTCTTGCCCGGGTAGGTGTTGATATCGCCGACGGCGAACACCCCGGGCAGGCTGGTCTGGAATTTCTCGGTATCGACCTTCAGCGCGCGCCTGTCGAGCTCGAGTCCCCAATCGGCGATCGGCCCGAGCTTTGGATGCAGGCCGAAGAACACCAGCAGCTGCTCGGCCGCGAGCGGCTCGATGCCGCCGTCGGGCCGCTTCACGCGCACGCCGCTCAGGCGCGGCCCGTCCGTGAGCAGCGAGTGGGGCACGGCTTCGTAGCAGCGCATCCGTCCGGCGGCGACGAGCTCGCGCATCTTCACCACCGAGGCGGGCGCGGCGCGGAACTCGGCGCGCCGGTGCACCAGGGTGAGGCTCTTGGCCTTCGTCACCAGCTCGAGCGTCCAATCGAGCGCCGAATCCCCGCCGCCAAAGACAACGATGTCCTTGCCTGCGAGCGCGGAGGCGTCTTTGACGCGGTACTGGATGGCGCCGCCCTCGAACGGCTCGGCGCCCTCGATGCCGATGCGGCGCGGTTGGAACGAGCCGACGCCGGCTGCGATCACCACGGCGCCCGCGTTGAAGCGGGTGCCGGTCGCGGTACGCACGTCGAACCGGCCGTCCTCGCGGCGCGTCAGCCCAGTGACCTCCTGCCCGAGATGGAACTGCGGGTTGAACGGTTTGATCTGCTCGAGCAGCCGGTCGATCAGTTCCTGAGCGCCACACACCGGCAGGGCCGGGATGTCATAGATGGGCTTCTCGGGGTACAGCTCCGTGCACTGCCCCCCGGGATGCGCCAGCGAGTCGACGACGTGCGCGCTGATCCCGAGCAGACCGAGCTCAAACACCTGAAAGAGCCCGCAGGGCCCAGCTCCGATGATCAGCGCATCGGTATCTATGGGTGCGCGCGGCTGCGGCGCTGGATTTGGCGTGCTCATCTGGCTCACTTCGCCCCCATGGGGTGCAAAGCCGCCATTTTACCGAGCTTCAGCCCGCGGTGCGCCGCTACGCGCGGCCCGCGTTCGAGTCCGTCGGCGTATGGAAATATTCGCTCTCGGCGGCCAGCTGCTCGATCAGGCGCTTCAGCTCCGCCATGCGCCCTTCGGCCGTGCTGATCGGCATGCAGTCCTGGCAGCGCGGATCGCCGCAGGGCTGGCGTGAATAGAGCCAATACTGCAGCGCGCCGGCGAGCAGTCCGTCGGCGATGTCCCACAGATCGGCGTCCCGGTCCTTGTCCGCGATCTTGTTGCCCAGATCAACGGCCTTGGTGAATGCAGAATCGAACGTATCGGCGATTTCGGTCATGGGCCTCGTTCTCCCACAGACCGCTAGTATACGGCAATAGACCGTGCCACATGGGGCTGCGGCCCGGCCGCGGCGGCGCGCTTCAGGTCAAGCCGGAGCGCCCCCCGAGGCCGATCCCGCGGCCGCGGCACGTACGAACGCATCACGGGCGCGCACGCCGATGTCGGGTTGGTCGGTGAAGAACCCGTCGATGCCGGCGGCGAGAAAGCGGCCGATTTCCTGCTCGAGGTCGCCCGGCTCGCTCTGTGCTCCCGCGGTGCGCGCCTCGGCCGGCAGGAACGCGTTCTCCGCGCGGAACGTCCAGGGAATCACTCTCAGGCCCTGCGCATGGCTGTCCGCGACGAGGCGTGTCGGTCGGGCGAGCCGCCCGGCCGCATCGCGCGGGATCACGAGCGATTTCTCCGGACCGATCGCGGCGGCGTAGGCGGCCACCTCAGCCAGCCCCGAGGGCGTCATGAGATCGGCAAAGGTGAGCGGGCGGCCCGCCGCGCGCGCGTCAAACGGCGCGCCTTCGGACTCGATCAACTGCACCAGGGGCACGGGGGTCAGCCCGCTCAGCGTGCGCAGGATGCCCGGCTCGAACGACTCGATGAACACGCCTGCCTCGGGCGCCGCGCAGCTGTGCGCCTCGAGCATGCCGAGCAGCGCTTCGGCCATGGGCAGGCCGCACAGGGCAAAGTGCGTCGCGTGCTTCAACTCCGCATACAGACCGACCGGCGGCGCAGGCGGCAGGCCGAGCGCCGCGGCGCGCGCGCGCCGCTCGCGGTCGGCCGCGGCGCGCAGCAGCAGAATCTCCTCGAGCGTGGCGATCTCGAACTGTCCGTCGAAGCGCGTGTTGTGCGGGCGCAGCGCGGGGATGCGCTCGCAGGCGCGCAGGCTCTTCAACTCCTCGAGCGTGAAGTCCTCGCTGAACCAGCCGGTCACCGGCTCCCCGTCGATGCGCTTGGTCACCCGTCGGGATGCGAAGCGCGGCTGGCGAGCGACGTCGGTCGTACCGCCGAGCTCGTTCTCGTGGCGCGCCACGAGCACCCCGTCCCGGGTCATGACCAGGTCCGGCTCGAGCGCGTCCGCCCCCTGCTGCAGCGCAAGGTAGTAGGCCGCCAGCGTGTGCTCGGGCAGATAGCCGCTCGCGCCGCGGTGGCCGATCACGACGGGCATTGGCATGACGCGCTTGCTACACTCCGGGGGTGCTGCTCACCGAACATGACATTTACCTGTTTCGCGAAGGGACCCATGGCCGGGCCTACGAGAAGCTCGGTGCGCACCTGCTGCCGGCGCTCGAGGGTCATCCGGCGGGAGATCG